>JAMWBQ010000091.1 GCA_023819315.1 Candidatus Omnitrophota bacterium
TTTGCGCAAACAATTTATCCTCATAATCTTTTAGGTGTTTATTATCTTAATGGTAAATTTAAGGCAAAAAAATTTGGAGTGGTAAAGTTAGGCACTAAAGGAGAAATTATTGAATTTACAGAGAAGCCATCAAAACTTAATGGTTCAAGGCTTGTATCTATGTGTGTTTACTTTTTCCCGAAGGATAAACTTTATTTAATAAAGGAATATTTAAAAGATAATCCTGATAGATTAAGTATAGGAGACTATATTCATTGGTTATCTAAGCAAGAATTAGTTTATGCTTATAGATTTGAAGGAGAATGGTTTGATATAAGTGATATAGATAGCTATGTAGAAGCTATCTCGGTATTTTAATAACCCCTATTACACCCGCCGGGTGTAAAAAGGGGTAATTATTAATAGGGGGTGGTGTTATGGTTAAGATTTTATTTTTGTTAGTAATGGCACTTATTTATGGCTGTAGTGGAGGAGGAGGTGGTGGTGGAGCGTCTTCGTCTAAAGAATCAGCGTATTCAAGTTTAGATTTAGGTAGCACATCAAATACTACTTCTGACATTATGGTAGCTGAAAGTTTGAATCAACCTCCTCAGTATAGCACGAATAATTTTTCTAAAGAGTTTAGCGATCGTCATCTTAATCCCGAGCCGAGTTCTTTGATTTTGTTAACCGTAGGGTTAGGTTTATCAGCGGTTGCTTTTGGGAAATTGAGAAGGAAGCGATAATTTTTTAGCCTACTCCCCAATTACACCTTCTAATTACACCCGCCGGGTGTAACTGGGGTTTAAGTTACACCCGCCGGGTGTAATTAGGGGGAAGAGGGGGAGAAGGGAATCTAAAGAAATGAGTCAATTGAAAAAACAGACAATTAGTGGAATTAAATGGTTAGTTGGCTCAAGTTTCTTACAAAGAGCGATACAGATAATCTCTACCGTCGTTTTAGCAAGGTTATTAGGTCCTGCTGAATTTGGATTATTCTCTTTAGCTTTTGTAGCAATAGATGCCTTAGGGTTATTCAAGAGTATGGGGTTTGACTCTGCCCTTATCCAGCGTAAAGACAATATTGATAGAGCAGCAAATACCGCTTTCTTTATCATACCTCTTCTGGGTATAACCCTTTACCTTATTCTAAACATCTTCGCCCCAACAATTGGTAGATTCCTTAATAACACAGAAGTAGTAGGCATAATCCGTGCTTTAGGCATAATCTTTGTGATTAGTTGTTTAGGTAAAGTCCCCCATGCGCTCTTAGAAAAAAATATGCGTTTTAGACAAGTGGCAATTATAGAGATAACCACAGCTATAATCTATAGCTTAAGTGCAATTATCCTTGCCCTTTTAAAATTCAGAGTTTGGAGTTTAGTAATTGCCTATATACTAAAAATCTTATATCAGAATACTCTTACCTTTATTTTTTCCCGATGGCGGCCGAAATTTGAATTTGACAAAAAAATTGCCTTAGAGATGTTTCATTTTGGCAAATTTTTGTTTCTGGGCGGTGTGGTCTGGTTCCTGAAAATGAATTTGGATAATATCCTCGTAGGTAAACTGTTAGGTGTTACTGCCTTAGGCTTATATGCAATTTCTTTTAACTTATCTAATTTTCTTGCTGATTACTTTGCCGGTAAGGTGTATCGGGTTATCTTCCCTGCTTTCTCTAAATTACAGTCAGCTATTTACGATTTAAAACAGGCATTTTTAAAAACTACAAAATTAGTAGCTATTCTTGCCTTTCCTTTTTGCTTAGGATTATTTTTATTAGGAGAGGATTTAATCCGAATCATCTACGGGTCAAAATGGCTTCAGGCAATACCGATATTAAAGGTTTTAGCATTTGCGGGATTATTTAATACCCTGCCCGTAGCAATGGGCCCTTTATTTAATGCTACCGGCCATTCTAAAGCAGGATTCTGGTTTGGGGTAATTCAGGTAGGGATATTCTTTTTATTCATTACCCCTGTGGCAAAAATATGGGGAACAGTGGGAGTAGGGTTAGTTGTATCAGTTTCTTCACTTATTGCTGTGCTTTTATATCTACCTTTTACAATGAAACTTATTCAGTTGAAATTATCCGATATATATAATGTTCTTAAACCGGGATTACTTTCTTCGCTTTTGATGGGCTTGATAGTTATTCTTTTTAAATATTCTTTACCCAAACACGAGTTTGGAATTTTTTTCTATTATCGCATCAGTATTCTATCTTTGCTTGCGCTAACAATATATCTTTTCTCATTATCTAAAATTGAGAAGGCAGTTCTGAAAGAGATAAAACAGATGATATTTTAAGAAAGGTTAGAATATATAAACTTATAGAAATTTATTGAAACTAATAGAAACTAAAATTTATGGTGATTTATGAATATAAAAATTCTAAATTAAAAGTAGCAAAATGAATATACCTAACACAAAAAGATGGCTAAAAGAATTTGTTTTTGAGCAGAAGTGTCTACCGTGGAGGGTGAGAGTAGGAGCTCTTAAAATTATGGGAGGATTGTTTTATGGTAAGGAATTATGCAATTTTCAGAGGATAGATTTTAGCAATGGCCAGAAATTTCAAGATTATATTAATTTTTGGGAAACAACTAAATTGTTCAGAGATTATTCTTTATCCGAAAGTGCTATTTTAGAACTTCGAGGATACTTTGGTTATGAAAGAGAAGAGGTGTTATATCTGTTAGAAAGAAGCCAGAAGCTTTTAGCAGAGGAATGGAATAAATATTTTGCTAATTATAGAAAATTAAGTGAAGAGACAATTAACAAATTTTACAATACCACACAAATGGAAATATTTGAATTAATGTATTGGCACTATTTTAAGATTAAAGACGGGCCATTACAGTATACCTTTGCTTTGGATATTGCCCAAAGGTATGGGTTTAAAAATTACTTAGATTATGGTTCAGGTATAGGAACAGGTGGTATTTTATTTGCACTAAATAACTTTAATGTCTCATTAGCTGATGTATCTTCTACAAACTTAGAGTTTTGTAAATATAGATTTTATAAAAGAAATTTAAAAGCACAGTTAATCCACCTTCTTACTAGTCAAAAACAATTGAAAGGCAAAGAATATGAGATTATTACCTGTTTTGATGTATTAGAACATGTGATGGATCCCTTATATGTTCTGAATATACTTAAAAATGTTTTAAGAGATAATGGCATTTTAATAATTAATATGCCTTTCTTTAACGATGATAAAAGACCTATGCATATTGTCAAAGACTGCCTTATAAGAAATAAAATAAGGTCTATAGGATATTCTTTTGATTGGCATTTAATGGTAGAAGCTCGAAGAAATATCCGAAGGCCCTTATTTGTTTTAAAAAAGAAAAATCGTAACTTATTTATGAATAAGTTATGTTTTCTCTGCGACAATATGTTTTTGTCACTAAAGTTAAGTTCATTAAATTATGTAACCTAAAAGATGATAAATTTAATTTCTGTAATTATAGCAACTTACAATCGTTGTCAAAGATTAAAAGGCACCTTAGATTCTCTTTTAGTTCAAGAACTAAATAGTAGTTTTGACTATGAAGTTATTGTAGTTGATAACAATTCTAATGATAAGACAAAAGAAATCTTTGAAAGTTATAAGGAAAAATTCAATGGCAGATTAAGGTATATTTTTGAACCAATACAAGGTAAACCCTATGCCCTAAACACAGGAATCAAAGAAGCCAAGGGCGAAATAATTGCTTTTACGGATGATGATTGTATTGTAGATAAAAGATGGGTCTTAAATATAAGCAATGTATTCCAAAATAAATTAGTAGATATGGTTGGTGGTAAAGTTATGCCGATTTTACCCGCTTCTTTACCAAAGTGGTTAAGCAATTACAAAGATAATCTTCTAAAATATCCATTGATGTATTACGACCTTGGTGACAGATATATACAATTCAATCATAATATCAAGATATTTCCTATAGGAGCGAATATGATTGTAAGAAAGTCATCGTTTAATAAATTTGGTAATTTTCAAGATGTAGGAAGGAGCGAGGATATGGCTTTTTGTTATAGATGGAATAAATTAGGCGCTAAGATTGCCTATTCCCCTGATATCGTTGTCTATCATTACACACATCCTCACAGGTTAAATAAGAGTTATTTCAGAAAATATTTTTTTCAAGTTGGTATAGATCATGCTGAGATTTATCAAGAAAAATATATCCCAGGGAAACATTTTCTTAGTGTTCCGATTTGGTTATATAGAGAACTGATATTAATTACCATCAAGTTTTTAATAAGTATTCTTAAATTTGATAGTAATTATTTTTTGAATGAGTTAAAGTTCTATTATACTATGGGGATTATTTTAAATCTTCATGGTTTTGGATTTAATTTCAAAAATTTAAGATAAGTAGATAGTATAAGATATGAGAAGAATAGTATTTAAAAGTGTGGTTTTAATAATAATTTTTATTTTGTCTATAGGATACATTTTCAAAAGAATCTTTAAAAGAAATAGAAAAGTGAGAATAGGGTTATTGGATATAGAATTCTTTCATAAAGAGGCAGGCGGGTTTGGTGGTTATGGTAAAACTGCAAAAAATATTACCGATTATTTTGGCTCTAATGGAAAATTAATTAATATAGAAATATTGTTGGACACGGCCTTCTCAGAAGCCAACTATAAAAACTATTCATAATACTAATGTTATTTTGGCTCCCGATGCGGAAAGTTCTAATTTGATTAATATTTTTAAATACGCGTATTTATTAAATAATAGGAGGTTTGATTTTTTAATGACTATAGAATATTGTACAGACTATCAATATACTTGTTTTTTACAACCCAAAGTGTCATTAATTATTTGGATACATGACCCAAGACCTAAAGAATGCTTAGAGAAGATAGCTACTGTTTCTTGGGAAGTTTTGGCGGAAGGCAAAAAATCTCCGGAAGAATTAAAGATTCATGAGCAAAATGTAAGGAGTTCTATTAATAAGGTTATTAGTTTGAGTAAATTATTTAATCGTAAGATAATATTTGCTACCACCGCTTATTTTTTGATTGAACGAGCAAAAATACTTTATAATTTATCTGATATTTCTCCAATTGTACTTCCCATACCTGTAAGTATACCTAAATTAGATAAAATCTCTTATTCTTCTAAACCAGCGGTTTGTTTTTTAGCCAGGCTTGATCCCATAAAAAGACCTTGGATATTTTTTGAATTAGCAAGGAGATTCAAGGATGTTGATTTTTTAGTAGCAGGTAAAACAAATTTTCCTAAAATAATGGAACCAATTATTAAAAGGTATAACTCTCTGCCCAATCTAAAATTTTTGGGGTTTCTTGATGATGAACAAAAAGATAAGATGTTTAGAGAAGTATGGGCATTAATTAATACAAGCATACATGAGGGCTTGCCTGTTTCATTTCTTGAGTGTTTTGCATATGGTAAACCAATAATTAGTTGTCAAAACCCTGATAATCTTGTGGAAGAATTTGGCATTTATACAGGTGAAATATTAGGTGATGGAGATGATATCCATACAATAGATATTTTTGCCAATGCTTTAGAAAGATTTTTGAGTAATGATAAGGGACGAATTGAAAAAGGAATTGCTGGGAGAGAGTTTGTTAAGGAAAACTACTCGTTCAATAAATTTGAAGAGATAATAAAAAAACTGATTTTTGAAAAATAGTATGGTTATAGAAAATAATCAATTAATGACTCTTCTTTTTTTTGAGCCATCTTCTGGTTTTGGTGGCTCGGGGAACAGTTTGTTTAATCTTCTAAAGCACTTAGATAAAAATAAATTTAAGCCGATTGTGGTTACTTTTAATGAAGGCCCACAATTTGAAAAAATAAAGAATTTAGGGATTGAGATAATTAAGCTGAAGGTAAAGAAAGAAGAAACCGAAGATAAAGAAGGCAGGCTATCTTATTTTAAATTCATCTGGGATTTATTATTTAATATTTTACCTTTGTCCATAAAATTAGTCTCTATAATTAAAAGATACAATATTGATTCAGTGCATATAAATACAAACATTATCTCTGGAATTCCAGCAATTTTATCAGCCAGAATTTTAGGCATTCCCTGTATCTGCCATATCCGTCAAACAAGAAGATTTATCAAGCGTGAGAGATTTTTTGCCAAGTTGGTAGATAGATTTATTTTTATAAATCATAAGTCAAAAGAGCTTAATAGTGATTTTATTCGGGGAGAGAAAGCAAAAGTAATCTATGATGGTATAAATTTAGAGTATTTTAAAGAGGATAACAGAGAAAGAATTAGAAAGGAGTTTAACTTAGATTCTTATCCTATTGTAGGGGTAGTTGGTAGAATTGTGGAAGGAAAAGGCTTTGATGATTTTATTAGAGCATCTGCGATTGTTTCTCAAAGAAGGCCTGAGGTGAAATTTCTTATTGTTGGTGCTGACCATTCAGAAGGTAAAGGACTGGAGAAAGAATTGAGGAATTTAAGCAGAAATTTGAATTTAAATGATAAAGTGATTTTTACCGGCTGGAGGAATGATACCACTGATTTAATATCTGCTTTTGATATAAATGTTCAACCTTATACATTACCGGAAGGATTAC
>JAMWBQ010000092.1 GCA_023819315.1 Candidatus Omnitrophota bacterium
GGTTTGCTTGAATAATCTGTGGTAATTGGTCTTTGTAGAATTGGTCTACTTGTTTTTGGGATTTTTGTTTTTGGATTTCCCACATCTTATCAAAGAGAGCTTTTTTGGCTTTATCAGGATTGCGGTCATTTATATCTAAGAGAGCTTCTCTAAAGTCTTCGGGTAATGTTTGCCAGAATTGGTCACTGATAAGTTGAGTATGGTCATTTGCTTGTTTGGCTTGACGAAGAGCAGGTAAATTGTTTTGAACAATTTGAGGTAATTGGTCTTTGTAGAATTGGTCTACTTGTTTTTGGGATTTTTGTTTTTGGATTTCCCACATCTTATCAAAGAGAGCTTTTTTGGCTTTATCTGGGTTGTGGTCATTTACATCAAGGAGGGCTTTCTTGAGATTACGTAAGGTTAGGCTGTCCCAGATAGGATTAATCACTGGCTCAATATTACTTTGTTCTTTTGCTTGACGTAACTTAACAGTATTATTATTTTTTTTCAACAATTTTCTTATCTGAAAGAGAATATATTGATTTTTGACTCTTTCTCTTATTGCTATTATTGCTTTATACTGTTTCTCAACAAATTCTTTTGCTTTTCCTTCATTATTATTATTTATATCAAGAATTATCTGCTTTAAGCGAGGATATTTTGAAATCTCTTCCCACACATTGTCCAAACTTATATCTTTGTGTGAAAGTAAATTTAGTCTTAAAGTCAAAAAGAAATCTAATCTTTTGTTAAAGATAGTATCTGGTAAGTCAACTAACAGCCAATATACGGGAACAACAAAACTATAAACTAAACTTAAACGAAGCCATTTGACATAGTAAGCAAAAGAAATCTCTTCAACATCTTCAGTAAAATGTCCATAGCTATAAATATATATAATTGCAAAAATCACATTAATAATTGAAATTCCAACTAAACTTGAACCTATACTTGCAAGAATAGTCCAAACAAATAATACTTTTGCTAACCCTAATATTGACAAACCAACTAACCATGAAATTATTGAATGCCATTGTGCGACTATCCATAATCTTTCATCTTTATTTTCATTAACTGGATTTATCTCTACTTCTTTATCTTTTTCTAAACCTTTTTCTTTAGGACCGGTTATTCCTGGGTTAGTTCCTTCAAAGAAACTCCTTAAAGTTAATGGCTCGTTCTTGGGCTTCCCCTTTTCAACTTGAGGTATGCCATTTTTGCGAGTGGTTTTAGCAACAGTTGTTTTAAGCCATTCTAAAAGTATTACAGCATTTATTGAATCAAACCTCTTCTTCCAAGTGCTTACTTCTTTGGTTTTGCTTTCGTAATCTTTTTTATAAACTTTATCTATAAACGCTGCCATAAAAGAGAAAGGAATAAAAAACAATTGAGTTGCCATCTCCACCACAGTATACCCTAAAGCCAAAAATCCTTGAGTAATACCTCTTATATAACGGTCATGGACAAAATAATTATATGCGGTGACTAATTTTTTACCTTTTCCAGCTTTAGATACTGCCTTATAAGTTCCTATTCCAAACATTACTATAAACGGTATTATTCCTAACCAAATAGGTAAAGATGGCATGATACTACATATAACTAAAGTAGCCAAACTACTCCAGATACCTGCAATTACTTCTTTGTTGGTGTAACCGTTCTTTAAGAAAGGACCAAAGAGAAACGCAAGTGGAAAGAGATAGAAGAACAGCTGTCCTATTATGCCAAAAGGATGGAACGGCGCAAACATAAAAATGGTCAAAAGTATCACTGCCCATTTAAAACCAGGTTTATAAAGTAAATAAAGTTGACTAAAACTATATTGCGGATAATAGATATCTTTGATGCCCGAAGAAAATATTCCTGCTGTTCCCTCAAAGGCGCTTCTAACTTTTTCTTCATGTAATGGTATAATCGGAATAAATGTAAACGCTAAACTCCACATTCTTCTTAAATATAATGCATAACCAGCAAACCAATTAGCTACTTTAAAGTATCCTTTAAAAGCAGTGATCAAACCAAAGATAACTAAAGTAGATAAACCTATAGTAAAGTAGCTAAAAGGTAATGCCGGTGCTAATAACCAACCTAAAAATAATCCCAAACTTACTGCAAGTAAGATATGGCTTCCAATCGTAATGACTACTGCAAATTTTTTGTTTAGCCAAGGCTTGGGTTGATTAATAAATATTCTTGGACCCCCAGCAGTAATTGCTTGACAGAAAATATATTGCAATCCTACAAAAAATAATGGTATTGCCAAATAAGCAAAAGGAGTAAATGTGACAAACATTGCAAATAAGAAAATTAAAAGATTATAGCGAGGCACTATAGGTTTATTGAAATAGAAATCAAAGTTTTCAAATAAAGATAGTTTCTCTGTCCAATCAAGCATATCACTCTTCAATAACTGCTGGAAATGTGGTTGTAAGGTAGTATCTGTAACTAAACCACCGAATCTATTCTGGAAAGTAGGTATAGCGCCTAAAACCATCTCTCTTGGACGGGCCCATCTAAAGTAAGGAGTGTAACTTCCTCTCCAACCAAGTTTTAAAGCTTCAATTGCAGCACCTGTATCTTCAATATTATCCATATAAGAACCCCAAACTCTCATTACATCCCAACGAATAATCCCAGGACCATAATAGGCATGCATACCAACTTCAGCTTCCACAGGTATTACCCTTGTATTCCAGTTATCTTCAGCAACTCTATGATCTGATGCAGGGGGCATAAATTCATCTACATAAACCTCAAGCCGTGTACATAGCCAACCTAAATCTTTTTCTTCCACAAAACGTGGAGATACAAAAATAGGAGTTAAGAAAACATTTGATGGGTAGAAGAAATGGTCTCGATCAGCGTTATGGATAATTGCATCTGTTTGATTTATACGTAAAAGATATTCCTCAATAAATCTAGCAGTTACTGACCAAGTATTTGTTTTAACTGGCCAACCGTCGGCAAATTTTTGTGAAAAGTTATAAAACGCTTTATTCTCCGGCTTATTACTCACTTTTTTAGAAACTAATACCTTGTATATCCCATCTTTATCTTTTAAAACTTCTTCTAAAGAAGCTAACTCATCTAATCTCCAGTTCCTTTCATCACTTAGTTGATTCATTAAAAGACTTATCGCTCCCTTCTTCGGTTTATCCGGATTAATATCCTCGTGACAGGTAATCATAAAGACAAAACGATGGATAATAAGGTGAACAGCTATTTCTTCATCTGTTGGTTCTCTATTTAACTTATTCTTAAGAGTTTCCCTAACTTTTTTTACTGCATCTTCTACATTTTCTTTATCTCCATAGATACCTTTAAAGAATTCCTTGGCTTCTTCTAATATTGACCGGTTATTAGCTTTGGCCATCTGCTCTAATTTATGCTTTAAAAATACTCTGTAACTTAACAATGCAGACTCTTGTGCATAAACTTGTGTTTTTAAGAAACCATCTGCTCTGAACATTATAAACTCGTATACAATTCTGTAGGCAATTTCTACTGCTTTGGGAGTTCCTTCAAATTGTTCAGTATCTTTATTATACTTTACACTTGGATACTGTTCGTCAGGATATACCGCTGAAACAATTACGGTAACTGTGTCTGCAAAAGAAAGTTCTAAATTCATTAATTTATCTATCAATGCTTTTACTGAGTTGCTATCGTTTGATAGTTTACCTAATGTACCTAATAAGTATCTTAAATACCTCTCCCAGGAAACAAGATTTTGTTCTTTTATAATATAAAAAGCGGTCTTTAAAACCTTGGTTTTTTCTTTGGTATCATCCATAGTTGCCTCTTTAATATCTAACAAATCTAAAGGAATGATTGTCTTTTTACCCACGCCTTTATAAACCCATGGAATTTGTTCTGCAAGATTTATAGATTTAATTTTTCCTCCAATCTCGCCAGGTTTAGTCATCAAAACCATGTTAAACCATTTAATTATCTCTATCTTCGCATGTGGGTCTTTTAATTGGGGCATTTGTGTTATATTTCTATCCTCTACAACCTTCCTTAATGCTGTCTCTTCGTTTTCATCAATTAAATAATGTCGTTTCAAAGTCCCTTCAATTAGAATTTCTAAATAGACCTCTCTTAAATATTCTTTTTCTATTTTCTCTTCCTCAGCCTCTTGGCCGAGAATTCTTATCCTATCTATATGCTCTTTAGAAATCTCTTCATAAGAATGCAATACATCCCATCTCTCATGTTTTTCCTTACTATGGGCTTTTGCTTCCACAATAAGATACCACCAAGTTCTAATAGAAGCTCTACTTGTAAGAATTAATATCGGAAATCCTACTATCCAACTAAATGAGAAAAGATAGCCTTCAGAGAAAAATCCAAATATTGTTAAACCCATACTTACCAAACTAACAACAAAAGCCACTATAAAAAGAGCTCTACCAATCCATTTTCTAATAAAACCATTATTAGCCACCCCTCTTGCCCAAATAAATAAGCCCAATAAACTAGCCAATAAACTAACTACAACCCATATAGCTGCCCAGAAACTCGCTCCATAATATAAACTACTAAACCATAAGAGCGCATTAACCCCAATTAACCAACCTAAATATCTTCTAAAGAAACTCCTCTTTTGTTTTAAAACTTTGGATAATACCACATCCTTATGCAGATCATCATTTAACTTAGAAGTCATTATCCACCATATTCCCTTAAGCCATAATCCTAAATGAAAATCTGTATATTTTGCTAAATTCCAACTATCTTTAATCAACTGCCAGCTTATAAAAGATATAAAACCAGTAAATAAATAGTGCCAAATTGTACGTGTTCCAGCTCTTAAAGCAATAATAAACGGTATAACTCCAACTAAACTAAATAATCCTAAACCTAACAAGATACCACTAATTCTTAAAATTTTACCCCAAATTCTGGTATTTAGAGGATAAATTGGATAGCTTAAACCTCTTTTTTGATATTCTTGTCTTAACCAATTACGCACAGTATTAGGTTCATTAATATCTCCTAAAATCTTCTCTTCAACTATCTTCGCTATTGCTTTTATTCCATCTTTTGGATCTTCAATATTTTTAGGAACCATTCCTATTAGAGTAAATAAATACTTACGCCAACCAAATCTTAGAATTGGGTCATTTTGGGCATTAAAATCATTATTGTCTTTATCTGCCTTAATAAATTCCAACAACCTCCTTAAATCTTGATCTCTAAATGGTGGATGTTTTTTAGCATCTTCGGCTTTTACTTTCCCTTTATTATAATCATCCCAACGTTGATGTTGTACAATCATCACTGACAGGAAGAAATGTACAATGGGTTCAATAAACCATTTTTCGATAAATTCGTATCTTTTTTCTAAATCATCAAAATTAAGGTTGTGTAATTCTTCTATAGCTTCATTGTATTTTTCTTTATGATCATTTTCATAATATTCTTTTAAGAGATTTTCTAATTTATTTTTATCTTGAATATTATAAAATCTCGCCAAATAATGGGTAAATGGCCCAAGTAAATATAGATATCTATTTTGTGATGACAACCGCACCTTTATCCTTTGCTTTATTTGACGTATAATATGGTGGATTGTTGATTGAGTAGCACCCGAATTATTTCTTTGTGATTTCTTAAATAGAAACTCAAAATACAAGAAACGTAGTAGCTTAGTTGTAATTAAAAGGAGTAATGGTAATGTTAATGTAATTAAGCCAACGCCAATTATTATAACCGCAATTAAAGGTTTAAGAGAGCCTCTTACTCCTAACTTACGAATATTTTCGATAGAAATATTTTGATGATGTTTTGAAACTAAAATCTCAAAATATTCTATTATTCTTCCAAACCAACCCTGTGCCTTATAATCTTTATGTTCATAAGGGGTATATCTATCTTTAACTTCTGATACTAACTCACCATTAATAAAATAACTTCCTCTTCGTTGTACTGTGTTTAGAAGAACTTGCAACTCATCTTCAGTTTTAACACTAACTCTATCATGCTCTAAAGCAATTTGTCTTCCTCGTATAAAGTCATTATCGAAAATTATTTTTATTCGGTTGTATACGCTATCTTCTTCCATATTTCTATCAAATATCCACATTTCTCTTGGCTTATTTTTAATAAAAATAACATAATGTCTCAAATATTCTTTTTCGTTCTCTTCAGTAAAAAGCCCAAACCACGAGGTTAATCTAACTGTCTTTAAAGGTAACTCAAATTCATCAAAATATAACTTGTAAACGTCGTCTTTTAATACTTTAAGGCTCTTATAAATATGATAAATTTGTCTTCCGTCTAAAGATACAGCTATCTTTTCAATGCCTTTACGATTAATTCTCTTTTCATCTACTCCTAATAAAAGTAAATTTCTTTCTTCGTCAAAACCTAACATAGAATATTTAGCAACCCAATCGCTTTCCTCCCAATCTGCTAAATAGGTTTTGCCAAAGAGCTTGCCGATGCCAAAGAGGTATCTTCCTTTGGTGCGGTAGATGGCAGGGTTGATATTTCCTTTGTAAGCGTAGGTGTAGCTAGTAGTGGCAAAG
>JAMWBQ010000093.1 GCA_023819315.1 Candidatus Omnitrophota bacterium
GGGGATAACTAGAAAGACTACCTGTAGGAACCTCCTTGCCTTGAACAACAATTTTGCCACTTTTAAGTTGTTTGTAATTAACCTCTCCTAAGTCGCTCTTTTTACCATAAGGGTAATCGTAACTGTAGTCAACAATTTGTGCCCAGATTTCCTCATCTTTCACTGCTGTATATCTACATATCTCCTCATTTAATATAGGTATAGGAACACCTATCCCTACACTTAAAGTTACTCCATAACCTTGCATACTAGTTCCTACCAGCCACTTAGGACTCATCTGCTTAAGGTCACCTATAACAGCAAGAGTTCCTGCAGGATAACACGGTACACCATTGGGTTTACGAGGAGCCATAGGATTATGCTGAGTTCCCTGCCAGCTAATATAACCTATGCCACCACCTAAAAATATTTTTGTCCCAATACCAATGGTTCTATAGTAGGGATCATTAAGTAAAGGTGAGAGTTGACCTGCACTACAATAGTTAGCATTACCTAAATTAGGTTTAAGCACACCCATATAGGTGTAAAGTATCCTATCGGACAAATTAACAGCTACATTGTAATTCTGGTAAGCATTTCTTAAATTAAACAATACCGCCTCATTAACATCTTTAATATTAATAAATGTCTCTAATTTTTTCCGCGGATAACAATCTGTACCATAACTAAAAGCAACTAATTTTAAATCTTTACCAGCTACAAATTCTTCAATAACGTGTCCACCCCCATAATTAAACTCGCCAGGAAATACCTTGTTTTTAGGGTCATCTTCGGGTAAAGCGGCTACACCAATATAAAGATCCACAGCAGCAAAACCAGTATAAACAGGTACATCGTTAAGATAAGCTTTACCACCACCTAATTTTATCTTGGGAGTAGAATGACCTATATTTATATACGCTCCTGAAGAACACATAGGACCAAAAGTAGCTGTGGTAACTATATCAACCTCTTGAGCTGCTTTTTTTAAACCCTTCTCTTCTACAATATCAATAATTTCTTCAGCAGTTACCACTACCACTTCACCTCTTTTTATTTTCTCATTTATCTCTTCTATCGTCTTAGCCATATTGCCTCCTTAACAATAAATATTATAAATTATAATTTTTCATTATCTCGTTTGTATAAGAAATATAATAATTGTTCTTTATTGTTCTAAACTCTGCTATAGCTTTATTAAATGTCTCTTTTGCTAAAGGATAATCTTTTTTACTGAGATAAAATTCTCCCAACGCAATGTAAGTTAAACCTTTCTGAATAAAATTATCTGTATCTTCGGCAATTTTAAGACTTCTTAATAAGCAACCATCTGCTTTTTCCTTATCGCCTTGAAATTGATAAATTCTCCCCAAAAGACGAAATGTATGTATTTGAAAATAATCATTACTCGTCTCTTTATCAGTAGCAATAGTATGCGCCTCCTCTATCACAAGTTTTGCTTTAGAAAACTCACCTGACATAATTAATAATTCCCCTAAACTATATAAAGCTGGACACAAAACTAAAAATGTCCTTAATTTCTTAGTAAGAATTATAGTCACCTCTAAGTTTACTTTTGCTTTATCTCTATTGCCCTGTAAAAGATGAACTTGCCCCATAAGAAGATTGCCGAAAAAAATTGCTGCTGAGAAATTACTTTGTTCTCCCATTTTCATAAGTCTCACTGCACAACTCTCCGCACGTTCTACCTCTTCCCTCTGTAAAAAAGATAAAACTTGTAAACGCAAAATAATCATCTGATGACTCTGAGTATAGCCAAATTTTTTAACATAGTGGATCAACTTATCAACTACTTCTTGAAAACGTTCGTATTCTCCTGTATAAGAAAACCTTAATGCTTTAACATAATTAGACCACCATACTAATTCTAAATGGTTGAACCTCTCTCCTATATCAATAGCTTTATCTAAACAATCACTAAATTTTTTCCCTCTTTGAACCATAGAGTTATCATAGTTTAAATAAGCAAAACCACTGATTACCATAGTATCCCTATCTAAATTGGGATTAAAAAGTTTCTCAAATCTTTTAAATAATGATATACCTTCTTTAGCATATTCTTCCATTTCTATGAATCTGCCCGTGGCTGTTTGAGCATTGATAACGCTTGTCAGAATCCCAGCACGTACGGGAGATAATTGGTCAGGCAAACAATTTAAATTAAACTTAGCTATAACAAAAGCCTTCTCATACTCATCGGCAAAAGAATAAGCAAATGCTAAATATACTTGAGCAATAATCAAACGGGGAATAAAAACGTGGGGAACAATTCTACCTCTACGGTCAAATTCATTACCTACCATTTTAGCCCGGAGAACAAAAAGACTTATACGGTCAGCCAAAATATTAGGTAATAGAAGCCTTACGATCTTAAAAATTTTTCTCATAATTCTAATTGTGCGCGTAACCCTATTATCAGCCAGAATATACGAACGAACCTTTTCCAAATATTCAATAGCAATTCGTGGTTCAGTAGCCATACTGGCAATACCAACCATCTCCCAAATCTGAAACAATACTTTCTGCTTTTGAGGATAAGGAATAGATAAAATTAATCGCTCAGCCTCTAACAATGTCTCCTTTGCTTCCTTAAAAGCACAATTGGTGTAAGCATATCGACCAGCTTCTACTAAATACTTAACAGCTTTCTCTTTGTTTTTCCCACGAGCAAAATGGTAAGCAAGTTCACTTACAAACTCACCCTCTCTCTTAACTCTTTTTTCAAGAATATTACCTACTCTCTCATGTAACTGAGAACGAGTATTTTCATCCAATTGGTTATACAATGTTTCTCTAAGCCGTTGGTGAATAAACACATAGTATGAGCCTTCTTTTTTCAAGAACTGTCGTTCCAAAAGTTCATTGATATTAGTAAACAACTTTTCCTCGTTTATCTCAATTATTGATTTTAAAATAGATAAATCAAATTTATGACCTATAACTGCTGATATCTGTAAAAGCTCAAACAACTCTGGTGCTAATAGATTAACACGATACAATATTGTCTCTTCTACAGAAGATGGTATGGACAAAGAACTCACATCCACATGTAATTGCCATACACCATTTTTTAATATAAGGTTATCTTCTTCAATCAATTTACGTAAACTTTCACTAATGAAAAAGGGATTACCTCCAGTAACCTTATAAACATATTCTATAAACTCATCACTCAAATCTACTTTACCAAGCATTTTCTGGATAATTAATCTTACCTTATCAAGAGTAAGAAGAGAAAGCTTTAACTCTTCAACTAACCCTTCTTCTACCATGTTAAAAATTATACTACCTGGCTCAATCTCGTCACTCCTAAATGAACCTAAAAAAAGAATGGGATAATCTCTTAATTGGCTTATACATACATTCAATAGCTCTAAAGTAACAAAATCACTCCATTGGAGATCCTCTATGTATATAACCAGAGGTTTAACTTGGGCTACTTCTTTCAACCATCCCGTAACACTATCAAAAAGTCGCACTTTTTCTTCAATTTCTTCCAATTTAGGTAAAGGCACATAACCTCGTTCTATTAATACCGGGATAACCTTAACTAATACATTACCAAATTTATCTACCACGGATTTTTTTACCAAAGAAACTAAAGGCTTAAATGCTTCTGATATAGGTTGATACAAACTCATACCTTGCTCAAAACATTTACCCATTGTCCAGGTAATGCCCAATATCTGAATATGTAACTTTAGCTCTTGAATCAAACGGGACTTACCTACACCTGCAGGAGCAGAAACAAATATAGCTCTTCCTTTGCCTCTAAGTAAATCTCCGCAAGCTTGTTTTAAATAATTAATCTCTTCTTCTCTACCAATAAGTTCGCTACAGTTTAAATAACTACGTTTCTCTTCTAAAGTTTCTACTACATACTTCTCTCCACTAAGCTGAGACAAATCTCTCAGCAACTCTACTGTATTTAGATAACGCTCATTCTGATCCTTAGCCATCAACTTTAAAATAATTCTATTGAATTCTTCAGGCATATCACGTTTAGAGCGCGGTGGTATTGGTTCTTCTTCTAAATGCTTTTTAATTATCTCATCGATTGTCTTACCATAAAAGGGAAACTCACCTGTAGATAATTCGTAAGCGAGAACACCTAAAGAATACAAATCTGACCTTGCATCAATAATACCTCCTATAACTGCTTCGGGAGGGATATAAAGTGGTGTGCCTTCTACCTCTCCTGTACTGGGCAAACCTATCTGCTTCATTAACCCGAAATCTAACATCTTCACTCTCTCAGATGGTGTAAGGTAAATGTTGTCAGATTTTATATCCCTATGAACGAGGAAACGAGAATGAATAAAATTTAACACCTGGGCTATTTGAATAATTACCCTATATATCTGAGGCAACGATAATTGACGAGAAGAAACGAGACTACGAAGACTTTCTCCTTCAACAATCTCCATCGTAATATAATCATCTTTATTCTCCAAAGTCCCATAATCGTAAACCTCTACCAAATTAGGATGACGTAGTTTAGACATCATCCAGAACTCTTGCTTAAACCGTAACCTCTCTTCCTCCTCTACTCTGCCAGTAGTTATATATATTTTTGAAGAAGAACTCCTCTTAAAATCGCTTTTTATATCACTAACTATTGTTTTTGATTTATAATCTCTATCTTTTAAGGAATCTTCCTCCTGATGATAACGATATAACTGTTTTAATGCTACCTCTCTTTGCATAACATTATCGTAAACTCTCCATACCACCCCCATACCGCCTTTACCTAACATATTTAATACCTTGTATCTGTTAACTAATATTTCCCCTTGTAAAATCATAATTTTTATTTACCTAAATACTTTTTAAGCATTATACTTATTTTGATATGTTTTTCAATCTTAAAAATTAAGAGGATATAAAAAAGGAGAAGTGAAATTTATAATCAAAAAATTGTTTAGAGCGCCTATTTAATGAGTTCTTTTATCTTCTTCTCTAACTCTATAAGCTTAACCTTAACTCCCTTCCCCAAAGAGTAGCCCCCTATCTTACCATCTGATCTTATTACCCGATGACAGGGAATAAACAAAGTATAAGGATTTTTTCTTAAAACATTAGCTACTGCCCTAACCGCTTTAGGCTTACCTATCCTTTTAGCTATCCATTTATACGTACGTACTTTGCCTAAAGGTATTTTTAATACCTCTTTTAAAACTCTCTTTTCAAAAGCGGTAAATTCTATTGATTTAATCTTCCCCATCTTTTAAATTATAAGATCTATTTTTACCTATGGATTTATTAACCAAATACTCAGCATAACCTGATAATATTTCTTGAACCTTAGTAGGTGGGGGAATAACAAAATAATGAGAAACGATAGCATGGGCTATTTCATGAACAAGCATACCTAAAGTCATATCCTCAAAAGAAAGGTAAATCTTATTTTGTTCGTAAACATAGAATGAGGGTGCGGAAGAAAAATTTCTAAAATAGGAAGTTAAAAGCCTATCTAAATACTGACGATTAGGTAGGATATCTATATTTATTTGGAAACTATACATATGAATATCTAAAGCATCGGAAGTTTCTAGATAAATTGCGTCAAGTAACTTCTTTAATAAATATTCTAAATCATCTTTTTTAAGGGGTTCGCTATAGAAACTAAGAAAATATTTCACTTTAAGTTTATCTAATAACTGAACTGTGTTTATTTGGGGGTGAATATAAATATGGAAATGACTACTTTGTAAAGATAAAGCTAAGGAATTTAGTATTGGTAAAAATATAAAAAATATAATAAAAATATATGTTCTAATTCTAAAATAAAAAGGCATCTAATTCTTAATTTATTATAATTCTATCAAATCAAGCTAATAAATTTACAAATCTAATTAATGAAACTACTTAAAGTAACTTAAAATCTCATCTATTTCTTTACCCTGTTTAACAATCTCTTCGTTATTACTTGTAAACTTATATACACTTTCTTTGAACTTATCCCATTTATCTTTAAGGGAAATTTGCTTTTCTCTTAAAGTTTCCATAAGTTCAGATAAACTCTTAGCCAAATCTTGGAACTGGTCATTAGCTCGTATTTTAAAATTAACGTTTAAATTACCATCCTTTAATGCAGATATTTCTTTTCTAAATCTATATATGGGACCAGCAAATTTGTGAGAAATAACCAAAGTGAGAATAAAAACACTTATACTAGCTAAAACTATAGCCACCAATAATGTTTCTAATATTAAAGGCAAAAGAAAATCTATGGTTCTTTTAACTACTACCTTAGCATCTTCAATAACTACTGTAGTAAAATTGCGTGACATAAATAATAGAATTGCTCCCATAAACAAGGTAACTATAACCACGATTAGACAAAACTTAAAAATAAACTTTATCTGAAAATCTATATTTACTAAAAACCTTTTCCTCCTTCTCATAACTACCCCCTCTTATTTTATTTTTAAACTTTCATAATCTAT
>JAMWBQ010000094.1 GCA_023819315.1 Candidatus Omnitrophota bacterium
GGTAGCTACCCTTTTATTTCTTTTATCTTAGGGATATTTTTCTTAAAAGAACCAACAAATCCTTTAAAATTTTTTGGGGTAATTTTAATAATCGTAGGTATATGGTGGCTCAAATAAGATAAATCTCACCAATGTCCACTTCGGGAGTGGACATTGGTTTTTTGTATGGGGTTACCTAAGGTTGTTTTGGCTATAATTTTTCCCTTTTGGCCCAAAATGCCACCTTTAGGTTTAGGGTTTTTACAGAGCTATTTAGAAAGTAAAGGAATAAGTACAGACATTATTGATATTAACAATATTTTTTATAATCTTAGTGATGAGAATTTAAAGAAGGAGTGGTTAATTAGTTGCAATTTATTTTTAGAGAAAAATATTACCTCTATTATAAAAGAAAGTTTCTATAAGGAGTACACCTCAGTTAGGGAGAGGATTTTAGAATACGATATAGTTGGTTTTTCTTGTTTCAAGAGCAATTTTATTGCCACGATTAACTTTATAAAAGAGATTAAGGGGAAGAAAAAGAATTTAATTGTAGTTTTGGGTGGACCGGAGATTAGCCGTCAGTTTTTTAAAACTAAAGGGAAATTTACTAAAGAAATTTTTGATTTAGTTGATTTCTTTGTGGTAGGAGAAGGAGAGTTACCTCTCTATCAATTCATAGAGGGTAGTTACAGAGAGGGAGTGGCAACATTTATACAACTTGATACTCTTAAAAATTTACCCTTTCCTTACTATCGAGGAGTGAATTTCAATAATTATCCTCGCAAGGATACTTTGCCTATACAATTTTCTCGTGGATGCATTCGCAATTGTAGTTTTTGTTCGGAGAGATTGCTATATAGAGGTTTTAGGTTAAGGAGTGTGGAGTCGGTTATAGAAGAGATACGTTATCATAAGGTTAATAACGCCACGAATTATTTTGTATTTTTTGATTCTCTTATAAATGCTGACCTTAACTATTTAGAAAAACTATGTGAAAAGATTATGGATAATTTTGAAGCTATCTCCTGGGAAGGGCAAATGGCTATTCGTAAAGATATGGATATAGGAATTTTGGAGAAGATGAAAAGGAGTGGGTGTTATAATCTCTTTGTAGGGTTAGAGTCAGGTTGTGATAGGACTTTAAAGAATATGCGTAAGGGTTTTTCTACTAAAGATGCTGTAGATTTCTTTGAGAAACTAAACAAAGTGGGTTTAAATTTTGGTGTTAGCTTAATTGTAGGTTATCCAGGTGAGAGTAAAGAAGATTTTTATGAGAGTTTAAGATTTGTGGTTTCACATCGAGAGATTATACCAAAGATTGAACAAATTAATCCTTTTGTTTATTACGAAGGGACAGATATAGATGTGAGTACAGATTATAAATTTAATAGAACTTCTTTAGAGAGAATGGAAATATTTATTAATGAGATAAAGAAATACCATTTTAAATATACGAAAGCATTTATTGGCAACTTAATAGAGAAGAATAATTAGAAGAGGGAGGAGGTAGTATGGAGATAAAAGTTGAGAGATTGAGTAAAAATGAGCTGGAGAAAAGAAAAGTTTTCTCCTGGCCAATATGGGAAAAAGAAGTGTCAAGATTTGATTGGTATTACGATGAAACAGAAGAGTGCTATTTTTTGGAAGGTAAAGTTACCGTAGAAACTAAAGATGGTAAAAAGATCAGTTTTGGTAAGGGAGATTTTGTAACTTTTCCCCAAGGGTTAGCTTGTGTTTGGGATATAAAAGAACCAGTAAGAAAACATTACAATTTTAGATAGTTTGTACAATTATTATAAGAATCTCAAAGAGTAAGAATCCCAAGTGAAGTAGGGGCAGGATAAACTTCTTGTGTTTCAATTTGTTTTGATAGTGATGAGGAGATTATATAATTGGACAGTTAAATGGGCAGATAGTTCTTATGCTCATTATGCTTTATTCATTATTGCTTTTATAGAAAGTTCATTTTTCCCTATCCCACCCGATGTTTTACTTATCGCTATAAGTATAGTTAATCCTAAGAAATGGTGGTTATCAGCATTGGTTTGCACTTTGGGTTCTCTTTGCGGATCCTATCTTGGTTATTTTATTGGTTGGGGATTATATCAAAGTGTTGGTAAAATTATTGTAGATACTTATAATCTCCACAATGCTGTTGATTTCTTAGGTAAAAAATATTTGGATAACGCTTTCCTTACTGTATTTACTGCTGCTTTTACTCCTCTTCCTTATAAAGCAATTACTATTACTGCCGGGTTATTCAAAATACCCATTTGGATCTTATCTATAGCTTCTCTTATTGGTAGAGGGGCAAGATTTTTTCTTGTAGCAGGAGCGTTAAGAATTTTTGGTAAAAAGATATCTTTACTTATAGAAAAATACTTTGATATTTTCTCTATTATCTTTGTTTTACTTTTAGTTGGTGGGTTTATTTTTTTAAAGAGATGTTAATTTATCTCCCTGTCACCTTAAAAGGTGACAGGGAGATACGTAAACTCAAACTATTTAGGTAAAGGTGGTTGGGATTGAGTAACGTAATTAACGATATGTGTTGAGCCTAAACCACATTCCAGTCCTTCGTATTGAACCCACATATAAGGTTCTTTTTTAGTAAACCATAGATAGGTAGGAGGAACCATTGCTTTGGCAACTCCTGTTAAGACTCCAAGGTCAGGAATAATTCTTATCTTGATGGTTTCTATTTTACCCGCTGGTAATTCTAATGTTTCTTCTCCTATAACTTTAATATCTATCTTGTAGAGTTTAGGTTCGCTGGTTAAAAGATAGTAAGTTTTGTAACCTTCCTCATTTAAATGAGGAATAAATTTCCTTAAGAAACTTACCATCGTAAAGTCATCAACAGTTTTACCTTTCATAGGGAATGTATTATTTTTTAAGACCTTACCATTAGCATCAGTAGCAGTATAACTTATTTTTTCTTTATTATAGTCGTAATTTTTTTCATACTTAACAATTATTTTACCACTATTATCTACTAAAGTATGAATGCTATAATTAGGTAAAAGGAAACCATCTTTTTCCTCCATTTCCGCCTCTACAGTCCAAGTAATATTCTCGTATTTATCGTAATCGCCTTTACCCGCTTGAGTTATTTTGTATACAGGTTTACCTCCACGAATTAGTTTAGTAAGTGTAGAAGATAGAGTAGATCTTGGGTGGGATGTTTTCTTGGTAAGATAGGTAACCTCGCTTTTCTCTTCATCAAATATAAATAATGTGGGTGAAAAAGTTGTAGATTCTGTAGGAGTAAGCAAAGATACTTCTTTTTGTGTAGTAGTTACCTCTTCTTGAACAGATGTTTCACTACTAACCTCTTTTTCAGCAATCTCTTGTGCAGAAGATAGACTTACCATTAGAAGAATACTAACTACCAAAATCAAGCCTTTTAAACACTTCATAACCACCTCCTTTTTGCTCTTTTAAAAATTATTGTACCACATTTATTTAAAAAAGAATATTTTTTTATGCTTTTTATCCAAAAAATACAATAAAATTAAGAGTTCTTTAATGGTTTTTTAAGTGGAAATTAAAATCATTAATCATTTTAGAGGGCGACAAAGTCTCTAATACGAGTATACTTACAATGGATATGATTAAAAACTCCATAGGTTATTTTACCGTGGGGTTTTCCAATATGTTTTTGATATTGTGGGCTGGCTTATAGACGCGATTGACCCAAACTTGGCCAGCAAAACTTTTCCTCCAACTAAAGTTGATAAATCCAATGCTAGAAAGTAAAATTTCTAACTGTTTTTTGGGAAGGAAACTATAAACTCCTTGTTCCCCTTTTCTTTGAATTTCTAAAGAACGCTTGAAAATTCTTACACCTTGAGAAAGTCCCTCATATACTTTTAAAAAAGAAAAAGAATTAAACAGGCGGGGAAGAGAAGCCAGAAAAACCCAAAAAAATTTGCTCCTGCTTTAGGTGTTGACCAAACAAGATGACCTCCTGGCTTTAAAATTCTAAACAACTCTTGCAGAACTCCTGCGAAAGCTTCTTTTCCTTTCTTCCCGCAAAAATCAATTACATAGGGAAGAACAAGATTTGCTCCAATTCCATCAAAAAAATTTTCTGGGTAAGGCAAAGGATCGGTAATAGAAGCATATCTTAGATTAACCGGTAAAAAAAACTCCTCTTTTATTAAGTCTATTTAACTTATTTCTCGCCGGTCCTAAGACAATATCAATCGCCTCAATGCTTTTTACTTTACCTCCTGACTTTTTATAAATCAACTCACTAATGTTTAAAGGACCGCAACCAACATCTAGCCAAACATCTCCTGCTTTTGGAAAGCAAAAATCCTCAAATACACGAAGTAAATTTTTATACACCGAAGCTTTTTCTAAATTAGAATAAATATCACCGTATTCTTCCCAAAATTTTAATTCTTCTCTCATCCTCAAAAGTCTTTGCCGATCTTCTCCCACAATATTATTGGAACTCAAACAAAAATCAATCACTTTTGCATTTAATTCCTCATCTCTGCTATATTTTCTGATCAATTCATACAAACCCTTCTTCATCTTCTTTTACCTTCTCGTATATTATGTTTATAAGGTTTTTAATAAGTATTTAGTGCTCATTCTCCCACTTGGATATCTCAGTCTCATTGGACCTCTCTGCCAAAGCAAGCCAGATTTACTTTCTCTAAGGATTTCTCTCTCTTCTTTAAATTTAACCAAACTGGTTTTATATCACATTTAGAAAAACTCTCAAATATTATATCCTCTTTAAAACAGATTGTATCTAAGGTATTTTTCTTTTGGGCTTCAATAACATCTTTAATCGTTATAGATTGAGGCTTTTTTGCTAATTTAAATAAAAAATTACATCTCTCGTTTAAGATCTTCTAAAATCTGCTTAATTTCAGATTTTAGTTTCGGAATATCTAACTTTATTGTAGACCATACAAGTTCGTATCTTATTCCAAAATAAAAATGAATCAGTCGGTCTCGCATTCCAGCAATGTCTTTCCAGGGAATGTATGGGTACTTCTCTTTAATTCTATCAGGAATATTTTTAGCAGCTTCCCCAATAATTTCAAATTTTCTTATTACCGCACTTGACCTCATATCATCCTTCTTGAAATTCTCTAACTCTATATCCTTCACAAACTCTTCTATTGCATTTATAGCCTCTAATATATCTTTCAAATAAAGTTTCGCATCCCTCATAGGTAAATCGCTTCTTCTAATATATCTTCTTTAATTTCTTCCCTTATGGTATCTATGGGTACAATATCGACTTTCATAGCAAGTCTTTCTTCAAGAAAATTAGCAAGCCCTACTAAATTAAGGAGTGTTGCCCCCTCAAGAAATCTAACAAGGACGTCCAAATCACTATTCTCTTTCTCTTCTCCTCTCACATAAGAGCCAAATATTCCTAATATTTCGGCTTTATATTCACTTTTTAGACTATCTTTTAAACTTTTAAGTATTTTAGTTATCTCTTTAATTTTTTTGTCCATCTCATCTATCTCCTGACACATTTACTCTTCATCGCTTTATGTCTCAATTCTATTTATTATTTTATATTATAATATAAAATAATAAGGAATTCCAAATAAAAATAAAGAATAATTAAGCAAGTAATTTTTCGCACTTTAAGTGGTGGTAAATGTTCTTTGATAGGTGGCTTAAGCGAATATCTACACGTTCATCTGTATGCTCGTATTCTTGGGCTTTAATCTGCTTACGAAACTCAGCAAATATCGTGTTTTGAAAAAAAGGCTTCTACCACACGCCTTGCTTTTACTTCGATATCATTAATCTCTGTTTGATTTAGTATACCCATATCCTGTAAATTACGCTGTTATTACTAAGTCAATATGTTAAATTTTTATCAAGCAATAATGTTAAATTTAGTAGGAGCACCATTTCTGCTAATTTTACACACGCCGGGTGTGTTACACCCGGCGTGTGTAAATGGGGGGGGTATTGACAATATCAAAAGTGCGAAAAATATTTTACACTATTTGAAAAGCATAAAAATATACTTGACAAAAGGTAAATTTATATGGTATATATATTTTGGTTATTTAGAAACATTGAAGCGATAAAGGCAAACCTGTCGTAAGGCAGGGACCCTTATAATTAATCTTTATTAATTATAAGGCATATCTTCCCAGGAAGGAAGGTATGGCAAAGCCGTGGGTCCAAATTTTTAGGATAGCCAGGCTACCGAAATCAATGTATAGAAAAAGAGGCGATATTTTACGTTTAAATTTGATTTTAGACCGAATCGTCTGATTTAAGCAAGACGGTTCGGTTGTTTTATTTTTAAGCCAATGATTAAA
>JAMWBQ010000095.1 GCA_023819315.1 Candidatus Omnitrophota bacterium
AGGAGAATGTTTTCCCGATGGTGCCGGCAGGAGAAGCTATAAATAGAATGATCGGTGGTATGGCTTAATAAGTGGCAGAGGAAAGATATGAAACATACACTTCAAGTCTTGGTAGAGAATAAATTCGGTGTTTTAGCAAGAGTAGCATCTTTGTTTAGTGCAAGAGGATATAATATAGACTCTTTAGCTGTAGGAGAAACTCATGACCCAACTATTTCTTGTATGACAATTGTTGTTAATGCTGAAGATGAACGAATTTTAGAACAGATAAAGAAACAACTTAATAAGCTTATCGATGTGATCACCGTAATAGATTTTACTCGTAAGGAGTATATTGATAGAGAGTTAATTTTATTAAAGATTAATAAAAGGGAAGATACGGTAGGATTAATAGATAAACTTATCTCGGATTACTCTTTAAAAGTTTTGGATAACAAGGAAGATAGTTGCACTATAGAAGTTTGTGGAGATAGTCACCTTATAGAAAAAGTATTACAGGAGGCTAAAAAGATAGGGATAAAAGAGCTTATCCGCTCGGGAAAATTAGCTATAAGTAATTAGGAGGAGGTAAATATGGCTAAAATTTATTATGATAAAGATGTGGATTTAGATATTTTACGTAACAAAGTAGTAGCTATAATTGGTTATGGTGCACAGGGTAGAGCACAGGCTTTGAATTTGCGCGATTCCAAAATTAAGGTTTTAGTAGCGGAGTTGGAGGGAACAGCCAATTATCAAAAAGCAAAATCAGATGGATTTGAACCATTAACTGCAGGAGAAGCTTCTAAGCAGGCAGATATTATCCATATCCTTACTCAGGACAATATTCAACCTATAGTTTATAAGAACGATATTGAGCCAAACCTCATTAAGAATAAAGCGATTGGTTTTTCCCATGGTTTTAATATACATTTTGGTCAAATTGTTCCCCCTCCTTACGTAGATGTTTATATGGTTGCTCCTAAAGGTCCAGGAACTTTGGTTAGAGATATGTATTTAGAGAAAAAGGGTGTTCCTTGTTTAGTGGCAGTTTATCAGGATGCCAGCAAGAAAGCAAAAAAAACTGCTTTAGCTTATGCTAAGGCATTAGGAGGAACACGTGCAGGTGTTATAGAAACGACATTTGCTGAAGAAACAGAAACAGATTTATTTGGTGAACAAGTTGTTTTATGTGGGGGAGTGACTAAGCTTATACAGAGAGCATTTGAAACTTTAATAGAGGCTGGTTATCAAGAAGAGGTTGCTTATTTTGAATGTTGTCACGAGTTAAAATTAATTACCGATCTAATTTATTCTAAAGGAATATCAGGTATGCGCGAAGTTATCTCTGATACTGCCGAGTATGGTGATCTCACCAGAGGTAAACGTATAATTACCGAGGAGACAAAAAAGGAGATGAAAAATATTCTTGAAGAGATTAGGTCAGGAGAGTTTGCACGAGAGTGGATAATGGAAAACTGTATGGGGAGACCAGTATTTAATGCTTTAAGGAAGAAAGAAAAAGAGCATCTTATTGAGAAGGTAGGAGAAAAGCTTAGAAAAATGATGCCATGGATAAAATAAAAAACTTAAGTAGATAGCAATATGGCAGAGAAAGTAATTATTTTTGATACTACTTTAAGGGATGGAGAACAAGCTCCCGGCGCTTCTTTAACTTCTTTACAGAAATTAGAGATTGCTTTTCAATTGGAGAAATTAGGAGTAGATGTAATAGAGGCAGGTTTCCCTATCGCGAGTCCTGATGATTTTAAAGGAGTTAATATAATCTCTCGCAATATAAAGAAGAGCATTATCTGTGCATTAGCGCGGTGTTTAGATAAGGATATAGAGGTAGCTAATCAGTCCTTAAAACCAGCAAAACATCCAAGAATTCACATCTTTCTTGCTACATCAAAGATTCACCTCAAATACAAATTTAAGAAAGCAGAAGATGAGATTGAAATGATAGCTAGAAGAGCAACGAGATTTGCTCGTGATTTATGCGATGATATTGAGTTTTCTCCTGAAGATGCCATTCGCACGGAGAGGGATTTTCTTTTTCGTATAATTGAGATAGCGATAAAAGAAGGAGCTACTACCATAAATATACCCGATACGGTAGGTTACAGTTATCCTCAAGAGATTTTTTCTTTGATTACAGATATTTTCCATAACGTTCCTAATATAAATAAAGCAACCGTTTCCATACATTGTCATGACGATTTAGGTATGGCTGTAGCGAATTCCCTTTCCGCTGTTTTAGCAGGTAGTCGCCAGGTTCATTGTACGATTAATGGTATTGGCGAGAGAGCAGGAAACGCTTCTTTAGAAGAAATAGTAATGGCAATAAAAACAAGAAAAGACGTTTTTAGTTCGGTTTATACTGATATAGAAACTCAACAGATTATGAGGACTTCTAAGTTAGTAAGCGCACTTACAGGTTTTCCTGTTCCCCCTAATAAAGCTATAGTAGGTATAAATGCTTTTAGACACGAATCAGGAATACATCAGGATGCGGTTATAAAAAAGAGAATTACTTACGAAATAATTGATCCTAAAGATGTAGGGATTAAAGGTAGTGAGTTGGTTTTAGGTAAACACTCGGGTAGACATGCTTTGATTAAAAGATTAAAGGAGTTAGGGTTCAAACTCGATGATAAGCGAATAGAGGAGATATTTAAGAAATTTAAAGAATTGGGGGATAAGAAGAAAGAAATTTTTGATGATGATTTGATTGCTTTGGTAGAGGAGGAAACGAGATTAAAAAAGAGAGGTTACGAGTTAGTTTCTGTAAGAGTTACTACAGGTACAGATATTACTCCTCAAGCAGTTATTAAGATAGAACATACAAGAAAAGTTTACGAAGCAAAATCCACAGGTGATGGTCCTGTAGATGCCTGTTATAGAGCTATAGATAAGATTGTGGGGAAAAGCGTAAAATTAATCGATTATAAATTAGAAGCAATTACTCGTGGCAAAGACGCTCAAGGTTTAGTGAGAGTGGAAATAATGGTAGGTGATAAAACTTTTATTGGAAGAGGTTCAAGCACAGATATAATAGAAGCTTCCATAAAAGCTTATTTAGACGCCCTCAATAAGTCATCCTGATAAGTAAAAATATTATTCGTATATTTGATGTTAGATAGTAGGACTACTCTATATGGTTTAATAGGATTACCCCTTAAACACTCTTTATCTCCCCAAATTCACAACTATATTTTTAAACATTCAAAAATTAATTCTATTTATCTTTGTTTTGAAGTAAATAGCTCTAATTTGAGAGAAGCTATAAAGGGAGCAGTATCTTTGGGTTTTAGGGGTTTTAACGTAACTATACCTTATAAAGAGGAAGTTATCCCTTATTTAGATAGTATTGATAAAGAAGCCTCTATTATTGGAGCAGTTAATACCATAAAGATATGGAGAGATAAAACCTATGGTTTTAATACCGATGGTATAGGTTTTATAAGTTCTCTTAAAAAACACAACTTTATTTGTCAGAATAAGAATATTCTTATCTTAGGAGCAGGAGGGGCAGCAAAATCGATAAGCGTTTATTTAGCTAAAGCAAAAGTTAATAAAATAATTTATTATGATATTATTTACGAGAAAGCCAAAGAATTAGCCCTACATATAAGAAAATTTTTCCCTTCCCTAGAAACTAATGTTATCAGAGATAAAGATAAAATTTCTCTTAAAGACGTAGGTTTACTAATCAATGCTACCGGTGTAGGTTTACATAAAAAAGATCCTTTAGTGATAGAACTAAAAGACTTTGAAAAGAATTTAGTTGTTTACGATTTAATTTATAATCCCCTATCTACACCTCTTATTAAAGATGCTCAAAAGAAGAGACTTAGAACAATAAATGGTTTATGGATGCTTATTTATCAGGCAATTAAGGCACAGGAGATTTGGCATGACAAAAGAATTGAGATTAACGAAAATATAATATACAATCTATTAGTTAAAAAACTTAAAAATGATTGATGGTTTAATTGCCTTTATTTTTGGTAGTTCGTTAGGTAGTTTTCTAAATGTATGTATTTATAGACTCCCCAAGAGTTTATCTATAGTAAAACCCCGTTCATATTGTCCATCTTGTAGGAGGACTATAAATTGGTTTGATAATATCCCCCTAATAAGTTACTTTATTTTGCTTAAAGGTAAGTGCCGATACTGTAATAGTAAGATAAGTTTACGTTACCCTATGGTGGAGTTAATTACTGGCATAGTTACCGTGTATCTTTATAAAAGATTTTCCTTTTCTTGGAATTTTTTTGAATTTTTATTCTTTAGTAGTTTACTTATCTTGGTTTCTTTTATTGATATAGAATACCGTGCCATACCGATATACATTTGTCCTATGGGGATAATTTTGGGTTTAATTTTTAAATTATATGAAAGTAGTAAGTATTTAAAGAGTGGTATTATAGAGAATTTACCTATAGTAAATTCTTTTAAGGGATTAGTTTTTGGTTTGGGGTTCACTTATCTTTTTAAATTGTTTGGTGACCTTCTTTTAGGTATATATCTTGGTTTGAACAATAAGGATTCTATAGAGGGAGAAAAAGAAAGTTTAGGATTAGGGGACGTGGATTTTATGGGAATGGTAGGAGTTTTCTTGGGAACAAAATCAGTTATTACTACTTTTTTTATTGCTCCTTTTTTTGGATTATTTTATTCTCTATTTGCTATTTTATTTAAAAAGTCTCATATTGTTCCTTATTTACCATATCTTTCCTTAGCGAGTTTTGTTTCTTTAATCTGGGCGGAAGGTATTTTTACCTTTATTGGTTTTTAGTAAGGAGGGGAAGATGCGATTTCTAACTGCTGGTGAGTCCCATGGAGAAGGAATAATCTCTATTTTAGAAGGTTTTCCTAAAGGAGTAAAGATAGAAACTTATTTCATAGATAGAGAGTTAGCACGTAGGAAGAGTGGTTATGGTAGGGGAGATAGGATGCAGATAGAAGAGGATAAAGTAGAGATTTTATCGGGGTTACGTAATAAAATTACTCTTGGTAGTCCTATATGTATGTTAGTGAGGAACAAAGATAAGAAGATATTCACGCAAGAAAAAGATTTTTTACCTCCTTTATCTGTGCCTCGGCCCGGCCATACTGATTTAGCTGGTTGTTTGAAATACGAAGAAAAAGATATAAGGAATATTTTAGAAAGAACATCTGCCAGGGAAACGGTCTCAAGAGTATGTATAGGTGCGGTATGTAAACAGTTCCTTAATAACTTCAATGTAAATTTAGGTAGTTTCGTAGTGGGTGTAGGTAAAATAATTTCTTCTTATAAACCTAAGAGTGTTAGAGAGATAATAGAAAAAACATCATCATCTAAGTTAAATTGTATCGATCGTGAAAAAGAAAAGTTAATGATAAAAGAGATAGAGAAAGCAAAAGCTGAAGGCGATACTTTAGGAGGTATAGTAGAGGTGTGGGCGGATAATGTAGTTTATGGTTTAGGTAGTGGTTGGCATTGGGATAGGAGATTAGATGCTAAGATAGCTTATTATTTAATGAGTATACCTTCGGTAAAAACAGTAGAAATAGGAGGGGGAATAAACTATGCCCAGAGTAGAGGTTCTCAATCACATGATGCGATATGTTTTTCTAAAAGTAGGTCTAAGTTAGGTTTAAAAAATTGTTTTTTCCGTAAAAGTAACAATGCCGGTGGTATAGAAGGTGGTATATCTAATGGCGAGACTATCGTAGTGAGGATAGCAGCAAAACCTATACCAACTTTAATTAATCCTTTATCGTCAGTAAATTTATCTAATAAAAAAGCTGAGAAAGCTATAGTAGAAAGGTCAGATATTTGCGTTATAGGAGCATTAGGAGTAATTGCCGAGAGTATGTTAGCAATCGCTCTTACCGAAGCTTTTTTGGATAAATTTGGTTCAGATACCTTGAAAGAAATAATGAGAAACTATAAGAGTTATGTTAAAGCTAATTTTTAGGATTTTATGAATTTACTCCCTCCAATTTCTACCCTGTAAGGATAATTATCTCCTCTTATTTAAAGAGGTTTCAGAATAATTATATGATAATGAATTCGTTTATCTAAAAAGATATAATTTTTTACTATTAATAAGAGTAATAGAAACTACCTACTGAGGAAGAGAAATTTTTTCTGTCACCGCAATATAATAATGTCACCTTATTGCAAAGTAGAAATGTCAGGGTAACTTGATGTAAAATACCACCTCTTAGAAGCAAAAAGGAGGTGGTATTATGGAAGAAGTAATTACCCTGACGA
>JAMWBQ010000096.1 GCA_023819315.1 Candidatus Omnitrophota bacterium
CGCCTTTCTTCTTCACTCAATTCTTCTAACTTCGCAAAGAACTCCTCTGTATCTTCCATCGCCTCTTCTTCATTGGTGATTTTCTTAGTGATATGGCTGATGAGTTCATGGTAGAGGATTTCGAGTTGTTTAGGAGGTGGTTGTCTGAAGAAGTGAATTATATGTAGGTAAACTTCTTTATTTTGAATATCACAACTTGCAATATAAGGTAGGTCGGTTTTTGGGTCTTTTCCTAATTTTTGGGGATCATTGGTAAGAGAGAATTTTATTTGTGGTAATATTTCTTTAAATCTATTGGTTATTTCTGGTGGGCCGGTTTTGGTGAGTGCTTTTAATAGTTGGTTTATTATTTGTTTTAGGATTAAAGCATTTTCTTTGGTTAGACCTTTTATCTCTAAACCTTTCTCTAAATCATTTACCTTAAATCCTTCTGACACCCAGTTCTTACCGAATTGTTTCTCAGAAAGGGCTTGAGAATTCGGATCGACCGGCATACCAAAGGAATTTACCTCTTCCTTATTATTGGAAGGTTCATGCCAAATTACCTTTAATCCTAATGACTCAAAATATCCTCTTATAACATTCTTATCTTCATTGTCTACCTTTGATTCCTTTTTAGATTTTAAATGTATCTCTTTTGATTCATTATCAAAAAGACCAACAAAACGATATTTTTTAGCCCGCTCCCTTAATCTCCAATCCCCAGGATACCAAGTGGAAACATGACCATCTACATAACTAAAATAACTTTCTCCCCAACTATCGCTATCATAACCTTTTCTACCTACCTCCCAATCTAAATATATTTTTTTCTCATTTGCTACATCTACTAAAACCGATGTTTCTCCCTTATAATCTAAAAATGCTGGGGTTTCTCTATTAATATCTTTTAAATCCACTACCATTGTAGGTCTATCTTGGTTAAAACCTTCTCCTTTTATAATATTTGTTATTTCTCCTAAAATTTCATCTGCCTGCACATCTTCGCCTTCAACAATAACTTCTACTCTATCCCCTTGTTTTACAGCTAATTCTATCAAATCCCAAGTAGATGCAGCATCAACTAAAATATCTTTATACCTAATACCCACCACTGTTTCTTTTACTATTTCTACTATTTGAGAAATAACTTTTAAGTGCAAACCTAAGGGATCACTAACTATCACTTCTACTCTTTTACCTTCCTTAATAAGTTTAATTAAACGTGAAAATCTATCTATTGTTATATTCTCGGGTATCACTAATCCTCTTATTCTCTTATAAATATCTCTTAAGGTGTTCCCTATAACTAAAGGCTTATCCTTATTTATAAACTCTAAAAATTTGAATAATAAATATTCATAATCATTTATAATCTCAACCTCTGCTTGCTTTAATGAAATGCCTTTGCTTTTACAATAACTATCTAATTCCTCTTTACTTATCGGAGGGTCTAATCTTAATTCTCCATTTTCTAAATCAACCCTACCTACCATCGTGCCTCGGAAATACCCTTTTACATTTAGATATTTATCTTCAGCCAACAACGAATCTAACCTATAACCATAAGGTAAACCTATATATATTAACTCATTATTAATATGGGCTATATAGAAAACTAATATTTTTTCTTTACTTATCTCTATCAACTCATTTATTGCCTCAGCATTAAAAATGTGAATTAAATCCCCCATATTTTGTAAATGATTGTCACTTTCTTTACTTTCTTTTATCTGTTTTAATTTCTCCAATGTCGCCTGCTGTCCTTGACCAATAAACTCTACATTGATAGGTAGATTATCCTTGGTGCCTACAGAATATATCTTTAGTCCTCCTACCCCCACCACTGGCCAGTCATTGCCTTGAGGGATAAATTCATCGCCAAAGTATATCGCATCTTCTGCCATCAAACCAAAATGCTCCAAAATAAATCCTATGGCATCATTCTTGTCTATACCTACAGGTCCTGTGGCGATTGTGGTTTTCCCTTCCATAATTACTTCATAACCTGTTATATTTTCCTCTCTTAGAATATCCCTTAAAATACTTACCATTGCCTGCCTTATCTCTCTTGCTTTATCCTCGCTCATCTTATCTTTAAACCCTTCATATCTAAAGGCTATTCGCGTAACTCTGTCTTCAATGTTTAATCCTCCTTCTCTTAACACATCTTTTAAAATTGCCAAATCCTCTTCAGATAAACTTAATGCGTAATCAAATCTATCTTCCTTTGTGCCTTTAATAAATTCTTGAATAATTGATATTATTTTCTTTTTATCTTCTCCTCTTATCCCTTTACGATATCCTATAAATTCCCTTGCTAATCCTTCCTCAAAATAAAACATCTGCGTAGAGATATTTACACCTAAAATCAGATTCTTCTTGCCCCATATCCCTTCTAATCTCTTCTTTAACTCCTCGTCTAAAGGATTACCAGTAACTATTACTACCAGATGCCCTCTATCCATAAATTCATTTAATATCTCGGTTATCTCTCTACTTAAAACCTCTTTCCTCTCGGCTAATGTCCCATCTATATCAAATATCAATACCGGCCTCTTTATCTCTTCCTTACTTACTTTTACTCTTTCTACAACCTCACCCTTTGCCTCCTTCTCTATCTCTTCAATTACTCCCTTCACAAATTTATCTAACTTCTTATCCTCTAAATCCTTTATGGCAATTATATCTCTATCCACCCTACCTTCAAATTCTTTACTGTCTACAATAGCCTGCCCGTAAAACCTAATCTTGGGTTCTGTCACTGATGGCCTTATGATTACCCAACTATTATCCTCAAAGATAAATTTAAACCCTTTCTCATCAAATCCTGCTACATCTTTTCCCCTTTGGGCTTTAATCACCAACTTGCCACCTAAAACTAATTCCTCACCTCTATTTACCTTATTATAGTAATCCTCTGCCTTCTTCATTATCTCATCCCGATCCCTCATTGCTGTCGGTCCTTTTAAACTTAAAGGTAGATTAACGGTAGCGTAATATCCAAACTCCCTCCACATCTTTAAAAATGCCTGCCAACCAGTTATGCCTTTAGACGCTAAAAACTCAAAAACCTCTAACATTACCACCCCAGCCAATATCCCATCCTTCTCTAATATATGTCCTCCTAAAGATGCACCATTTGATTCCTCAAATCCTCCTAAGATATAACCACGGTATAATCCCAATATCTCCTCAATTACTCCTTTGCTATATCTCTCTTTAAATAAATCAATTCTTAAATTTGAGAGAGACTTCTTGTAGGCAACTTTTCTCTCATCTGTAAACTCCACTCCATACCTTCCAAATAATTTAGGCATTATTATCTCATCTAATCCTAACTCCGCTATCTTGCTAAATCCTACTGCCGGCCGCTCCACTCTTAACCCATACTTACCTGCTATCTTCTCTATTAAATCAGTGGTTACCCAGGTCTCTATTACATAGCCATCTTTAAAGAGAACCTCGTAACTTTCAGGTAATTTGCCTTCTTCTCTTAATCCTTTTAACATCTCCATCCTTATCCACACTAACAATGCCCAATAATCATTCGCCGGTAATATAACCCAATTATTCTCTCCATCTCTTATAGCTATCCCACATCTGTCACTATCAGGGTCTGTGGCAATAACTATATCAAATCCCTTATCCTTGGCATATTCTAATACCTCCCTTAATACTTCCTTCTCTGCAGGATCAGGATTTAATACCTTACCATCTTCACCAGATAATCCAGGAAAATATCCATCAAATCTATTATGCGGCTCGTATATCTCAAACTCATATCCTAAATCACTCAATAAATAGGGAATTATACTTAACCCTGTCCCATATAAAGGATCATATAAAATCTTTAAACTCTTTTTCTCTTTAACCCTTAATAAATGCGCACTTATCCTATCTCTAAACACCTCATCAAACTCCTTACCCTTCTTATATAAAGGTAACCTAACCTCTCCTTTCCTGGGTAAACCCTTTATACCTTCTATATCATCCATCGAAGTATCTGCTATATACTTTAATATCTCCTGCTTCTGAACACCAAATAACTGTGCTCCTAATTCATTACCTATCTTAAACCCATTATCAGTCTTGGGATTATGAGATGCCGTAATATAGATATATCCGCCTGTGGCATATTCTAATACCGCTAAAGCAATCTCAGAGATCGGCCTTGCTTGGTCAAAATAGTATACCTTTATACCCTTTTTCAAGAGAATATCTAAACATATATCCCCTAATTCCTTTGACCCTTTACGCACATCAAAGCCTAAAATTATCCCCTTCTTCTGCCAGCCCTTATCTTTATAATAGTTTGCTACCGCTAAGGTGTACCTCTTGATAACATCTGGATTTATCCTATTTGGCCCAGGAATAAATAATACCTCTTCTTGAATCTCTTTATCTATATCCTTCTCTATTCCTCGCCTTCCTCTTATCCCTGCTGTACCAAACTCTATCTCCTGTCTGTAGCTCTCCAGCAAAAGTGACCAATACATTTTATCATTTAATTCTCTTTTTAATTCCTTCTTTAAGGCTTCATCGTATCCCACAACGGTCAAATTCTCGCATAAAGCCAATATCGCAAAACCTACCTCATAACCTTCTATATTACCTTCCTTTTGTTTATCCCTTAAATAATCATAAAACTCCTTTATCTCTAAAGGAACAACCTCATCTCCCCTTGAAAACAAAAATACCTCATCTATAAATCTTCCCTTCCCTTTCCCTGTATATACCCCTCTTATAAACTTACTATCTAACTTAGCCTCATAATAATAATCCCTGGATTTTTTGTTCTCTTCTATATCAAAGTCCTTAGCTAAATTTAAAAGAGAGTTGGCAGTTCTATAAATACCTGATCCCTCACCAAATCTATCTTTCATAAATTCTCTGATTTTTTCTCTTTGATTCTCGCCCATAAGTATATACACTTCCAACTCCCTTAAGCCGGCTAACATCTCCTCAGTAAATGTAGGTAACTCACCATTACTGCGTGGCTTATGCACTGCCTCATGACAGATTATCCCAAATAGTATTGCTAATCTTACTTCTAAACTCTCATCTAAATAACTTGCTTTATTAAATAAAACACCAAACATATCTTTATCTAAATAAACTACATTTTCTACAAAATTAGCAAATCTACCAAATCCAGAAGATAACTTAAATCTACTTCCTTTCTTTTCTAAAACATTTAATGCCTCTTTTACTAAAAATCTTACCTCTTGATTATTCCTACCTTCTCTACCAAAATAAATCTTACCCTCGCCTCTACCTATATAATTACAAAGATTACTTAATTCTTCGTAGCTAATATCTTCTTCTTGATTCTTAACTGCCTCTGTATCCGCAACCTCTTGAGAAACCATCCTATCAAAACCAATAAAGCTAGATTTCCCTTCATTATCATCAACCCCCACAAGCCTCCGGCCTAAATCTTCTAAGGGTCTCTGCTGTGATAAATCCGTTACCTCCACATAAAGCTTGATTGCTGGCTCAGTTCCTGATGGCCGCATCAAAAGCCAACTACCATCTTCAAAAACTACCTTTATTCCATCTAAAGTAATTAAATCGATTGCCTTTTGCTTGGAAAGACCATTTATCTTACCCACAATAGAAGTCTCTAATTTATATATGCCTCTATCAAGTTCGCCTTTCGTCTCTTGAATAAGTCTATTAACTCCTTCCTTTATAGAATCATCTTTACCCCTAATAGTAATCGTCTCAATGAAAAATTGCCTACCAATCTCTTCCTCAATCCTCTTTTTATATTCACTCAGACTTAATCCTTGATGATATGCAATCATCCATAGTGCCATAAGTCCCATAACCATCCCATCATCCCAAGATCTGATAAATGGGCCTACTGATACATGAGCGGATTCTTCACCACTTGGGCATCGAAGAGGTCATCTCTCCCGCTGT
>JAMWBQ010000097.1 GCA_023819315.1 Candidatus Omnitrophota bacterium
TCCTTTACGTTTCTATATCAAAAATAATACCTTTGTTTCCAAGAACTAAATTTATTTATAATCAAGTTTTATATTTGATTTCCGTTTGCCTAATTATATATAGTAAAAGTAGGTAAAAATTGTTTGTCTCTCACTTTCTACTATTAGATTCAAATGAGTTGCTTAGTAATTTGGATCGTTAAACATTGGCAAAAATAGGTATTGAAAGTATAAGTTGCGTTTGAACGCAGGTGTAGTTGGATCGATTATCCTTAAAGATTGGTGTATCTAACCACTTCATATACTATGAAAATATAGTTTCTAATGCAAAATAAGGTTTAAAATATAAAAAAAGAAATTTCTTTGTAGTGCTGTGAATTAAATGTAGTTATATTCGTTGACTTCAAAACAGATTAAGCCTGTTTAGTATCTGTGACATTTTCTCTGGTGCAACTTCTGATAATTTTTAAACTCGTCCATATTAACCGCAACACGATGAACACTATTTTTCTTTTTCTAAAAATCATTTATTTTATGAGTTCAATTTTAAATTTTATCTAACAGAAAAATATTATTAAATGATAAAATTCTAAATCCAAAACAACCCAAAGAGTGTAGATAGATGTTTTAAACCCATTTGTTTTCTTTAACTTATAACCCCATTTTACACCCGCCGGGTGTAAAATGGGGAGATTGAAAGTAATAACCTAAGATTAAAGTTTAAAGCAGAAAGCCACAATAAAAACGGTTAAAAAACAAAAATCGTGCTTTTTTAACAAAAGTTCTTGAGAAAACCAAAAATTTAACATTTTTGCTACAGTCAATTAACTTTAACAAATTGGCATTGTAATATCAATATAACTATTTAACATTGATTTTTTATAAATTTAGTTTAGAATTGTATTATCTATGTTTTACTTTAAAAGGTAGCTTTTTATTATAATAGGGAGGATTCTTATGGTTACTTACGATGAGTTTACTAAATTAGATTTACGCGTAGGCAAGATTTTAGAAGTAAACGAACATCCTAATGCTAATAAACTTTATGTTTTAAAAGTAGATATAGGAGAAAAGTTAATCCAACTGGTTGCTGGTTTAAGACCTTATTATACCGCTGAGGAGTTGAGGGATAAATATATAGTGGTTTTAGTTAATTTAGAGAAACGCATAATTAGAGGGATAGAATCAGAAGGTATGCTCTTAGCGGCTCAATCAGGGTATAATGTAAGTATTCTTATTCCTTATAGAGAAGTTAATCCCGGGAGCATAATTAGATAGAAAAATTAGTAAATGAAGACCAACTACATCAGGATAAAAACAGCGGGCAATAACGATATTATTAATATTACCCCTTACTTAGAAGAGATATTAGAGGAAGAAAAAATCAGAGATGGTATTTTATTTTTGAGCGTTATTGGTTCAACCGCTGCTCTTACAACTGTGGAATATGAGAGTGGATTAGTAGAGGATTTAAAGAGTTTATTTGACAAGATTGTTCCCTATGGTAAAGATTGGCAACATAATTTTACTTGGAATGATGATAATGCTCATTCGCATTTGCGGAGTTCTCTTTTAAAAACAAACTTATTTGTTTCGGTAACTGATGGTAAGTTAGATTTAGGTACCTGGCAACAGGTAGCATTAATAGATTTTGATACTCGTCCACGCGAGAGAAAAGTAGTAGTAAAAATAATTGTTTAATTATTATGTCAGAAACAAAAATAGTTTGTAATTTGCCTCCTTCTTTTGATGATTTAGATTTAGTTTTCTTTGATGTGGAAACAACGGGATTAAGTGCCGAGAAAGGTGATTCTATTTGCGAGATAGGAAGTATAAAGGTAAGGAATAAGAAAGTTTTAGATGTTTTTCATACGCTTATAAATCCTAAACGTAGTATCCCTCTGCAAGTTCAAGCAATACATGGTATTTCTGACGAGGATGTAAAGGATGCTCCTTGTTTTAAAGATATAGCGGATAAGTTTATCTCTTTCTTAGATAACGCTCTTCTATGTGGTTACAATGTGGGATTCGATTTGAGTTTTTTGAACTGGGAACTTAAAAGGATAAATTACCCTTTTATTGAACTACCTTCATTAGATATTCTTGTGATGTCTAAGAGAACTATTCCTGATTTAAATAAATATAATTTAGCCTCATTAGTTGACTATCTACAGATAGATAATATAAGTCTCCATCGTGCTTTAGGTGATGCTATGGCTACAAAAGAGATGTTTTTTAAATTAAAAGATATATTAGAGAGAAAAGGTATAATCCGACCGCAAGATTTTATTACTCTTTATGGATTTGATAATGATTTTTTTAGAAAGAATCAGCAACCCAAAACATCTCTTATGAGGGAGAGTATTCTGGCAAATGTATCTTTAAAGGTAGATTATCTTTCCTATAATAGCGATATTAAAACTTTAGTGGTTATACCCAAAGAGTTAATGGAAGATAAGGGAAGGATTTATCTTTTAGGTTTATTTCCCCATAGAGAAGATATGGTAAAGCTTAATTTAACCCGTATATTAAAAGTAGAAATAATATAGAGAAAAACAAGATATGAAATTGAGGTTAAAATTACATATAAAAGGTAGAGTTCAAGGAGTTGGTTTTCGCCCATTTATTTACAATTTAGCTAAGAAGCATAATCTTTGCGGATTCGTTTTTAACGACCCCAGCGGAGTAACTGTTGAAGCAGAAGGGGAGAAAGATAATCTCAAATATTTTTTGAGGTCACTTAAAGAACTTGCGCCTAAAATTTCTTACGTTGATAAGATTGATAAAGAGATAATACCCTTAAAGAGCGAGAAAATTTTTTTTATAGCTAACAGTTATATTTCCAAAGATAAGTTTGTATTTATTTCTCCTGATATTTCCATATGTGATGATTGCTTGAGAGAGCTTTTTTCTTATGATAATCGTAGGCATCTTTACCCTTTTATCAATTGCACAAATTGTGGTCCACGTTACACTATAATAAAAGATATTCCCTACGATCGCTCAAGAACAACGATGAACACTTTCAAGATGTGTTCAGAATGTTTTTCTGAGTATAGAGATGTTAGAGATAGAAGGTTTCATGCTCAACCTAACGCTTGTTTTAATTGCGGTCCTTCTATGAATTTAGTTAACAGGAATAATAAACTCTCCTCTCACCTTGAAAGAGAAGATGTGGAAGATATACTTATTAAAGCGAGTGAATTACTTTATAGGGGAAATATTTTAGCAGTAAAGGGTATAGGTGGGTATCATCTATGTTGCGATGCTAAGAATAAAGAAGCAGTTAGAAAATTAAGAGAAATAAAGAATAGACCAACTAAACCTTTTGCTCTAATGGTTTCTAATATTGATATTCTTAAGAAGATATGTTTTATGAGTAAAAAAGAAATAGAAGTTGTCAATTCTATACGTCGGCCAATAGTTATTTTGCGCATAAAAATATATAAGGATTGGATGAAAGATATAGCTCTTAATCAGAAATTTTTAGGGGTAATGTTACCCTACACACCTTTACACTATCTTTTGTTCTTCTATCTTAGAAAAATTATGCCTGAACCTATACTAATTATGACCTCAGCAAATTATAAAGATAGTCCTTTGATTGCTAAGGAAGAAGAGATATTCAAATTAAAAGAGGTTAGTTATTTTTTAATTCATAATCGTGGTATTTATGCCAGATGCGATGATTCTATTAGCAGAGTTTATAATAGAAAGGAGATAATATTAAGAAAAGCAAGAGGTTATATACCTGATTTCTTTGAATTCCCCACAAAGAAGCGTATATTAGGATGTGGAGCAGAACTTAAGTCTACTTTTTCTCTTACCAAGAATAACTATCTTATAACTTCCCCTTATTTGGGAGATTTAAAAAATTATGCTACTTACACTTTTTTTAAAAACACTTTACAGCATTTTAAAAAAATATTTAGTTTTGATGCAGAAGTTGTCGCTTACGATTGTCATCCTAACTATCTATCTACCCAGTACGCTTTAGGTTTGAATGATGTAGTAAAGATACCTATCCAACATCATTACGCTCATATGGCAAGCTGTATCTTAGAAAATAGAGTGGAGGAGAAAGTTATAGGGGTGATATTCGATGGTATTGGTTTTGGTTTAGATGGGAACGTTTGGGGTGGCGAGTTCTTTGTGGGAGATTTGAATAATTTTACTCGTTTGGCTTACTTTGATTACTTTGGTTTAGTTGGGGGTGATAAAGCTGTTGAGGAGCCTTTTAGAGTTGCTTTTTATATTCTTTATTTTTTATTTGGTGAGGATATGTTCAAACTTAATATAGAATTTATCAAACAGTTTAATTATGAAATTAGTCTACCATTTATTTATCTTGTTAGAGGTAAACACTATGTTTATACTTCATCGGTAGGTAGATTGTTTGATGCAGTTAGTAGTCTTTTGCGAGTTAAGGATAGGGTATCTTATGAAGCTGAGGCAGCAATACTATTAGAGATGCTCTCATACAAATGTAGAGAAAGAAAATTAAATTCCTATCCTTTTGAGATTGTTAAAGAAAGAGGTTATTATAAAATAAAATGGCAAAATTTATTTAAAGAGATAGTAGAAGATTTGTTAAAGGGGGTAGATAAAGCAAAAATAGGATTTAAGTTTCATTATTCTTTAGCTACTATAGTTAGGAAAACTTGCCAGACGATTAGAGACGCATATGGTATTAGAAAAGTAGTAATTAGCGGAGGAGTATTTCAGAACTTTTTACTTTTTAAATTAGTAACTAAATTTTTGAAAGATAGCGATTTCCAAGTTTATTATAATTGTCGTTTTCCTACGAACGATGAAAATATATCAGTAGGGCAGGTAGCTATAGCTAATGCTAGGTTGGGAGGTAGTTAATGTGCCTTGCTTATCCTATGAAAATAGTTAGTATAGAGGGTAATAGTGCTATAGCAGAAGCTAATGGCGTAAAAAGAGATATAAATATCCAGTTAGTAGATAATGTAAATTTAGGTGATTATGTAATGGTTCATGTTGGTTTTGCTATTCAGAAAATAGATAAAAAAGAAGCAGAAGAAACTCTGAAGTTATTTAGAGAATATAATGATATTTTGTCTAAAAATCTTAGAAAGAAAAAGCTCTCTAAAGATTTAGGAGGCTAACTTTTATGGCTGGATTCTGGTGGGCATTGATTGCTGCATTAATATGGGGATTAGTTCCCCTTATAGAAAAGTTAGGTCTTGGGCGGGTCGATCCTATTTTAGGATTATTCTACCGTTGTGTAGGAGTTAGTATAGGGTTAATTTTCCTTCTTATTTTTATTCTTAAACCATCACAGATAAAATCTATAGACTTAAAATCATCCTTATTACTAATTAGTGGAGGTTTATTAGCAAGTTTCATCGGTCAGATAGCTTTCTATAAAGCTTTAAAGACAGGAGATATTTCCAAGATAGTTCCTATAGCTGGTAGTTATCCTTTTATTTCTTTTATCTTAGGGATATTTTTCTTAAAAGAACCAACAAATCCTTTAAAATTTTTTGGGGTAATTTTAATAATCGTAGGTATATGGTTGCTTAAATAGGTTAAATCTCACCAATGTCCACTTCGGGAGGGGACATTGGTTTTTTGTATGGGGTTACCGAAGGTTGTTTTGGCTATCCTTTTCCCATTTTGGCCTAAAATGCCCCCTTTAAGTTTAGGTTTTTTACAAAGCTATTTAGAAAGTAAAGGAATAAGCACAGACATTATTGATATTAACAATATTTTTTATAATCTTAGTGATGATGATTTAAAGAGGGAGTGGTTAATTAGTTGCAATTTATTTTTAGAGAAGAATATTTCCTCTATTATAAAAGAAAGTTTCTATA
>JAMWBQ010000098.1 GCA_023819315.1 Candidatus Omnitrophota bacterium
AGACAACTTAGCCAAATTAAAAGATAGCCAAGCACAAGATATAGCCAAGCTAAGAAGCAACTTAGAAGCAATAACAAAAGAGCGAGACAATTTAACCCAGGCGATAGCTAAACTAAACGAAGAGATAGCTAAAGCAAATAAACAAAACCAAGCCAAAGAAGAAGAGAGTAAGAAACTAACCAGTGAGTTAAACCAGATAAAGGACAAATTAGCAAATTTAAGTCAAGAAAGAGACAACTTAGCCAAATTAAAAGATAGCCAAGCACAAGATATAGCCAAGCTAAGAAGCAACTTAGAAGCAATAACAAAAGAGCGAGACAATTTAACCCAGGCGATAGCTAAACTAAACGAAGAGATAAGCAAAGTATCTAAAGATAAACAAGTCAAAGAGGAAGAGAATAAACGCCTAATTAATGAGATTAATGAACTGAGAGAAAAATATACAGAACTTTTAGATGAGAGAGATAATCTAAAGAATGAGAAAATAGCTTTTCTTAAAGCTTTAAATGATTTAAAAATAGATTTAAAGAAATGGTAGGGTTAGATATTTTAAAACGGTAAACTAATATGATTTATTTTTAGATGAGAAGAAAGTTAAGGAATTAGTTTATAAAATTCGCTCTTTATAAATATCTTTTTTATTTCAATATTTACTTGACATAAAACCTAAATAATGATATTTTCAGACATAATGTGTTTAATTAAAGGAGGTCAAGATGCCCAAGAAAATTTTAATAGCTGATGACGAAACAGAGGAAATCGATTATCTTAGTTCTATTTTGAAACGAGCTAATTATGAGGTGATTTCCACTACTAAGGGCAAAGAAGTTTTTGATTTAGCTAAAGAGTTTAAACCAGATGTAATAATTCTTGATATGATTATGCCTGATATGAAGGGGGGAGAAATTTACAGTGTTATCTCTAACGACTCCCTGTTATGTGATACACCTGTGATATTTCTTACTGGGATGATTACTAAGGATGAAGAGAAGCGTATTAAGAAAGAGAGAGGCAACTATTCATTGTTGGCAAAACCAACTAGTAGAGAGGAGATTTTAGAAGCAATAGAGAAAGTTTTAGATAGTAAGTAAATATAATGGAGAATAAATACATTATTACTAATAAAGAAAGGCGTAAATTTTTACGTATAGAAGTTGCTGTAAATGTTGTATATTCTGTTATAGGTAATGAACAATTAGGTGGTGGGGCGGTAACGAAAAATATTAGTGAAGGGGGAATTTGTCTTGTAGTTCACAACAAAATAGATTTAAATTCGCTTCTTTCTTTAAAAATACACTTACCCGATGGTAAAGAACCTATTCAGGTAACAGGTAAAGTCGTATGGAAAGCTGAGTATACATTTATTATTATTCAAGAAAGCCGATACGATTTAGGAATACAATTTTTAGATATAAACGAAACCGACCGTAATAGAATAGCCAATTATGTAGCAGACTATGTAAATAGTTATTTATCTTAATATCCTTCCAGTTATAATATATAAATATATTTATGCAATTTGAAACGCATTGTATTAATAAAAGAATTTATTATCATGATACCGATTGTGGAGGTGTGGTATACTATGCTAATTATTTAAAGTATTTAGAAGAGGGTAGAACAGAGTATTTTTGTAATAAGGGAGTGGATTTAAGAACTTTATCAAATAATAATTTTTGGTTTGTTGTTAAAAGTATTAATGTTGAATATAAATCACCGGTTCGTTATCAAGATGAAATTAGAATTTGCACAAGTATAGATAAAATTGGCAATGCTTCTATAAAGTTTCATCAAATAATTACCAAAGATGATGTTATTGTTTTGGAAGCTAATGTGATTTTAGTATGTGTTGGTATTGATTTTAAACCTTCTCCTATACCTACCCAAATAAAAAGTTCTCTTCTTAAGTAGATCGGTTATGGGTTGATTTCTTGCGATTAAAGATTTTTTTTATATAAATATGGTTATTAGTAGAAATTTCAAAGTAAAATAGTTATAATTTTTTTCTTTTAACCTTGAAATTTATAGTTAAAATGTTGTATAATTTATATTGCCGATAAGGGTAAACTCTACGAAAGTAGGGGGCACAAAGCCTACAGGCCTAAGGTAGCACAAAGAACCGTTGCCTTCGGATGGAATAGGACCCAAAAGGCAAGTGAGGCGTTTGAGGCTACTATGGTGGCTGGGTTGCCGGTGAGGGAAAATGGCCCTTATCGGCTTTTTTAATTAACCTACCAACAATTAAATCCAAATATTAAATCTATTAATATTCCTAAATAGTTTAGTCTGTTATAAAAAGCTAATACCCTTTGTTTAATAAATACAAAGTCTAAAAAAATTTTAGAAATAAAAATAATTTGACAAATTTTAATTTTTTATTATATTAATATTAATAACTATTATCAATATGTTTAATAAGATTAAACATAGAAACACAAAACAAAGAAAAGTAATTCTTGAAGAGTTAAAAAAAACAACTTTACACCCAACAGCAGAAATGCTTTTTAAAATGGTTAAGAAAAGATCTCCCAAGATAAGTTTTGGGACAGTATATCGTAACCTTAATCTATTAAAGGAACAAGGACAAATTTTAGAGCTTACCTGTGGGAAAGATAGTTGTCGTTACGATGGTGATATAACTCCGCATTATCATTTTTTTTGTCTTACTTGTAAAAAAGTATTTGATTTAAATATAAGCGTATTGGATAAAGAAGAGAAATTGTATAAGGATATATACAAAAAAACAGGATTAGCAATAAAATATCACCGTTTAGATTTTTACGGTTACTGTAAGGAATGTGAGATAAAAATGAAAGAAATTAAAAAATCCGATAAATAACTTAATTCATAAGATGCTTAGATTCAAATTTTAGGTTAAGGATAATATAAATGAAAGGAGTAAAGATGTGGTTAATTCTCGTCATATTAGTATTGGTTGTTATAGGGTTTCTTTTAGGGAATAAGAAATTTGGTTGTTGTTCTATGGATAATAAGAGGTAAGCATTTAAAAACTTTAAAATGATAGGAAAAGATGCACAGATTATTACATATAATTGCTACTCCCCGAGGTAAGAATTCATCTACATTACATATAAGTAGAGAATTCTTAAAAGTCTTTACACAGAACCATCATGATTATGAAGTTGATGAACTGGACCTTTATTTAGAGGAATTACCTGAACTTACTTTGAAGAGGATAGATGGTAAATATTTCCTATTAAGTGGGAAGGATTTATCTCAGGATTTACAAGATGCTTGGGAGGCGATAATTAAACAAATAGAAAGATTTGTTAATAAAGATTTATATTTAATTACTACCCCAATGTGGAATTTCAGTATCCCTTATAGGTTAAAGCATTACATAGATATAATCGTTCAACCACGATATCTTTTTAGATATACAGAAAGAGGTGTAGAGGGATTACTGAAAGATAAAAAGATGGTAATTATTACAAGTAGAGGGGGAGATTATAGTGGAGAAGCTAAAACTTATGATTTCCAAGAATCATATTTACGGGCAGTTTTCAATTTTGTAGGGATTAAGGATATATTTTTTATTAATGCTCAGCCTATGGATGCAAAAGGTGAAAAGGTTAGAAAAGAAAGGTTAGAAGAAGCTAAAACTATAGCTTGTAAGTTAGCAAAAGAAATTTAATAAAATGAATATAAAAGAAAAAGAAATCGCTATAGTAGGGGTATCCCAAAAGGAAGATAAATTTGGATTTAAAATATTTCGTGACCTAATTAATAGTGGTTTTAAAGTTAAAGGAATTAATCCTAAGGGAGGGGAAATTTTAGGTAGAAAGGTATATCGTAGTTTAAAAGAATTAGAAAAAAATCCTGATTTGGTAATTACCGTTACCCCTAAAGAAGTTACTGAGAGGATAGTGGAAGAGTGTAAACAATTAGGTGTTAAAGAAATATGGATGCAACCTGGTTCATATTCGGAAACAACAATTAAATTAGCAAAAGAAGCGGGGATGAAAGTTACCTACAATAGCTGTTTTATGGTAGAAAATAACATTTGGTAAATTTTAAAAAAGGGAAGGAGGTAGTTATGCATAAGATGACACAGAACAATTTATTAAATGCTTTTTCAGGGGAATCGCAAGCTCATATGAAATATTTAATTTTTTCTGAAATGGCTGAAAAAGAAAATAAAACAAATGTTAGTAGATTATTTAAAGCCATTGCTTATGCGGAAGAAATCCATGCCAAAAATCATCTTAAAGCATTAGGACTTATAAAAAATACTTTGGAGAATTTGGATACAGCTATTCAAGGAGAAACGTTTGAAGTAGATGAAATGTATCCCGTTTATAATAGCGATGCTCAACTACAAGGAGAAAAGGAAGCAGAAAAGTCTACCAGATACGCTCTGGAAGCAGAAAAAATACATGCTAAGATGTATAAGAAAGCTAAAGATGCAGTATCTAAAAATGAAGATATAGATTTAGGAGATATTTATATATGTCCCATATGTGGATTTACTCAAGAAGGGGAGCTTCCTAATTACTGCCCTATCTGTGGTGCGGAGAAAAAGATATTTAAAAGATTTTAGTATATTTTTAGGAGGTAAGATGTCTAATATAAAGTTTAAAGGTGAAACAGTTCATTTAGTGGGGAGAAAAATAGAAGTTGGTAAACAAGCTTCTCCTGCTTACGTAGTTACAAATGATTTAAGAGAAATAGATATTTTAGAATTAAAAGGTAGAATTAAACTGATTACAACTTTTCCTTCTTTAGATACTCCCGTGTGTGATTTACAGGTAAAAGAATTTAATAAGAAAGCAGTTGATTTTTCTGATGAAGTTATAGTTTTAGGTATAAGCAAGGATTTACCTTTTGCACAAAAAAGATTCTGTGAGAGTTTTTCAATAGATAGGGTAATTTTACTTTCCGATTATAAGAGTTCTTCTTTTGGTATAAACTATGGGTTTTTAATTAAAGAATTAGGTCTCTTAGCAAGAGGAGTAATGATTTTAGATAAAAACGATTTTATAAGATATATTCAGATAGTTGAAGAACTCACCTTGCCTCCAGACTATAATGATGCGCTGAGTAATTTAGAGAAAGTTATTAAATCTCCTTATTTGGATACAAAAAAAGATTTACCTACTAAATGTAAACCCTGTGAAGAGGGGATACCTCCTTTAACTAAAGAAACAATAGATAAGTTAATAGCTCAATATAATGGTTGGCAATTAATTGATGATAAAAAGTTAGTTAAGGAGTTTATTTTTAAAGATTTTAAAGAGGCAAAGTATTTTTTAGATTTAATTGCAATAATCTCTGAGGAACAGAAGCATCATCCTCATATTTCTTTAATTTACAATAAACTTAAATTAACTTTGACTACCCATGCTTCGGGAGGATTAACCGAAAATGATTTAATTTTAGCTAAAATTATAGACGAGCTTACTTAAAATATTTCTAACTTTAAATATTAATCTGGGGATTACCTTCCTCAATAAAATTTTGAAAGATAATTTCGGAAAGTATTTTTGTTAAAATCCCAAATCTCAAATACCCCCCAAAAAAAACTTATAAGGCAAAAATCCAAAAGGAAAAACAATTTTGTGTTTGTTTATATTTATAGTTAATATTTTGGGCGTAAAGATTATAAGCTCACGCTTGCTATATAAACTAAAAGGAAATTTTTAATCTTTTTAAATATCAGTGTCACCGCAATATAATAATGTCACCTTATTGCAAAGTAGAAATGTCAGGGTAACTTGATGTAAAATACCACCTCTTAGAAGCAAAAAGGAGGTGGTATTATGGAAGAAGTA
>JAMWBQ010000015.1 GCA_023819315.1 Candidatus Omnitrophota bacterium
TATTGTTTGTCCCATCTCCTAATTGACCAGAACTATTATTACCCCAAGCATATACCCTACTACCATCACTCTTTAGGGCTATTGTATGATAACCACCGGCGGATATTTGTGATATTGGACCACCATTTATACCATCACCTAAGTAGCCTACTCCTCCCAAACCTTTAACTAAAACTGGTAACCAACTATCATTGTTTGTCCCATCTCCTAATTGACCATAATAATTATAACCCCAAGCATATACCCTACTACCATCACTCTTTAACGCTATTGTATGAGCACCACCGGCGGATATTTGTGATATTGGACCACCATTTATACCATCACCTAAGTAGCCTACTCCTCCCAAACCTTTAACCAAAACCGGTGTTGTGCGATTAGTAGTTGTCCCATCTCCTAATTGACCAGCATCATTTCTCCCCCAAGCATATACCCTACTACCATCACTCTTTAAAGCTATTGTGTGATAATAACCTGCCACTATTTGCGATATTGGACCACCATTTATACCATCACCTAAGTAGCCTACTCCTCCCAAACCTTTAACCAAAACTGGGGTTGTGCGATTAGTAGCTGTCCCATCTCCCAATTGACCATAATAATTATTCCCCCAAGCATATACCCTACTACCATCCCTACTTAATGCTACTGTATGGTAACCTCCACAAACTATCTGTGATATATCTTGTAAATATGCACTTCCCTCCTGCCAAGATATATTCCATACCCCTGAACCAGCCTCTAATCTGTGATTAATATTTATTATAAAACTACCTAAACAAGTAATCTTATTTGAACCTATCTTATGCGTCGTGCTCTCCCCAACTCCATCACCAAAAGTTAAATTATAAAATATCCACTCACTATCACCACCAAAATCACCACTACCATCTAATAAAAACTCCCCACCACTAAGATTTATCTCCCCATCACCTATTACACTACCTCCCATAACCATCACATCGTATGCTCCTATAAATTGACACCCACCTCCTATCTCTAAATTGCTCATCAATACCTTGGAACCAAGAGAACGTATCGTGCCAATACCACCTATAATTACATTACCTAAATCCTGTTTGTTCGCAGTCAAATCCCTTATTAACCCTGTGCCATCAAATGTTAAACTCTTTAGACCAGTAGCTTTATTAAAAATACCCCCTTCATAAATATTAAAATCACCATAAATACTTATCTCTGCCTCATCTTGATAAAATATCCCACTCACTAAACTGAACTCTCCATTTATATCCACTAACCCAATACCAGCTCTAAATATGCCCCCACTCTGCGAATATGAACCTAAAGTTACATTATACCAATTAGCATTAAATGTCCCTGAAGATTGAGTGTAGTTACTACTTACGCTCAAAGACCTCATTAGAGTAATTGTCCCTGTGTAACCAGAAATGATAAGACTGGTTATCTCTCCTCCAAAACTAATATCTACTATGGAAGGCTTGTGAGAAGTGGTATTAAACGTAACTACATCAAATGAGGTAGGAACTGTATCTGTATCCCAATTGGCAGGTTCTGACCAGTTATTAGTTAACCCTCCGCCATCCCATACAGGATCTGTATCCCAACCTACACAGTTACCCCAGTTGGTAGATGGTTTAACTTTTATAAATCCACTTAAATTATATCCATCCCTTATCGCTACATAACTTATATCTATACTATCACTCTCAGTAAAATCTCCATACCAAAATTCACCTTCTCTACTGCTTAGAAGTTTAATTAAACCATCATATCCACTAACACCCTTTATATACGTATCTCCTCTAAACTTATAATACTTATTAGCTTCAAAATAAAATTCCTTTCCCCTCTCTTTAGCGGTAAAATTATAAAAAGTTACATCCCCATATATATATAAAGGTGATACTCCAATAAAACTTACTCTCTCGGCTTCTAAAATAAGCTCACTATCCCTACTGTATAATACTCCTCCAAAACCCATAGGCGGACCTCTTAACATTATACTAGAACCTAAACCCTTACTCTCCATTATCTCTATATCACCTTCTATCCTCTCTATATGTAACAAGTTGGCTTCTATATTCAATGGCACATCTGCTGAACCAAATTCCTTACCTATTAATTTAAGTTGATTAGCTTGTATAATCACCATTTCATTAGCTCTTATACTATTATCTGTAGATAAAATCAGATTATTAGTCTTAATATATCTAATCCTTATATCCTCACCCTCTAATTTAACCTCATCACCTTTTACCTCACTATAAATAAATTCTATCCCTTCCCCTCTATACACCTCTGTAAGTGTAGCTAAACTCACTATCTCAATTCTCTTACCACATACCTCTAATATATCCGCTCTTATACCTTCTTTACCCTCTACTTCTACTCCCTCAGGAACAACATCCGCTCTTTCCCCTATAATTACTTTACTAGCACTTATCTCACCTATAACTTTGATATCTCCACTGCTAACCAGTCGCACTATACCATCTTTCTCATCCACTCTGTCTGCTTTAATACAACCATCTAAATTCATAGCATTCTTAAATATATCTAATATCGCTTCAGCCTTTAATATAACCTCTCCCCCATCTGCTTCTATACTACCTCTATTACTTATCTGGTCAGTTACAGGCTTACCCTCATAGTCCAATATATTAGAAGAAGTAGGTTTATCTATTGCTACAGAAATTAAACCGTCGCCAGATACATTGAAACTAACCATATCTCCACCAACTAATGTCACTATACCTACAGGGCATCTTATTAAACCACTATTATCTATCGCACCACCTATAAATACTCCTAATCCTCCCCCCCTTATATTTATTTTACCTTCATTCCATAATACCCTATCCACACCATCTCTTTCTATCTTTTCAAATATATACCTTGAGTTAATAAAATTGTTATCAGTTATATCTCTTGTAGAAGCTATTAATCCTCCTACATCTATCTCACTCTTACTACCAAAGTGTATACCATTACTATTAACCAAAAACAATATCCCATTACTACTTAATTTGCCTAATATCTCACTAAAACTATTCCCTTTAACTCGATTTAATAGTTCCCCTTGATGAGAAGGTAAATTTATTATCACCATCTCATCTTCATCTATATCAAAACTCTTATAGTTAATTATCGCCTTATGCGTAGCATCTATTTGTAAAGTAGAAGCATTAGGGTAGGTAAACCTAACATCCCCAAAAACTATTTCCTCTACCTCAGGTAATCCTGAACATATATTAGATACAGAAATAATCAAACACCATAACACAATAATTAAGCTTATTTTAACCACAATCCTCATATTACTAAACTTAAAATAAAGTAATCACTCCCTTTTTCGCCTTTTTATAATAAACTAATTCTTTATATATAATATTTTAATTCATTCTCAATAATTAATCAATCTTTCCCAAATCACTCTACTTGTTTCCACTCCCAAATAAGTCCTTTATTCTTCATCATATCTTCTACATTCCTCAATGCTTCCTTACTAAAGAGGATAGCGTTATTTCCCTTACCGTTAGGTAGGAAGAATTGTTTACCCCCTAAAATTACTGAACCTATGATCATTGTCTTAGCTCCATCTACTCCCCCCCTAAAAACACTTAAATTATCCAAGCTCGTTCCTGCACAGTTTCCTGCATCTATATTCTTAGCAATAAAAGAACCTTTAAAATTAGCACTATTACCCACAGTTAAATTCGCGGAAGGCATATAAAGATTACACTCTATATGGGAATTATTCCCAAGGGTAAGCCCACTTGTTCCTGCAATATAAATAATAAGATTTCTTGCATCTAACCCACTACCTGACTTAGGGTTAATTTTAGGATTATTGCCCATAGTTAAACTTTGGTTAATTCTTAATTGGCTTGTTGAACCTTCGTATTGAATTGTTCCATTATTACCCATGGTAAGTTTCCTTATATTGTATACTCCTCCCGTAAGTTTTAAAGTGCAATTATTACCAAAAGTAATATCCCTATACGTTCCGGGAAGCAAAGTATAAGTTTGGTTATTTCCTTTACTGATATCTACTGTTCCAAAAGAAAAATCGGGAAAATCCGGTAAAGATACTCCCTTAAAGTCGTAAGGGTGTATATCATTCCCTTCCAATTTAAAATTTGTCCCATAGTTAAGGCTATTACGATAGATATCACCTCCTATAGTAACGTTATTGCCTAAACTTATCCTATCACAACGCACATCTCCCCCGACAAAAGCATTGTTACCAGCGGTAATTTCATAACTCATAAGAGAACAATCTCTCTGTGTATCTAAATTGTTACCGATAGATAATCTACCTGATAGAGAATTAACTCCCAATGATCCAGTTAATACTTTAAGGTTATTACCAATAGTCATCTCATTCAATGCCAAAAGAACAAAATCACCAACTCCCCTCTCTTCATCTCCACTTCCTTCTAACGAACAACGCGTTATTTCTGTATCTATATCGGTATTATTTTGGAAAACAATTACTAACCCATACCATACCGCTCTTCCTTCCATAACAAAACGAGAAGATAATCCTGTAGGAGTGCGGTCATTTATAGCAAGCACACCATAACCTTTAAAATCACCTTTTAGAGTTATATTGGCATTATCTACAAATACTATCTTATAATCAGAAGGACCGCCGATACTACTACCATCATAGGTAACATCATTGATAATTGTGATATCCGCTTTTTTACTGAAATAGTCAACTAATCTTTTAACATTAATATTGTCTACTCCTGTTTGTATAGGAGGAACACCTTCTATGTTTATATCCTCATAGGTTATAGAAAACTCATCTTTATTGGTGGTAACCGCAGGAGCATCATCCACACCCACAAGTTCACCTAAAATATTATGATTAAAACCGCTAATAAGTGCTGTATCGGGTAAGAGTGAAGAACCTTTTAACTCTAACCGATAGGTATACTCCCCCTCTCTACCCATAAAATTTAATGCTCCCAAATTAGCTAATTCTAAAAGACTGTACGACCTACCTTCAATTACTACCTTTTTTGCCTCTTGAGCAAAAGATATATTTATTATTAATAACAAAGAAATCACAAGAAAAATAAAACTTTTTTTCATTTTTACCCCCTGTTACCATCTTTTTATGGGTAATTTATCCCTCTTTTATTATACCATATATTACAAAATAGTTCCAACTATAAATTATTGATAATCAATATGTTCTATTCTGAACTAACACTTATACTCCCTACGGTTATAATAATCTTATCTTCGCTTTGAGTACAATATATCTTATAAGAGAACGTTTTTCTACCTGTAGGAGGGATATGATAACTTTCTTCTAAATATTCTTTACCTTCTAAAAAAGAACAATCCTGAGTAGACTTAGCTAATTGTTTTGCTCTGGCTACCCCACTATCTGCGGTATAGAAAGCTAATTCTGACCTATACGTTTTTGCTCCTGAAAAAAACTCTATATTTAAAAGTATAGCTAAGAACATACCAATAATACCAGCGATAGCAATAAAAATAACCACCATTACTAAAACTTCTGATTTTCTCATTTCAATTACCGTTGTCCACTTCGGAAGTGGACAAAAAATTAACTTATCTCATCCTTACATTTCTTAACGTGGCAAAAGAATTTATCCTATAACTTTCTCCATACTGAAGAAAAGATATATCTACCTCTATAGAGAATACTTTTCTTTTCTGAATATCACTAAGACACCCATCCTGGAAATTAAGTATCTGGTTTTTCTCATCCCTATAAGTGAATTGTAAATTACCCACATTTAAACATAAGGGGGAATTGTTCCTCGTAACCTTATCTTCTTCTAACTGGTAAGTAATCTCTTCATCGTTAACATTAGTAAAAACAATCTTACCTACACACGCTTCACTTATACAAGAAAACTGACCTTCTGCTTTTATCTCCCGTATATCCCTCACTAACCAATCCAAAGCCAATTTAGCCTGAGTTGAGATATCCTGACGATGAGCTACTAATTTAAAACTTTCCACTACCTGCCATAGATAATTACCTAAAATAGCAAAAGATAATCCTAAAACAGTTATAACTATAACTAATTCAATAAGAGTAATGGCTTTATTTAAACGCATTATAAACTTTAAAATTCACTACTTAAAATAACAGAAAAATACATATTACCCAAAAGGCTATGACTAACTACCACATCTACTCTCTTATAGTTTGTCGGTGTAGACTGAGGTGTATCCAAGTTAGAATTATCCGGCTCAACATAGTAAACTGTTACCGAACGAGAAAAACCATTAAATCCGGAAATATTATTTTGAGTAAAACCATTGAAATCATCAATATCGTCCCAATTACCATAATTGCTACTATTCTCCCAACTACTACCATCTAAACCGTAAGTTAAAGATTCGTAACCTAAATTAGAACTCCAGGGAGGAATAGTATTCTCATCAAACCTTTTACTAATAATTTCCTCTAAAAGGCCTCTACCTAAAATTGTAGCGGAAAAAACTAACTCTGCATGGGCGAGTTTCTGCGTCACTTCACTTAAAGATACCAAAAGTACAGGAATAGCTAAACCAAATACTACAATCGTTACTATTAATTCAACCAAAGTTAAACTTCTTCTTACTCTTAATAACATCCTTAATAAGAACCTATTTACTCTAACTTACAAAAACCTGTTTTAGGATAAACTACTACTTTAACTTCGTTATCTTTATAATTCAAAACTACAACCCCTTCTTCTAACAGAGGATTACCGTTACCGTTTTTTGGTTCACCCAAACTACTAAACCTTAAAATATTAGTTCCATCAAAAGAAGCACTATTTAAACTAACTCCTTTAAATTCACTATCAAGGGAGAAATCAACAATAAAATCTTTTTTAGTATAGGGATGCACATAATAAATCTTACTACCTAAATCTTTCCTATAAACTTCGTATTTATTTAAAGAAGGGATAAATTCAATATATAGTTCCCTATGCTCAGCAATAGCTAATGCTTGAACATAACGTATATCAGCAACTAACTTTTTACCGGCAAGTTCTAACTTTACGCCATAATAGAAAGAGAACCTATTTACTGCTAAAATTAACAGTATACTCAAGATAGTTATTACCATAATCATTTCAATTATGGTAAAATTAGAAAAACTTTTCTTAAAGGGATTTAGTCTACGCACAGCATCAAGAAATGATTATAAAATTAGGGCTTATCTTGATGAGGGAACTTTTGGTAATTTACTGTATTTATCAATAATATCCTTAATTAACTTAGATAGCTCTTCTATGTCTTTATTTTCCTTATCCAAAATTCTCACAAAATCCTCTAAAATATCCTTAGATACATTTTCTTCCTCTTTATCTGTAGGATAAGTATTAATATAATCCTTATGTAATTGAGTTTGTAGTTCAATTATCTTCTCATTTGCTTCCTCTAATGCTTTAGACAACTCTTGTTTATCTTTTAAAGCTATCTCTAACTTTTCTTTAAGTATTGCAATAACTTTTTTCTGCTCGTTTATCTCATGCAAAAGAGAAGATACTCTATCTTTATCAAGAGAATAGATTAAATCTTCTCCCTTTAGCTGTATATAACCTCGAAAAAAACAAAAGGTAATTATTCCGCAAAATATAAAAACTATCTTCTTAAATTTTTCTCTCATTATCCTAATTTTATATAAGCACCTCCATTATCTATTAAAATTATTTAAACTGCTTTTTTACCTTAGGATGAAGAAAGAAAAAATTAGGGAGAAAAATAATTGAAGGAATCACACCACCATAAAGGGCCCAAGCTGATGAAGTATCTCCCTCCAATCCCTCACTTAACCATCCTATATAAAAAGAGTAAAAACTGTAAATAATAAGTGTCGAAAAAAAACCGAAAGGAAAATAGTAGTAAGCCTTGCCCAATTTTTTAATTTTAAAATATTTATGCTACATATTAAATAAATTATTGGAATAAGGGGTAATCCCACGGGAAGCGTCAAAAATAGTGACATAAGAAATAACAGTCCTAATATATAATTTAGCGCAAACCATAGCAGATTATCAGAGGAGACACGGGCAAGAAGAAATCTATAAAATAAAGAATAAACATATAAAGAGCTTAATATAATGCTATAAATTAACATCATTCTCCCCACTATAAATACTCTTTTTGATACTTTTTCTACCATTGTTCTCTTTTTAAAATATTAAAATTCTCAATTTTTATTCTACTCTCATAAACAAAATAGTCAATTATTATATTTGAAGTATTATGGAAATGAGAAGAGAGATTGTATCCCCTCTTAAGAAGGATTGAGAAAGATTAAGATAATTAGCATTGAGACTTTTTAAGTTTAAAGAGCTTTTATAAGAATATAGAGGTCAGAGCTCGAAAATTAGAAGTTATCTCCTCAACTTCTCGTTTCAAATTGAGGCTTTTCCTCCATCAGCCTTACAATATTAAGGGTAGATTTGCTTACCGCATGGTGATTCATTGTAAAAATATCCACCTATTTCTCTTTTGGTTAAGCCAGTAAATCGTTTTAAAAGATAAATAGCTATTTGTTTTACAGTCAGGGGCCGACTTCTCATTATACACAACTCCTTAAGGCTTCTGCCCTACTATACATTTTTGAAGTAGTTTAGGTCCTTACCGATACCTTCTAAAACAAATTGATAGTATTGTCTGGAGTTCATATCCAGATATTGTTTTATCTTATCTTTGTCGATTAGCCATCTCCTTCTTCCTTCAGGTATCCTCTAAAACTTGACCAAGGGTATTTATCAGGACTATCAACTATTTCTGCCCTTACAGGATTTAAACGAATATATCTGGTGAGTTCCAAAAAATAGCTGTATTGATCCACTACTATTGACTTGTATCGACCCTAAAATAAATGCCCCCTCTTCTTTCGTTTCGTATTATAGTAAATACTGTGGGAGTTATTAAGGTATTGCATTATCCTGGAAAGGTTTGGTATAGGTGTTTCTATGAACAAATGGTAGTGATTATTCATTAGGGAGAAGGCGTAAAGATGAAATTTAAATTTTTCTTTGGCAGATAATAAAACCTCGCCACAAAACTATAATAATATTCTTAAATATTTCGTCAAACATTTTCTAATTTCGAGGTTTGACCCTTTTTATTTTCTCAATATAAAAAATGCTGGTCAAGTAAAAAATTCTCCTGTGTTAATGCAAGATAAAAAGTCAGGATTTTTGCAAAATAGAAATGTCACCTTTTAGAAGAATTTCTTCTAAAGAACGTTCTTTTTGGTTTTTAATGATTTGTATCTTGGGGTATTTTAATTTTCTTCCCTTATAAACAATGGATACCTTACTATCCAGATGTTCAAAGACTTCTACTTCTGCCTTGGCATAACTTGCCCGATAAAAATCAGGAAAAATGAGGTGAACCAGCATAGATAACCGTTATGCCTAATTCTGAAAGTGCCCTTCTTATCTGTGTATCAGGATAAGAGTGGTCATTTTTAATATTGTAATGAATACCTTGGTATCTTTGTGTCTTAAACTTTGCGTCTTTATCCACATAAATAGCTTTGGGTAAACCCTTATGGCTGAAAAACTCTTCTAAAACCTTCATATTTTCTAAGGTTGTTTTTTGATTTCTTAAGATAAAGATTTGCCTCTCTTAACACCTGCCTTACCTTTTCTAAAGAACCACTACCCCCTCTTCTTCATTAACATAATCAGTAAAGTGACTAAGATTAAATCCAGAATATTTCTTTTTGTAAAGATGTTTGATTTTTTCCACTATTTCTTCAGATATCTTTCTATGAGATACCTTCCCTTTTTCTTTAAGGAGATGGTATTTTAACAAAATCTACCCTGACATTTCTACTTTGCAGAAAGGTGACATTATTATATTGCGGTGACAATACAATCTAATATTCTTTTGCTTTTAGTTTTTTAAAACCTAAATTGGTTAAAAGCAATCCTAAAAAAACACTTATCGCTACCCAGATATAATAAATTAGAATCACCACTCTTTTTAGAGGCATCTCGCTCCTTAAGATAAAAAAATGGGTAAGCAGTATAAATATAAATGCAGTAATAACCACATAGGCAAAATTTAATACTAACGTTATAAATCCTCCCCAACTCTCTACAGCTTTGAGATAATAATCTACTTTAAAATCAGCAAAATAAGCACCTAAACCCAAAGAGAAACTAACTAATGAAAATGACCCTACAATAATAATTGAACTCGTTAAATAAGAAGTAAATCTTTCTATCTGTACCATATAATTAGAGATAAAAATTAATAGAGAAGAAACCAAACTCATTACAATAGATGAGAAGAGAAATTTCTCTAAATAAATTTTCTTTAAAGGTAGAGGGCTAAGCTTTAGAATCCAGTAGTTTCTCCCTTCCAAACTCCACTGAGGAAATACAAAACGTATCCCAAAAGCAGATACGATACTGAGGATACTAAAAGTATTTAAAAAGGTAATCAAATTCTTCCATATAGGATCAAGATTGTGGTAAGATAATTTCCTTAGGTTAATAAAATAGAAAAAAAGTAAACCAAAGAATATCAAAAATTGAGACCAAAGAGTAGGTTCACGCATAAATAGTTTTATATCCTTAATAACAAAATTGATAAACCAGCGAGGTAATTTACTATTATCCAATACCTTCTCCCAACTGCTCTTATAGTAATAGCCTCTATGTTTCGGTATAGAGTACTTGTAGAAAAGCTCAAGGAAGATCTCTCCACCTTTATTTAAAATAAAACTTATACCTACCAAAGTTAAACTTACTAAATTTGCTAAAAATAAAAATGACCTCAAAAATTTACCCTCCTCTAAATTAATAAGACCTCTGGTCACCCAGGAAAATGGCAAAAACCACAGACGAGACAATTTAATAAAAATAATCTCGTCGGAGAGCATATAAAGGATATCTCCTGTATTTTTATAATTTGGCTTACCGATAAAATAAAAAATAACTAACAAAAATATAGCAAAAATAACTGTTTTCTTAAAACTAAAAAATTTCAATACCACTACGTAAACCAAATATCCAAAAAAAGAAGAAATTAATAGGAATGGCAGAAAATAAATAAGAGAAGAAAATACAAGCAAACTTGATAAATTACTAATTTTTACATAACCGGCAATAAAGATTACTAAAGTAACTAAAGGTATCCAGGAAGAAAGTATCACTGCTTCTAAAAATTTACATAAGGAAATCTTATAGTAAGGGATAGGAAGACTAATAAGGAATTCTGTCTCTCTGTTACGAAAGGAAAAAGAATATAAAAGTAAAGAGAAACTTATTGCTATCATAAAAAAGATAATAAAGAATAAGATGTAGAAGAGCTTATTTATAATTATTGAACCAATACCACCTAAGGAAACTAAAAAATTTAATCCTTTCCATACGGCAAGATATATTCCCAAGGTAGAAACAAAAATAGAAAAAACTATAATAAAAAAAGAGAAATTGCGATGGTGAAAATAATCCTTAAAAATATTCTTTAAAGACCTAATTCTTACCCAAACAAAAATATACATATTATCCTATTTTTATCTTTGGGTGAGCATAAAGAAGATATCTTCTAAAGAACCTTCTTTGATTTTCTTCTTTAACTCCTCTAGACTACCTTCCACAATTAGTTTACCTCTATCCATTATACCTACTCTATCGGCTAATTGCTCAGCAATCTGTAAAATATGCGTGCTCATAACAATTGCCATACCCTCTTTAGTTTTCTCTTTCAATACTCTCTTTATTAAGTTTATTCCCTGAGGATCAAGACCAACCAAAGGCTCATCTACCAAAAGAACTTTGGGTTTATGAATTAAATTAGCAATATAGATAATTCTCTGACGCATACCATGGGAATAATCTCTTAATAGTATATTCTTTGCCTCTTCTAAACCAAATACATCCAAATAGAAGTTTATTCTTTCTTTGAGTGTATCTTTATCTATATAAAAAATTGTGCCAATAAACTCTAAGAATTCTATAGCGGTAAGATTTTCGTAAAGAAAAGGTGTATCGGGAATAAATCCCACCAGTTTTTTTGCTTGTTCCGCCATAGTATCAAGAGAAAAGCCTCCAATATAGATTTTCCCTTTAGTGGGTTTTAGTAAGCCAACGAGCAATTTAAGAGTAGTTGTCTTACCAGCACCATTAGGACCAAGCAAACAATAAAACTCACCTTCTCTAATAGATAAATTTAAATTCTCTACTACCCAATGCTCATTGAATCTCTTGTATAAATTTTCTGCCCTAACTACAAACATATAATCCCTATTAGTTTCCACGAGTTTCTGTATATTTATATCAAGTTTACTGCTTGGGATTTGTTTTTAATCTATTGCTTCGTATTCAGTTCTTACCTGTACTCTAACACCTCTATTTGCAATTTATCAATAATTTTAAATAGCTCAAATTGTCCATCTAAACCTTTAAACAACACGATATGCGTAGGATCAGCGATAACTTGATTTAATGCTGGATCAACATCTATCCATTCTCCTACAAAAGCAGAAACCCAAGCATGATAAAAAAATCTACCTTCATAATACACTACACCAATATTCACATAAGAGGGTATACCTACACTTCTTAAAAAACCCACTAACAGAGCACTTAATTCTCCACAATCACCTCGTCTAAGTTTTAGCACATCTAAAGGATTAGGTAAAGAGAAAGTAGGGACTTTTTCTATATTCTTATCTAACCACTCTAAAAATAGTTTTACAATATTAAAAGCATTATTCTCTTTGCCCACAATCTCTTTAGCAATTATCTCTATCTGCGTACCCTTAAATTTAATAAAATTATCCTCTTCTAAGTAATCTTTGAAATTATTTTCCTCTATAGGCAAAGATATTATCCTTTTAGGTAATTTTTTATGTATCTCTAAAGTTTTCCCATCCTCTAAAACCATTTGATTAGCTGAATGGGTAATAAATTTTTTTTCTAAACCTATTATGCGCACTTTAAAATAATTGAGTTCCTCTTTATTAGGGATAATAACCGAGGGAATACTAAATCTTTCAATTAAATCTAAGGGAAGCGTAGAGATATTTTTCTTGAATATATTTTTTGGCTCCTCACGAATAAGTTGGAAACCTAAGAACTCTTGTTTTAATAATCTTCCCTTGTTATCAGTATAAATCTTACCTTTAACCCCTTCTACATCCAAAATAAATTCTATAGCACTGTAATATTTTCCATCAATAAATAATTTTGTCCCACCTTTATTGATAATGTTAACCAATAATTTCTTTTCCGATAAAGGGTCAAAAACAGAAAAGGAAATATTCTTCTTAACAGGTAAATAATTAAAAATCATAGGATTAAATGTAGAACCAATAATCTTTTCTGATAATTCTACTATCTTATCTATCCTCTGAGTACTACTAACCAAAGAAAGATAAAATTTATTCTTTTCCTTATAGTTAAGATAACCTTTTAGAAAATAATTAGAAGAATTTAATCTCATAGAAGCTGATTCCAAAGAGTAACTTTTATTTAAGTTAATCTCGCTACGTAAACTAATCTTTTCTACACTACCTAATATAGGTATATCCAATATAGTATCGTTATTTATAATATACCCTCCTAAATCTTCTTCTTTAACTTTCATAAATGAGTGAGAATAGCCAATGTATTTACCAGCAAAATACACGCCATACCAAGAATCATCTATCAACAAATCTGAAGGAACTAATAAAGATATATCTTTCAATCTGTTTATACCTGTATAGAAGGGACCTTCAAAAAGGAAGAGGAGAAAAAAAAAGATGATGAAAAGAGAAATTGAGATAAAGTTTAAGTGAGTAAATTTTTTCACTAACTATTTCTACATCTATCCCTTTATAACTCCTAATGGCTTCATTCTACAAACTCGTTTAGAAATACCTGCCTTATGAACAACATCAACTACTTCGTTTACATCCTTATAAGCTTGAGGGGCTTCTTCCACAATAGTTCCTTTACCCGAAGCTTTAACTATTATCCCTTTAGAATCTAATTCCTTTAAAAGTTGATTTGCATCAATAGATTTCATAGCAGAAGTGCGAGATTTTACTCTTCCTGCTCCATGACAGGTGCTACCAAAAGTTTCTTCCATCGCTTTCTGTGTTCCTACTAATAGGTAAGAGTTTCTTCCCATATCTCCAGGAATTATTACCGGTTGAGCGGTATTTTTATAACGGTTAGGTAATTCTGGATTATTTGGACCAAAAGCACGCGTAGCTCCTTTCCTATGAACGCATAAAGTAAGTTTTTTACCATCTACTGTATGTTTTTCTACCTTAGCGATATTATGAGCAACATCGTAAATTAAATACATCCCCATCTTCTCCCAACTCATTCCAAAAACTTTTTCAAAACCTTTACGAACTAAATACATTAAACATTGACGATTGTTCCAAGCATAGTTAGCAGCACACTTCATAGCAGAAAAATATGCTTTACCTTCAGGGGAATTAAACGGTGCACAGGCAAGTTGCCTATCGGGAACCTTAATATTATACTTACTTAAACAATGTATCATACTACGTGTATAATCATCACAGATCTGGTAACCAAAACCGCGTGAACCAGAGTGAATCATCACCGTAATCTGACCCAAGGTTAAACCAAATTGGGAACATAAGTTATAATCATAGAGCTGGTCAATCATTTGAATCTCTAAGAAATGATTCCCTGACCCTAAAGTCCCTGATTGTGCTTTACCTCTTTCGTAAGCACGTTGAGAAACTGTACTTGGGTCAGCTCCTTCCATTGCTCCGTACTCTTCGCTACACTCTAAATCCTCTTCTATACCATAACCTTTCTCTACTGCCCACCTTGCTCCTTTAATTAAAATCTCTCTTTCTTCTCTTTCCGATATCCTGATATCACCTTTAGAGCCTACACCTGCAGGAACCATATCAAAAAGAACGTAGATTAAATCTTTTATTTTGTGTTTTATCTCCTCATACTGAAAATTCGTCTTTAACAATCTAACTCCACAATTTATATCAAAACCAACCCCGGCAGGAGTAATAACTCCTCCAGAATCAATATCCGTAGCAAAAACTGCTCCAATAGAAGGACCATAACCCCAATGAATATCAGGCATAGCTAAAGATGCTTTTACAATTTGCGGTAAGAATGCCACATTAGCTACTTGTTCAGGTGCTTTATCTTGTCGAATATCTCTTAAAAGTTTTTCATCAGCATAGATAATTCCATCTACACGCATACCCGGTTTATAACTTTTAGGTATACGCCAACGATAATCATCTATTTTCTCTAATGGACCTTCCCAAATATCAGACATCGAAAATCACCTCCGCCTCCCAATAAAGACCCTTATTTTCTATCTTCAATTGATGATAAGTAGCAGCTTTGATTTCTGTATTTACATTATAGTTTCTTATATCCTCTCCCCAAACTTTAGCTTCTAAATTTTTTTCATCTAATCTTTCTATTTCAAAATCATAAAAAATTAACTCTTTAGTAGCAGATAAATATAGTAACTCATTTAACCAGTTAACAAATAACTGTTCTAAATCATCGGATCGCTCCTTAACAATATGAGGAAAAGTTGATTCTCTCTCATTAATCTCTGATTTTCTTTTGGCAATGATATCAAACATTGCCCAAGCGCTATTTATAAAAATCTCCTTTAAATCCTTACCTTTAACTCTTATACCAATATCTGCTGTATGTTCTAAAAGTTCGTAGTTATTCTTTATCATGGCAAATTTAAACTGGGCCACGAAGGACTTGAACCTTCAACCTTGGGATTAAGAGTCCCCTGCTCTGCCAGTTGAGCTAGTGGCCCAAAATCAAGCTTTATATTAGAGGAAGAAAATTTAATTACTACAATTATACCATCAACTTTAAAAAAATCTACATTACCATAGAATTTCTTACCTTAAACCCTCACCTGACAATCCTGAGGATAAACGTATATCGGCTCCAATCTGTTAAGAGGAGTAAACTCAAGTGGGGATAACTCCTTAGTCAGAAGCAATAGTTCTTTAGCATTGGGCCAAATATCTTTGGGATAAATCTCAACACCGTAGTTTTTACATTCCCCCCTTAAATATTCGCTGTTAGTAACAAATAAATAATCTCTATATCTCTTAATAAAATCTTTCAACGAGTATAGTGCCTCCCTTCTTTCTCTTACGATAACACCATTTTTAATTCTCATAGTTGTGGCATAAACCATCTTTCGTTTAGCATCGGTAACTATAGCAATCTTAGAAGCATTATGTTTAACTTGCGAAGCATAGGAGTAAAAACTACCTAATTTAACTACCGGTTTACCCAAAGCTAAACTAAAAGCTTTAATTAAACTAAAAGATATGCGTAAACCAGTGAAAGAACCAGGGCCGGCTCCTAAAACGAAAACATCAAAAATATCAAGGTCAATAGATAACTTATTTAAAAATTTTTTAATATAAACTATTGCCTTAGATGCGCCGTATGGTTGATTACGATTGAAATCCAGGATTATTTTGTTATCAACCATCATTGCTAAAGAAACCATATCTGTAGAGGTATCTATCCCCAACAAATTCATATTACTAAACTATCTAATAATGAAATTTTTTCGTAGGAGTAACCTTTAGTTATAATACTAATTCTTCTCTTCCTCTCATTAACAAAAGAGAGCTCTACCTTAATGTAAATATTCAAAATATCCTCCACCCTATCTCCCCACTCTATTAAAGTTATACCTTGAGGATTATAAAAATAATCCTCGTAACCCAAGTTTATCAACTCCTCTTTAACTCTTATACGATAAAGGTCTATATGGTATATGGGGAAATCCTTAAGATGGTATTCTCTAATTAGAGTAAAAGATGGGCTAATAACCTCATTGGGAGGGAAATTAAAACCTTCTAAAATGCCCTTTATAAAAACAGTCTTACCCACACCTAACTCACCTTCCAATAGCAACACATCTCCTTTGGTAAGTAGAGAAGCAAACTTTTTACCAATCATCTTTGTTTTATTTATAGATTCACTAAATATCACCATATCAAAAATGTAAGTACCCTTTTACCTCTATTCTTCTTCTTACCTCACCCTCCTCCATCCAGTACCCAAATTTACTATCTTTAACTATACCCACTAAATAAAATCTACCAATCAGTTCATTTATTTTTTTCTCCTCTTTATCCACGGTAAAAATAAGTTGGTAATCCTCTCCCCGAAATATATCGTTTATATCTTTGTAAACAGGAATCATATTCTTCCAAATAATTGCTCCTTTCTTACTTTCTTTTAAAATCCTGAAAAGGTCAATAATGAAGCCATCGGAGATATCGATCATAGAATTTATCTTATAATTGTTAACCAATTCTTTAGCCTCATCTATCTTAGGATAAAATACTTCGGTAAACTTTAATTTACCCAATACACCTGAAACAAAAATATAATCTCCCTCTTTCGCTTCCCTACGCAGTACAACCTTATTAGCATTACCCACTACCCAGATATCTAAAAATAATTTATCAGAACGAGCAGTATCTCCTCCCAAAATGCTCGCCTTATACTTACTACACATAAACATAATTCCTTCCCATAATCTCTTTAGCGCTCTATAGGTTACATACTTAGGTAAACCAAGAGATACTCCTACAAACTCAGGACTACCAGCACAGGCAGCAATATCGGAAAATGCTCTTGCTATTGCTCTCTTACCAATTGTTCTATAATCACTCTTAGCCAAAGAAAAATGAACATCTTCGATAGATAAATCGCTGGTTAGAATATAAGTTTTCTTCTCTCCCTTAACTACAGCACAATCATCACCAATAGATACGAGAACTTTGGGGTTTTTCTTTACTGTTTTTTTTAAGAAATCGATCCAAGAAAGTTCAGAAAACTTACCTTTCTTTACAACCTTATAGAATCTTGAATTACTCATAAGAGAGAACCATTTTTATATTTTTCTTAAAAGGTGGATAGACTATACCCCTATCAGTTACTATCGCTGTAATTAAATGATGGGGGGTAACATCAAAGGCAGGATTGTAAACATTTATATTCTTAGGAGCAATCAATTTTCTATCTATACACTTTACTTCCCAAGGGCTCCTTTCTTCAATAGGTATATCTTCACCTTTATCTATAGTTAAATCAAAACTACTAAAAGGCGCAACCACGTAGAAAGGAATTCTATGGTGATTAGCTAATACTGCTAAACTGTAAGTGCCGATTTTATTAGCCACATCACCTTGTAAAGTTATGCGGTCAGCTCCTACAAATACTTTGTCTATCATCCCCTGTTTCATAAGGTAACCAGCCATACTATCGGTTATAAGGGTAGCATCGATCTTTTTCTTACAGAGTTCCCAGGCGGTAAGACGAGCTCCCTGAAGAAGAGGTCTTGTTTCATCAACGAAGACCTTTATATTTTTATAAACTTCTTTTGCTTTATAAATTACTCCTAAAGCTGTTCCCTCACCAGAAGTAGCTAAAAACCCTGTATTACAATGAGTAAGAACTCTATCCCCCCTATTTATAAGTTTTACTCCTTCCTCTGCCATTCGTAGACATAACTTTATATCCTCACTATGAATTCTCTTAGCTTCCTCTAAAATAATCTTTTTTAGTGCCTTAACCGAGCTAGAAAGATTGTCTTTAGCCGCATCTCTTACTCTTTCTACTGCCCAGCTAAGATTCACCGCTGTTGGACGAGCGCTCTTTAAAAAATCTACTACCTTATCTAAATATTTTATAAACTTATCTTTATGATAATTGGGAAAATCCTTTATGGCTATATAAACACAGTAAGCAGAAAACACACCAATCAAAGGAGCTCCTCTTATCTGTAAATACTTTATTGCTTTAAATCCATCTCTAAGAGTGCGACACTCTCTATAGATTTCTTTTGTGGGTAATTCTGTTTGATCTAAATAGAATAAACGATTATTTTTAAAATAAATCGCTCCACTCATTTATCTAAAATTCTACCCAATTTATTCCACATCCTTAATAAAAAACTCTTCTTCACTCTCACCGCATCAAATCTACATACCTCTTTACAACACATACATAAAATACATTGAGAATAATCTATAAAGATTACACCCTCTATATTTTTTATAGCTCCCTTTGGACAAATAGATAAACATTTCTCACAGGCTTTACATCTTATTTTATCTATTTTTGGCATAAATTGAAATAGAAAACTCACTAATTTTAAAAAATACGAAGGTATGCGGTCAAGTAAATTATAATTTGGTAATTTAAAATTATCCACAATAGGATAATTGGTATATTCCGAGAATAACTCTAATCTATCTAAATTTAAAATACCTTTCTCTAAAACTCTTCTTATGAGAATATTTTTATATTTAGGCACACCTAAAATCTCTGAGATAACGTAATCGGTGTAAAAAACATCATCACCCATAACGATAAATCCTGTTTTTTTAGGTAAACCCGAGGAAGACGGTCCTTCACCTTCAAGAGAAATTATCCCATCGGCAATATTTAAATAAGGCTTTACTATAAAAGGTAACTTTATAATAAACTCTATAAGCTGACTTGGTTTAGGGTAAAGCTTATGAAGATAACTTTTGTATAATCCGGGGATACAACCGTAGAGGTTCTTAGTAGCACAGGTAAGAGTAAATAAGCTGTGTGTCTTTACTTTAGGAAGATTAACTATTATAAAATCGTTTATCCACCAAGAAAAAGGAACTCCTTCTACCTCTATACTATTATCGGGATACAACAAAGTAAAATTGTTACGTTTAGCAATATCTTCTATACCGCACTCTCTATAAACGTAAGCAACACTTTCTCTATCTAAAAAAGAAGATGGGTTATCAGCTATATAAACATCAAAACCTTTATCTTTAAAAATCTTACCTATAGCCTCTACAAAAACAGGGTGAGTGGTTACTGCTCTCTCAAAATTAATGGGTAAAAGAAGATTGGGTTTAAGAAGAATTTTTTTGTTTTGAGGAGATAATTCTTTAAAAGAAAAATACTTATCTAATACCCCTTCTACTTTACTCCTTATTATTTCTTCTCTATAATCATCTACTTTTAAAACCGCTACTTTCTTATTAAATTCTACCATAATTATCTTGCTTTGAATTTTCGCTCAATCTTGCTTAGAATCTACTACTTATTTTTATTATATGTCCACTGGGAAACTAAAATAAATAAGAGTGTACTAAGTGATATCGCCGGTATAAAAAATGTATTAGGTATCTTTCTATATAGTAATAAAGAAGTAACAAACCCAACAAGTATACTTAAAAAACTACCTTCTTTGGTAGACTTTTTCCAAAGCAATCCGCCAATAAGAGAAGGAGAATACCTGATGAAAAAGTATAAATTATTATGCCAAACCTCCATATTCACAAGCATAAGAATAAATACCTTTTTGATAAGCGGAAGAACTTAATCCAAGGAAACTACCCATACCTACATTTGTAGAAATTATAGTAAAAATAAGAAGATAAGGGTTCGTCCTTCGACTATTGACTAAATAATCCTCCAAACTTTCCTTTCTCCCTAAAAAGAAACCTACAAGAAGGATTAACAAAAAATATGTGCCAATAATTGTATAATCTAATAAACTAACCATTTAATCTTTAACCCTGATTGGTGGTCCCAATATTAAAAATTAAAAAATAGACTTCTCTGTATTTCCTTACAATATTTTAACCAATTTCCCTAAATTGCCAAGATGATAATAAATGTTGGATTTTATTGAGAAAATGTTGTATATTTATATTGTAAGATATAAAATCTTAGTGCGATGAGTAATCTGTCCTACATATATAATTTATTTTTATTAATTCTTCTATGTGTTTGTCTAATTTTCTGGGTAACTTATCTAAAAAGTAAAGTTAGAAAATTAAGCATAAAACTCAAAAAAACCGAAGATAAGTTTCTTTCCTCTTCCCTTATAGACAATATCACCGATTCCTACAATTATAACTACTTCATAAGAAGGATTAAAGAAGATATACACCAATCCTTAAGAAGCAACTTACCTCTATCTATTATAAAATTAGATATTGAACTTTTTAAGAACATAAACACAATCTATGGAGTTTTAGAAGGAGATAGTATATTAAAAGAATTTGCCAAATTCTTAAAAAGTGTGATAAGAACTTCTGATATAGTATCTCGTTTGGAAGACGATGAATTTGGTATAATACTTAACTGCACGGATAAAATAGGAGCGTTGATTTTAGCTCAGAGGATAAAAAGAAATTTAATTACCTCTTATTTTGGGAAAGATAATAAGCATATATCTTTACAGGTAAGTATAGGGTTAGTTACTTTTCCTGAAGATGGAGAATCGGAAATAATTCTTCTCTCTTTGTTAGACAATTGTTTAAACGCCTCCAAAGAAAACAAAGGAGAAATTTTTACTTTAGAAAAATTAAAGGAAATTAAAGAAACAAAATTAATCAATTCCTATAACATAGAAGATTTAAAAAATAAAATAGAAATTTTAACATCTATGTTAGGGAAAACTGTAATAGAATCCATAATAGCTTTTGCTAATACTATAAAAGCTAAAGACCTCTACACTGCTCAACATACAGAAAAAACTTCCGAAATAGCTTTAAGCATAGGTGAGAAATTGAGACTATCATCTCAACAATTAGAGATAATAAAGTATGCCTCCTATCTACATGACTTAGGTAAAGTAGGTATATCAGAAAGTATACTTAAGAAACCGGGGAAACTCACCCAAGAAGAATTTGAGGAAATTAAAAAGCACCCTATAATTGGAGCAGAGATAATAAGACCAATACATGAGTTAAAGGCAATAATTCCTGCTATCCTTTACCACCATGAACAATTTGATGGGAAAGGTTACCCTTATGGTCTAAAGAACAATGAAATCCCTTTAGAAGCTAAGATTGTAGCAATCGCTGATAGCTTTCAAGCTCTAATTTCCCATAGACCGTATAGAAAAGCCTATACTTTCTCGGAAGCAATTAAAATAATTGAAGATGAAAGCGGCACCCACTTTGACCCCTTTATTGTAAAAACTTTCAAAACCGTTATAGAAGAATTTGTTCCTGTGGATTAAATTGTTAATTAATCTCTAATATTTTGTACTTAAGAATACCTGCAGGTACTTTAATTTCTACAATATCACCTATCGTGTGAGTTAAAAGAGCTTTACCTACAGGAGAGGTTATAGAAATCAATCCTTCTAAAGGATTAGATTCATCAGCTCCTACAAGAGTATAGTCTAAAGTCTCTTCTGTTTCTAAATCCAAAAGTTTTACTTTTGAACCAATACGAATTTTATTATCTTTACTATGAGAATCATCTATAATCTGAACTCTACTTAATTTCTCCTCTAACTCTTGTATCCTCTTTTCATTAGCGGATAAAGCTTCTTTTGCTGCTGAATACTCAGCATTTTCTCGTAAATCTCCCAAAGAACGTGCGTGCTCCAATGCTTTAGCTATCTCTTTTCTTTTAACATTCTTCAAATACTCTAACTCCTTAACTAATTTATCATATCCTTCTTTAGTTAAATATACCCACTCCATAATCAATCTCCTTAAATTTACTCTCTATACTTTACTATCTTTCAATAATTTATATTCAATAGCGTCAACCAAAGCTTTATAAGAAGCTTCGATTATATTTTCTGACACACCTATAGTTGTCCAGCTATCAGTATCATCCTGTAATTGAATAAGAACTCTAACTTTAGCTGCTGTGCCTCTTTTTTCATCTAAAACTCTTACTTTGAAATCAGTAAGGTGAATATTGGATAATTGGGGGTATATACTCAAAAGAGCTTTTCTTAAAGCATTATCTAAGGCATTGACTGGACCATCACCTTCACTGGCAGTATGTTCTAATCTATCTTTTACTTTCAGCTTAACTGTAGCTTCAGATATGAGACGTTCATCCTCTCTTTTTTCTACAATTACCCTAAAACCTAATAGTTCAAAGAACTTCTTATATTTCTTTAACTCTCTGTGTAAAAGCAATTTAAAGGAAGCTTCCGCAGCTTCAAATTGATAACCTTCCTTTTCTAACTCCTGAAGTAACTTATGAAGATTCTTTACCTTAGGTGATTTTTTATCTAATTCAAAATCTAATTCTTTTGCTTTCATCACCAATGTTGACTTACCTGCCAATTCGGATACTAAAAACCTTCTTCTGTTACCAACTAAACGTGGGTCAATATGTTCGTAACAAAGAGGGTTCTTAAGAACTGCGTCAATATGAACCCCTCCTTTATGAGCAAATGCTGATCTACCTACAAAGGGGTAATTGTTATGATGAGCGACATTGCTTATTTCACTAACAAAATGCGATAACTCGGTAAGTTCTTCTAATTTCTGAGCAGAAACAACCTCGTAATTCATTTTAAGCTGAAGAATAGCTATGATAGGGATTATATCTGCGTTACCACAACGTTCACCGTAGCCGTTGATTGTCCCTTGGATATGGATACATCCCTCATTTACAGAAATCAAAGAATTAACTATTGCTAATCCTAAATCGTTATGACAGTGGATACCAAAACTTTTTATTCCTAAAACTTCTTTAACTTCTCTCACTATGCTCTGTATTTCCCAGGGTAAACTTCCCCCATTGGTATCACAGAAAATGACTAATTCGCAACCAGAATCCATTGCCGAACGAATAGTTTTTAAAGCGTACTCCTTATTATGTTTATAACCATCAAAAAAATGTTCAGCATCGTAGAATACTCTTTTGCCCCTTTTTTTAAGAAAACTTATACTATTATCGATTAGCTTCAAATTATCATCTAAACTAACTTTCAATGCTTCTTTTACATGTAAGTCCCATGATTTTCCAAAAATAGTAACATATTCAGTATCTACTTTAAGTAAACTAATTAAATTACCATCCTTATGTATAGGATTGGAAGGGTGGGCTGTTGAACCGAAAGGGATAAGTTTTGCTTTTTTTAAAGGGCGCTTCTTTAAATAAGCGAATAACTCTCTATCCTTAGGGTTAGAGTATGGCCATCCTCCCTCAATGTAGTGTATCCCAAAATTATCTAA
>JAMWBQ010000016.1 GCA_023819315.1 Candidatus Omnitrophota bacterium
GTTTTCTGTGGAGTGGTCAGAACATTGTGGTTATTTGCGTTCGCGTAATTGGTTGAAACTTTTTCCTCGTGAAGGTAAATATCCCATATTGGTAGGTGAGGATGCAGGAGGAGTTATTGTTGATGATTTAGCCATAGTTTTTAAAATGGAAAGCCATAATCATCCCTCGCAGGTAGAACCTAAGCAGGGAGCAGCAACCGGTGTGGGGGGGATTATAAGGGATATTTTTACTTGTGGTGCTCGTCCTATAGCTTTACTTGATTCTCTACGTTTCGGGAATTTATCTGAGCCTTACAATAGGTATCTATTGAGTGGAGTGGTTGATGGTATACAGTTTTATGGTAACTGTGTAGGAGTTCCTACTGTGGGAGGGGAGATATACTTTGAAGATAGCTATACAGGTAATTGCTTAGTTAATGTTATGTGTGTAGGTTTGGCTAAGAAGGATAGCTTAGTTAGAGCGGTGGCTAAAGGAGCAGGTAATTTAATTATGTATGTAGGGGCAAGCACAGGAAGAGATGGTATTGGTGGTTGCAGTATTTTAGCTTCTCAAGAGTTTAAAGAAGGAGAAGAGAAAAGACTTACTGTGCAAATAGGTGATCCCTTTATGGAGAAATGTTTAATAGAAGCCACTTTAGAGGCGCTCTCTACAGGGAATATCGTAGGTATTAAAGATATGGGAGCAGCGGGGCTTACTTGTTCTACGAGTGAGATGGCCAGTAGTGGTAATTCGGGTGTGGAGATTGAACTTGATTGTGTGCCCCGTAGAGAAAAAGATATGCAACCGTGGGAAGTAATGATGTCAGAATCGCAGGAGAGGATGCTGGTATGTGTAAAGAGTGGTAAGGAGAATGAGGTAGCAAAGATTTTCCATAAATGGGGATTAAATGCTGTTGTTATAGGTAAAGTTACTGATGATGGGATAGTAAGGATTAAAGATAAAGGAGTAGTTGTTGCTGAGATAAAAGCTAATTTTCTTACTCAACCACCTATTTACGATATGCCCTATAGTGAACCGGATTATTTTAGGGAGTTAAAAAAGTTGGATATTAATACTTTAGCTGAACCCAAAGATTATAATGATATTTTATGTAAATTATTATCTTCTTTTAATATAGCTTCGAAAGAGTGGGTTTATCAGCAATACGACCATATGGTACAAACTAACACAGTTATACTTCCTGGTTCAGATGCAGCAGTTTTAAGAATAAAGGGTAGCAAAAAAGCAGTTGCTTTAACTACTGATTGTAATGGCAGATACTGTTATCTTAACCCTTATCGTGGTAGTCAAATAGCAGTAGCGGAAGCAAGAAGAAATTTAGTGTGTTCAGGAGCAGAACCATTAGCTATTACCGATTGTCTTAATTTTGGTAATCCTGATAAACCGGAAAGATTCTGGCAGTTTAAAAATTGTGTAGAAGGTATAGCTATTGCCTGTAGATTTTTTGGTATACCAGTAGTTAGTGGTAATGTTTCTTTTTACAACGAGAATCCTCAAAGGGCGATATATCCTACACCTGCTATTGGTATGGTAGGAATTATTGAAGATTATACCCAAGCAGTAACTCAGTATTTTAAAAAGAACTCAGATATAATTGTTCTCTTAGGTGATTGTAAGGAGGAGTTAGGAGGCAGTGAGTATTTAAAAGATATACACTCTCTAATAAGAGGAGAGGTCCCTGAACTTGATTTAGAGAAAGAATTAGCTTTACATAACACGGTTTTAGAGTGTATTCGTAAAGGATTGATTAGTTCTGCTCACGATTGTTCCGAAGGAGGATTGATTGTTGCTATAGCTGAAAGTTGTATTTCTAATAATGAAAAACTAATAGGTGCGCGTATAGATAATTTGGATTACTCTATTAGATTAGATGCTCTATTTTTTGGAGAGACGCAGTCAAGAGTAATTATCTCTTGTAATAAAGATAACTTAAGCATGATAGAATCTATCGCCAACAAGAATAAAGTTAATTTTAGAGTAATAGGTGAGGTGGGGGGTAAAAAGTTGATTGTTACTAAAAACAATGAGAAGATTATAAATCTATCGTTGGAGAAAATTAGTAGATGTTGGAGGAGAAAATTAATTTAGATTAAATATTTTTTATGTGTGGCATATTTGGAGTTATTGGACACAAACAGGCAGGACAACTTACCTATCTAGGTTTATACGCTCTTCAGCATCGTGGTGAAGAGAGTGCAGGTATAGTTGTTTTCAAAGGTAAAGATATTTCTTCCCATAAGGGTATGGGATTGGTGAGTGAAGTATTTGATGAAAAGATAATAAATTCTTTTTCTGGAGACATTGCTTTAGGACATGTGCGTTATTCTACCACTGGTTCAAGTATAGAGAAAAATATTCAACCGTTTGTTGTGTATTTTCGTAAAGGCTATACAGCTATTGCCCACAATGGTAATATTACCAATATCGCTTACCTACATAGTAGGATAGAGAAGGAAGGGTCTATATTTCAAACTACTATGGATTCAGAGATAATTGCTCACCTTATTGCTAGAGAAAAAGGTAAAGATATGGAAAAAAATGTTATCCAAGCTTTCTCTCAATTAGAAGGTGCGTATTCGGTGATTATGGTTATGAATAATACTTTGATCGGTGCACGTGACCCATACGGTTTTAGACCTCTATGTATAGGGCGATTAGACGGTGCTTATATATTATCGTCGGAAACCTGTGCTTTAGATTTAATTGGTGCAGACTACCTAAGGGAGGTTGAGCCGGGGGAGTTAGTTTTTATTACTAACAGAGGTATAAACTCATTTAGAGCATTTGTTAAGAGTAGGCGAGCTTTCTGTATATTTGAGTATATCTATTTTGCTCGTCCGGATAGTAATGTTTTTGGTAAAAGTGTTTATCTTATTCGAAAAAATTTAGGCGAAAAATTAGCTAAGGAGGCATCTTTGAATGATTGTGATTTCATTATGCCTATACCCGATTCAGGAAATTATGCTGCTTTGGGGTTTTCTCAAGCTTCAGGATTGAAATTAGAATTAGGAATAGTTAGAAACCATTATATTGGTAGAACTTTTATTCAACCTATGCCCTGGGTTAGAGATTTTAAAGTAAGAATAAAACTAAATCCTATTCGGGATTTGATAAAAGGTAAAAAAGTAGGTATAATAGAAGACTCTATAGTAAGAGGGACAACTTCAAAGGCGCGTGTAAGTACACTTAGAAAGATGGGAGCAAAAGAAATTCATATGCGAGTAAGTTCGCCACCTATTAAGTATCCTTGTTTTTTTGGTATAGATTTTCCCCAACAAAACGAATTAATAGCATCAAGCAAGAATTTAGATGAGATACAGAAGTTTATTGGTTTAAACTCTCTATACTATTTAAGTAAAGATGGTATGCTTGAGGCAACATCTTTACCTAAGGATAATTTTTGTACTGCTTGTTTTGATAACAATTACCCTATTAAACCAAAAAAATTTTATAAAGGAATATTAGAAAGATAAGATGGCTAAGTATATTTTTATTACCGGGGGAGTAGTTTCCAGTTTAGGTAAAGGTATAGCTTCTGCTGCTATTGGTAGATTACTTCAAAGTAGAGGTTTAGAAGTTACTCTTATTAAATGTGACCCTTATATTAATGTAGATCCGGGAACGATGAACCCTTATCAACATGGAGAAGTTTATGTAACTGAAGACGGTGCAGAAACAGATTTAGATTTAGGTCATTACGAACGTTTCACCAATGCTAAATTAACAAAGGATAATAATATTACCACAGGTAAAATCTACTACTCAGTTATTTCCAAAGAGCGCAGAGGAGATTACTTGGGTAAAACCGTTCAGATAATTCCCCATATTACCGACGAGATAAAGAATAGTATAAAGAAAGTTTCTTATGGGAAGAAGATAGATGTAGTTATTGTGGAAATAGGTGGTACGGTAGGAGATATTGAAGGATTACCTTTTTTAGAAGCAATTAGACAACTAAAATTAGAGTTAGGCAGAGAATATGCTATAAATATTCATGTTACTTTGCTTCCTTATATAAAGTCTGCAGGTGAGATTAAAACTAAACCTACTCAACACAGTGTAGGTAGATTAAGAGAGATAGGAATTCTTCCTGATATTATCCTTTGTCGCACAGAGAAACGTATTAGTCAGGAAGCTAAAGAGAAAATAGCTCTTTTCTGCAATGTGGATAAGGAGGCAGTGATAACAGCTATAGATGTAAAGAACATATACGAAGTTCCTCTTAGTTTCCAAAGAGAAGGTTTAGACCAGCTTATTGTAAGATTACTGAATTTGAAATGTCAGGAAAATAATCTTTCCGAGTGGGAAACAAAAGTGGTAAAGAAGATGAAGAATCCTTCTAAAGAAACGAAAATAGCTGTGGTAGGTAAGTATATAACTTTACAAGATGCATACAAGTCTATATACGAAGCTTTGGTTCACGGTGGTTTGGCTAATGATGTAAGGGTTATTTTGGAGAAGATTGATTCCGAAGATATTGAGGAAAAAAACGTAGAAAAGTTACTTGATAAGGTAAAAGGTATACTTGTTCCCGGAGGATTTGGTTTTAGAGGTATAGAAGGAAAAATCAAAGCTATTCAGTTTGCTCGAGAGAAGAAAATCCCCTTCTTAGGTATATGTTTGGGGATGCAGACAGCGGTTATAGAATTTGCGAGAAACGTTTGTGGATTAAAAAAAGCAAATTCTATAGAGTTTGATAGTAATACCAACTATCCTGTAATTAGTTTACTTGACGAACAGAAGAATATAGAGGATAAAGGAGCAACTATGCGTTTAGGTGCTTACGAATGTAGGATAAAGAAAGATTCTTTAGCTTACCACATTTATAAAAAGACAAGGATTTTCGAACGACATAGACATCGGTATGAGTTTAATAATAAGTATAGAGATATTATGGGTAAAAATGGTATGATTTTTTCTGGAATTAATCCCCAGAGAAATTTAGTAGAGATAATTGAGTTAAAAGACCATCCTTGGTTTGTAGCTTGTCAATTTCATCCCGAGTTTAAGTCTAAACCCGATAATGCTCATCCATTATTTAGAGAATTTATAAGAGCTTCATTGAACGTATAGAATTTATAGAGAATTTTTATTAAAGTTTTAGAAAGGAGAGATTATGGATAATAAGGAATTAAACAAGAAAGAAGTCTTGAAGATTTCTAAGGAGAGAGATGTTAAGTTTATTCGTTTATGGTTTGCAGATATTACTGGCCAAATGAAAGGTTTCACCATTACTCGTGAAGAGTTAGAAGGAGCGTTAGAAGATGGTATGGGGTTTGATGGTTCATCGATAAAAGGTTTTGCCCGAATAGATGAGTCTGATATGATAGCTTTACCCGATCCCACCACTTTTGCTATTTTACCTTATCGTCCTAAAGAACAAGCTGTAGCAGGAATGTTATGTGATATTTTGAATCCTGATAGAACAGCTTATCAGGGTGATTCGCGTTATGTTTTAAAGAAGATGATAGAGAAAGTTAAAGCTCAAGGTTACACTTTTTATGTTGGTCCTGAATTAGAATTTTTCATTTTTAAAGATGATAAATCTCCTAAAATAATAGATGAAGGTGGCTATTTTGATATTACTACCTTAGATGCTGGTAACGAGGTAAGAAGAGAGGTTATTCTAACTTTGGAGCAGATGAACATTCACGTTGAGTATTCCCATCATGAAGTTGCTCCTTCTCAACATGAGATAGATTTGCGTTATACCGATGCTTTAACTATGGCTGATATTGTTATGGTTTATAGAATGGTTCTAAAGGAGATAGCTCAAAAGCATGGTTTGTATGCTACATTTATGCCCAAGCCTATATATGGTGTTAATGGTAGTGGTATGCATACACATCAATCATTATTTAGAGGTGAAAGAAATGCTTTTTTTGACCCTCAAGATAAATATCATCTTTCTCAGGAGGCAAAATATTATATGGCGGGTATATTGAAACATATTAAAGAGATAACTTTGGTTTGTAATCAGTGGGTTAACTCTTATAAGAGATTAGTTCCTGGTTACGAAGCACCTGTTTATATATGTTGGGCGATGAGGAATAGAAGTGCTTTAATTAGAGTTCCCATGTATAAACCTGGTAAAGAGAAAGCCACAAGGATAGAACTTCGTTCTCCTGACCCTGCTTGTAATCCTTACTTAGCTTTTTCCAGTATGCTTGCCGCGGGGATGAAAGGATTGGAAGAAAAATACAAGTTACCCGATCCATTAGAAAGAGATGTTTATAATTTATCTTACGAAGAGATGAAAGAACTCAATATAGACTTTTTACCAGGAAGCCTTATTGAAGCTATTGAAATTGCCGAGCAGAGCAAATTATTAAAAGAAACATTGGGTGAGCATATATTTAACAATCTCATTATGAGTAAGAAGATTGAGTGGGATGAGTATAGGAAGAGAGTTCATGAATATGAGATAGCCACATATTTACCTATTCTTTAACCCCAAAACTGTTTTTATGCCGTCTCAACTTTGCATATCTTTCTTAACTTAGGACAGTATAGGAATAATTAAGCAAGATTTATAAGTTTATTATTAGAAATTTAATCGGTAATAAAGATAAGAGAATAACTTATGTCTAAATCAGAATATAAGGATTACTTAAAAGCGTTAAGCGAAATAAGTAAAGCGATAACCAGTGAGCTTTATTTGGAAGATATACTTAAGTTAATAGTTACTCTTACTGCTAATGTGATGAAAGCTAAAATATGTTCACTTTGGCTTTTAGACGAGAAGACTAAAGAGTTGAAAATTAAAGCTACTCAAGCTATAAGTAAAGATTATCTTAGAGAACGAAGCATAAAGATAGGGGAGGGTATTGTAGGTTTAGTAGCGAAAGAAAAAAAGACTATTAGTATATTAAATGTTTTAGATGATGATAGATATAAAGAGAAAGAGTTAGCAAAGAAGGAAAATTTAGTTTCTATGCTCAGTGTCCCAATGATGGTGAAAAAAAAATTAATAGGAGTTATCAATTGCTATACTACTTCAGAGTATAAATTTACCCAGGAAGATATTGAGCTCCTTAGTGTGGTGGCCAATCAATCAGCAGTAGCTATTGAAAATACTGAGTTGTTGGTGAGGACAAAAGTTATTCAGGAAGAATTAGAGGCAAGAAAGAAGATAGAGAAAGCAAAGGGTATATTAATGAAAGAGCAAAATCTTAGTGAAGAAGAAGCTTATAATTTGATAAGGAAGTCCAGTATGGATAGACGTGTGCATATGAAAGATATTGCTGAAGCAATAATTGTTTCCTACGAAGTGAGGAATAATAGATAATTAAAACCCATTCCACCTACCGGCCGGAATATGTAGAATAACACTACAAGGAGAGGGGTGGTTATACTCTCTGGAAACTACTTTCCCTTATATCAGCTTATGGGTATAAGATAGATTTAATTATGAAAATAAGAATAAGAATTCAAGGATGCTTGACGTTTCTTGCTATAGTGATAACTATACTATTTTCTAAGGTAACATTTCCCTATTGGAAGAGTGAACCCGCAGATGAATTTTCTGATGCTTTAGGAATCATTTTTATCCTGTTTGGATTTTTATTTCGTGTGACAGCAAGAGGTTATAAAGAAGAAAAGTCTCAACAGGGTAAATTTTTGGTTAAAGAGGGCCCTTATTATTTAATGAGACATCCAATGTATTTTGGGACTTTACTTATCGGTATAGGGATTATCGCCGTTCTTTTTAAATTTTGGGTATTACCTGTATTTTTAATTATCTACTTTTTGATTTATTTCCCTCAGATAAACAGAGAAGAAAAATCTCTCCTTAAAAAATTTGGTCAAGAGTATATCCATTACTGTAAAACAACGCCGAAGTATTTTCCTAAGGTTTCATTAAATTTTAGAGAATATTTGCCCTTGGAATTATCTTGGATAAAAAAAGAGCTCCCTTCATTAATCGTATTAATTGTATTGATTCTGGGAATAGAAATCTGGGAGGAGATCAGGTTATTTGGTTATAAAGAATTAATTAAGGAAACTTTTGAACTACTCGCCATAATTTTATCTTTATTAATTTTGATAAATTCCTTTCGCACTAGCGAAGAGAAAAATGATTATTCTCAGATGTAGAAGATTAATGGTCAGGTTTATTACAGTAATCTCTTTTTACAATTTTTGTAAATTAATTTATTTAAGAGAAGAAAATTTGAATTGTTAATTAAAGAAAATGGTAAACTATACCTATCAACTATACTTTAATTAAGAAATAGATACCGAGATAACAATTCACTGGTTGAGATATTAAGATCACGATTCCCAGAAATAGATGAAGGGATACTTAATTTACCACCGATAGAACTTGAAACCTTGATTAAAGAATGCTATAAAGAAGAAGGCAGTGAATACGATGTGCCTATATCAGTCCAATTTTTACAAAATTATATTTGACAAGTTTGTGAAAGTGTAGTATATATAAAAAATAAAAAATTGATATATAGGTGTGAGGGAAATCCGTAAAAGCGGATGCGGTCCCGCCGCTGTAGCCGGGGACGAAAGTCAAAAAATGCCACTGTCTTAATAGGATGGGAAGGCTTGACGAGTAGAATGATCCGGGAGCCAGAAGACCTGCCTATATAAAAGGTAAAGAAAAGTATTTTTTAAGACTTTTTAAAGTCCTCGAGGAAGGATGAAGTAAATCAGGGTGCAATCCTTAAGTTCTAAAAATAGGACTTAAGGATTTTTTATTTTTAAGGATATTTATGACAGGATTATTACTAAAATACCAATAAAAACATTTCCTGTTTAAGGGAGTTTAATTTGGGGATTTTTGAAGGTTTAAGTTACGAGTGAATTATAAAAGAATATCCAAGACTTTATCAAGGATTGAATAAAAGAGCCTTTTAGTGTTTTTATCCCTAAAGGTGAAAGATTTTTGCAGTTTAAAAAAGAGTTATTAATGCATTAGATACCGTTGTCTCTTTAAATAAAAATAAGACAGTTGCTATGGTTACTCATAGCGGTCCAATAAAATTAATTTTATGCAAAGCGTTTGGTTATAGAATTAAGAAATTTTGGGAAGTTAATCCTGATAATGCTAAATTTAGTATCATTAATTATCCATAGAAATTATAGCTATATGGTAAAAAATTTATTTAGCAATTTATAAGTAGTATGAAAAATTTTATTTTCATATTAGGTGGGGTGCGAAGTGGAAAAAGTAGTTATGCAGTTAGAGTTGCAAAGTCTTTTGGGAAGAAAATAGCCTTTATTGCCACAGGAGTTGCTTTTGATGCTGAGATGAAAAAACGCATAAGTTTGCATAAAAAAAATAGGCCAGCCTCATGGCGCCTGATTGAAGAACAAATTAACATTGATTCTATTCTGGCAAGATTAAATAAAAATTGTGATGCTGTATTAATTGATTGTTTAGGATTATTTATTTGGAATCTTATGGAAAAAAAATTAACTGATAAGTTAATAGAGAAAAAATTACATAGCCTGATAAGAGAAATAAAAAAATGTGAATTTCCTGTTATTGTCGTCTCAAATGAAGTTGGTATGGGTATTGTTCCTGATAATCATCTATCAAGACGTTTTTGCGACCTTCTTGGTAGAGCCAATCAAATATTTGCTAAATATGCTCAAAAAGTAATTATAATGCATGCAGGTATTCCCCTGATAATAAAAGATAAAAAAGATGAGATTACTAAATGATACATTAGAAAAGATAAAAGAACCCGATTACTCTCTAATAAAAGCTGTGCAAAGAAAACTTGATAATCTTACTAAACCTAAAGGTAGTCTTGGTCGCTTAGAGGAAATCGCAAAACAAATAGTTGTTATTACTGGAAATCTAAAGCCAAAGCTAAAAAATAAAGTTATCTTTGTAATGGCTGGTGATCATGGTGTTGCAGAAGAAGGAGTAAGTGCCTACCCAAAAGAAGTAACATATCAGATGGTTTATAATTTTATAAAAGGAGGCGCAGCGATTAATGTTTTAGCTAATTTTGTGGGTGCACGCATAGTCTTGGTTGATATGGGAATAGCAGTAGATTTAAAAACTCATCCAAAGCTTATTATAAAAAAGATTGGCTACGGCACAAAAAATATAGCAAAAGAGCCTGCAATGTCAAAAAAAGAGGCTATTGCTTCTATAGAGGCAGGAATAGAGGTTTTTGAGTCTGAATATAATAAAGGCATGGATATTGTAGGGCTGGGGGAGATGGGAATTGCAAATACAACAGCTTCATCTGCAATAGCATCAGCGATTACCGGCGAATCTATTGAGGATATTGCTGGAAGAGGGACAGGAGTTGATGATAAAGGACTGTCAAAAAAAATAGAAGTTATAAAAAAGGCACTTAAAGTAAATAACCCTTTAGCAGGTGATGGTTTAGATGTATTAGCAAAGGTTGGTGGTTTTGAAATTGGGGGGTTGGTTGGTGTAATTTTGTCTGCCAGCGCTAAAAAAATACCTATTGTAATAGATGGCTTTATTACAACAGCTGCCGCGCTTATTGCTTATACAATTAAACCACAAGTAAAAGAATTTATGATTGCAAGTCACTGTTCAAAAGAAAAAGGACATAAATTGATGCTTAAATATTTGGGGTTAATCCCCTTATTAGATTTTGATATGCGTCTTGGTGAAGGAACGGGAGCGGCTTTAGGAATAAGTATTAGTGAGGCAAGTATTAAAATTTTAACTGAAATGGCTACATTTAGTGAGGCAAAAGTTTCGAAAGCAAGTATTGAGAAAAGCACTATAGATAAAAATTAATTTATGAAACATTTTCTAATTGCACTTCAATTTTTAACAATTTTACCGGTTAAGATTAATGAAGAAATTAAAGAAGAAGACCTTGCAAACTCACTTTTATATTTTCCACTAATTGGTGTAATTATTGGTGGGATACTGTCAACTATTTTACTTTCTCATAAGTTTTTGTCTATGCCAGTTTTATCTGCAATTATACTTTTGGTATCAACAATTATTAGTGGTGGGTTACATCTTGATGGTTTTGCCGATACCTGTGATGGCTTTTGTGGTGCAAGGTCAAAAGAGAAAATATTAAAGATAATGCATGACTCAAGAATTGGGGCGTTTGGAGCAATTGGTGTGGTATTACTATTACTTTTGAAGTTTTCTTTATTTGTTAGTTTGCCAATAAATACACTTTGGAAAGCCTTAATTGTAAGTTTTTGTTTTGCACGATATAGCCAAACTGTTTGTTGCCTGCTACCTTATGCTTCTTGCGAAGGCAAAGCTAAAGCATTCGTTAAATATGCACGCAAACGCAATATAATTATAGGTGGAATTTTTACATTAATTGTTTTTGGTATATTATTAGGTTTAAAAGGTATTACGATATTCTTTGTCTCTTTTATTTTAAATTTAATATTTATTTTTTATGTAAAAAGCAGAATCAGTGGCATAACAGGTGATACTATTGGGGCGGTAAATGAAATTGCAGAAGTTAGCACACTTTTTTTAATTCATTTATTAAGTGAAAAATGGAGTTAATATTAATTTCCTATATTGCTGATTTTATTTTTGGAGACCCGCAATGGTTTGTTCATCCAGTGCGTTTAATTGGAAAATTTATTTCTTTTCTTGAGAGGATATTTAATAGCTATAAAAATAAAATTCTTAAGCGCATTTATGGAATATTTACTGTATTTTTAGTGGTAAGTATTACCTTTTTATGCGCAGACTTAATTATTAAAATAGCAACAAAACTACACCCAATAATTAAAACGCTTGTTTGGATTTTTCTTGCCTATACCACACTTGCAATTAGGGATTTAGCAAAACATGCTAAAGCTGTAAAAAAGATGTTAGTTATAAATAATATTGAAGAAGCTAGGAAGAAACTTTCTCTTATAGTTGGAAGAGATACTGAGCATTTTGGGAAAGAGGAAATTATTAGAGTAACAGTAGAGGCAATTGCAGAAAGCACAACTGATGGAATTGTTTCCCCACTATTTTATTTATTTTTAGGTGGGCCTGTTCTTGCATTGTGTTTTAAAGCAATAAGCACACTTGATTCAATGATTGGACATAAAGATGAAAGGTATCTTCATTTTGGTTGGTTTGCAGCTAAACTTGATACAGTAGCAAATTTTATTCCGGCAAGAATTACTGGCTTACTTATTCCAATGTCAGCATTACTTTGTGGTAAAGATTTTGAAGAATCATTTCGTATTATGTTGAGGGATAAAAGAAAACAAGACTCAATAAATAGTGCTGTTAGTGAATCAGCAATGGCTGGTGCTTTGGGAATAAGGCTTGGGGGAGTCTATAGCTACTTTGGTAGGGTGATTGTGCATCCTTATATTGGTAGCGAGCGAAGACCTATATCAATATCGTTGATTGATGAGGCGATAACTTTAAGTATAGTTACGTCTTTTTTGATGCTTTTAGTTGGAGTTTTATTTAAAAAGATTTTTAATTACTTTTTTTGTTTATGAGAAATCTTTACGAGCACGGCGGTAATATTTATGACATTGAACCAAGGAAACAAAAGTTTATTTTAGATTTTAGTGCCAATATTAATCCTTTAAGGATTTCTTTGACTGTTAAGAAATCATTACATAGATACTTAAATGATTTAGTTTTTTATCCTGATCCTAAAAGTCGCTTACTTATAACTACAATTTCAGATTACTGGAAAATAAAAGAAGAGAATTTATTAGTTGGTAATGGCTCTACTGAACTTATTTATCTTGTTTTAAATGCATTTAGAGATAGTAAGGTAACTATAGTTGTGCCATCTTTTACCGAATATGAACGTGCTGGTAAAATTTCAAATTGTAAATTAGAATTTGTTTTCCTAAAAGAGAATAAAAATTTTTGTTTTAATCCTTCTGATATAAAAAAAACTGATATCCTTTTAATTTGTAATCCTAATAATCCAACAGGAAATTTTATTGTAAATAGTTGGCAAAAACTATTAGATATTCCTGCTGGAAAAATTTTTATTGATGAAGCATTTATGGATTTTATTCCTGATGAAAAAAAATATACATTTATACCGCTTGCAGTAAGCTCAAAAAAATTTATTGTTTTTAGAACTTTCACTAAATTTTTTGCTCTTGCTGGGTTACGTATAGGATATTTAATAGCACACAAAGACATTGTAAGGATTTTAAAAAAATATCAAATACCTTGGAATGTAAATATTTTAGCTCAAAGAGTAGCCGCACAATGTCTAAAAGAAACTTTATTTATTAAACTTTCAAAACAACTTATTGAAAAAGAGCGAAAATTCCTCTATCAGCGTCTCTGTCAAATAAAAGGGCTTAAACCTTACTCTTCAGTAACAAATTTTTTATTAGTTAAAATAACCAAGAAACACTTAAGCTCATCAGTGCTTAAAAAAAAGTTATTAGAAAAAGGTATTCTTATTAGAGACTGTGCAAATTTTAGAGGTTTAGACAATAGTTTTATAAGGGTAGCGGTGCGAAAACATAAAGAAAATTTAAAGCTAATTAGGGCATTAGAAGGATGTATATAAATGAGGAAAAAACATTACGTTTTTTGCTTCTAAAGGCAGTCAAAAGACATTTATATGATGGACTACTTTTTTCAGGTGGTCTTGATACTTCAATAATTGCACTCCTTAATCCCAAGGTAGTAGCCCTGACAGTTAGTTTAGGAAGATACGCTGATGATATTTACTATGCTAATTTTTTAGCAAAAAAACTTAATCTTAAGTGTGTCCATTATAAATTAGATGTTGATGAAGCGCTTGATGCTATTCCCAATGTAATTAAAATACTTAAAAGTTTTGATCCAGCATTGCCTAATGATTTAGCCATATATTTTGGTATAAAGAAAGCAAAAGAGATAGGGTTAACTTCTATTGCAACAGGAGATGGTAGCGATGAGTTGTTCGGTGGATACTCTTTTATGCAAAAAATAGATGATCTTAATAGTTATATTTCTAAAATTGTTAAAGTTATGAAATTTAGTTCAAATAAAATCGTCAAATTCTTTGGACTTAAAATAATACAGCCATTTACTGATAAGGCTTTAGTTAATTTTGCTTTAGGGTGGTCAGCTGATATGAAAATTCATAAAGAAAACGGCAAAATAGGGGGGAAATGGATTTTACGAAAGGCATTCGAAGATATTTTACCTGATAAAATTATTTAGCAAAGTAAACGTCCTATTGAGTTTGGTTCAGGAATGAGACGCCTGCGAGAAATTATTACGAGGAAAATTTCAGATGAGGAATTTAAAGAAAAACAACTTACCTATCCTGTAAAATTTTTAAATAAGGAGCACCTTTATTACTATGATATTTATAGAAAAGTTGTTGGTAATATTCCTATGCCAAAGCAAAAAGAAAAAACTTGTCCAGGATGTGGTAGTGGTTTAAAAATAGAAGCTTTTTGGTGCAAAGTATGTGGATATGTTTTAAATTAAAATGCCGCATTAGGCTGTTTTAGTAATTAGAGAATATCGAATACAGGCGCAAAATTCAAAATTTGATGATTTTAAAGATTGAGGAGATCAAGCAGTATAGTAGGTAGCATAATTAAAGAAGAAAATCTAAAATAACATCTTTTGTTGATATGGGATAAGCTAATAACTGAAAAATAAGATTCTGCTATAATTGACGCTTTAGATGAAAGAATTTAAGCTGGGTGGAGATTTTCTAATTCTATCTGAGCTCGCTTATGTTTAAGAAGGTATTTACTAGCATCAAGTATCTCTATGCCTACAACAGAACCATCAGGGGCATAGTTGATAGCAATGTCTTCGGTAAGTCGTTGGGAGGTAACTTCAAATTTACCTTCCTTCAGTTTTATATAAATGGCGTCAACTTGGGGATCATAGCTAATTTTCATAATATATACCTCCTAAAAATAAAAGGTATAAACCGTTACTACAATTATAGATTTTTCTTCTTTGATAATTGGCATTACTTGTTTAATATTATAAAACTTATTGCCCCATTTCCGATTATATTGGAAATTTTGGCGATAGGCAATGCGGCCTGTGGTTTAGTAGGGATTTTTTCGCATGTTCCGAGAAGATGATCTGTTTCACATTTGTAATGTTACCATTAGAGGTATAGGATGTCAATACAAATTTTAGATAAATGAATTGTAATTAAAAATACAATTACAACTTCTAATATGTTAGAGGAAGAGGCTTTTGTTTCATTTAGTGGTGGTAAAGAAAGTTGTTTGGCTTGTTATAGGGCAATAGAGGAGAATTTTAAAATTAGGTATCTTTTAAATATGGTATCAAGTGATGGCAAATGTTCTTATTCCCATAGAATTAATTTAAAGTTATTAAAATTACAGGCGCAGGCAATGGGAGTTACAATAGTTTGGATAAAAACTAATTGGAAAAATTATGAGGCAGATTTTAAAAAATGTATTTTAAATTTTAAAGAGCAAAATATAAAGACAGGTATATTTGGAGACATTGATTTAAAAGAGCATAGAGATTGGATAGAAAGGGTTTCTAAAGAAGTTGGCATAAAACCAATGTTACCTTTATGGAAAGAGAAAAGAGAGAACCTATTAGATGAATTTATCAATTTAGGTTTTAAGGCTATAGTTGTTGTAACTTGTGCTCAATTTTTAGGTAAAGAGTGGTTAGGTAAGATAATTGATAAAGAATTTATAAAAGAAATTAAAAATAAAAGCAATATTGATCTGTGCGGTGAAAGAGGTGAATACCACACTTTTGTTTACGATGGTCCGATTTTTAAAGAACCAGTTAAGTTCAGTATAGGTAAAAAGACTTTAAAAGAAAAACATTGGTTTTTGGAACTTAAAGCAGAAAGAAGATGAAAAAATTAAAAGTTAAAAAAGATTATTTTTTGTTCATACTTTTTTATTTTCTTTGTTTAACTACTTATAGTCAGGATAAATTTCCTCAAAGAATAATTTCATTAGGACCCTCAATAACTGAAGAGCTTTATCTTTTAGGAGTAGAAGATAAAATTGTTGGTGTAACTACTTATTGTAAGAGACCGCCACAAGCTATAAGAAAAGAAAAGGTTGGAACAGTTATTGAGGTAAATGTAGAAAAAATTTTTAATCTAAAGGCTGATTTAATTTTAGCAACACCTTTGGCACAGCAAAAAGATTTAGAAAAATTAAAAAAATTAGGTATAAAGGTAATTACATTTCCCTCGGCAAAAAATTTTACTGAAATTTGCGAGCAATTTTTAGAGTTAGGTAGAATCGTGGGTAAAGAGAGAGAGGCAAAAGAAATTATAGAAAAAGTAGTAAATTTTCTAACTTCTATTAGAGAAAAAATTAAAGATTTAGATAAACCCAAAGTGCTTATTCAGGTAGGAGTAAAACCTCTATGGATAGCCACAAAAGATACATTTATCAATGATTTTATTGAATTTGCTGGTGGAGAAAATGTTGGAATTATAGGAAAGGGTATTTATTCAAGAGAAAAAGTTTTAATGGATAATCCGGATGTAATAGTTATAACAACTATGGGAATTATTGGAGAAAAAGAAAAAGAAACTTGGCAAAGATATAAGACAATAAGTGCAGTAAAGAACAATAGAATTTATATATTTGATTCTTATAAACTATGTAGTCCTACACCTTTAAGTTTCATTGAAACTTTAGAAGAATTGGTTGGTATTTTGCATCCAGAAATATATGAGAAATAAATTAATCTATTGGTTAATTTGGATATTTGTTTTGGTGATAATTCTTTTATGTGTAAGTATATTTTCTTTATGTGTTGGTTCAGCAAGTATCTCTTTTAAAAAAATTTTTTCTTTGATTTTGGAAGGTAAATATACAACTGAATATGCTATTATTTTTAATATTCGTTTACCGCGTATTATTTTAGGTTTTGCTATAGGTGGAGCATTGAGTTTAGCGGGAGTAATTTTACAAGGAATGTTTCGCAATCCCTTAGTTGAGCCATATACTTTAGGAATTTCAGGTGGAGCGGCTTTAGGGGTGTGTTTAAATATTATTTTGAAGCTAAATTCTATAATTGGTATTTTATCTATACCTTTTTCTGGATTTTTAGGAGCAATTTTAGTAATTATTTTAGTTTATTTTTTAAGTTTAAGAAAAGGAGTATTAAGAATTCAAGGGCTTTTGCTTATAGGGGTGATGATAAGTTTTATTGCTTCATCTTTAATTATGTTATTGATGGCTATTTCTGAAATAGAAGATTTTCATGGAATTATTTTCTGGATTATGGGTTCTTTAGAAGAGCCAAACTGGATACTTATAAAATTAGTGTTAAGTTTATCTATTTTGGGTTTGGTGACATCTTATTTTTTTTGTTTTGACCTTAATGCATTATCTTTAGGCGAAGAAGAAGCACTTCATTTAGGTATTAATGTAGAAAGAACTAAGAAGTTTCTATTTTTACTTGCATCTTTACTTACAGGTTTTAGTGTATCTGTGGCTGGTATAATTGGATTTGTTGGGTTGGTTGTTCCACATTTTATGCGTATGTTTGTTGGGCAAGACCATAGGATATTGTTAATTAGTTCATTTCTTGGGGGAGCAAGTTTCCTGATTTTATCCGATACGATAGCAAGAACAATTATTTCTCCTTTAGAGTTACCTGTAGGTGTGATTACTGGCATAATAGGTGGAAGCATTTTTATTTATGCTTTAACTAAAAAAGATTTTATTTTAGGTAGATAACAATGCTTAAAATACAAAATTTAAGTTGTGGTTATGATACTATTTTTAGTTTTGGGCAACAAAAAAATTTAGAATTTGTTTTACAAGATATAAATCTTACAGTTGAAAAGGGTCAAATTTTTGGAATAATTGGACCTAATGGTGCAGGTAAAACTACACTTCTTAAAGCAATAAGTCGGATACTTAAACCAAAAAAAGGGAAAATACTTCTTGATGGAAAAGATATTTGGCAGATGAGTTTTAGAGGGTTGGCAAAAAAAATAGCATTAGTTCCACAAACTTTTAATAGTATAGATATGACTGTTGAGGAATTTGTGCTTTTGGGCAGAATTCCACACATTAAAAAATTTCAGTTTTTAGAATCAAAAGAAGACTTAAAAGTAGCCCAAAATTGCATTAAGTTAACAGAGATTTGGGAACTTAAAGACCAATTAATCTCAAATATAAGTGGTGGAGAAAGACAGCTTGCACTTATTGCAAAAGCCCTTACACAACAGCCAAGATTACTTTTATTAGATGAACCGTCTTTACATTTAGATATTGCCCATCAAGTAAAAATTTTAGACCTAATAAAAAGATTAAATGAAGAGTTTAAACTTACAGTGGTTATGGTTTTGCATGATCTTAATTTAGCAAGTGAATATTGTGAAAAATTAGTCCTTTTAAACGAAGGTAAGGTTTATCAGGTAGGAACACCCAAGGAGATATTGAATTCTCATATTATAAAAGAGGTATATAAAACAGAGGTTTTAGTGGAGGAAAATCCTTTCTCTTCTAAACCATATATATTGTTAGTTTCTCAAAAAAGAGAGGTGTCTAATGAGAAAAGGGTTAATTCAGATTTATACGGGAGATGGTAAAGGGAAAACCACCTCTGCCGTTGGTTTGGCTATAAGAGCAAGAGGCCATAATTTTAAGGTTTGTTATATTTATTTTCATAAAGATCCGGATAGGTTTGGTTATGGAGAATTAAAATGTTTAAAAAAGTTAGGGGTTGATATCTTTGGATTTGCTAAAGCGCATCCACATTTTTTTAAAAAAATAAAAATATCTGAAATTTCTAACGATTGTCATAAAGGTTTAAAATTTATTGAGAAAATTTTTAAAGAAAAAAAATACGATGTTCTTATAATTGATGAGATTTTTATTTCTCTTCGCGATGGATTTATTAGTGAAGAAGAGTTAATTCAATTGTTAGAGAAAAAGCCAAAAAATTTAGAGCTTATTTTAACAGGCCGTGGAGCAACGCAAAGAATAATTGATAAAGCAGATTTAGTTAGCCAAATAAGAAAAATAAAGCATCCACATGATGTGGGATTAAGAAGTAGAAGAGGGATTGAATTCTAAAAAGAAAGAATTGATGAAACTGAAGAAAGGAGGTGGGTATAAATTTAATTTGAGGGGTTGTTTGAAGTGGAGTTAGGTTAATTTAGTTATTTGCGCCAGATATACAGAGGAAGTCTTTGTGACCAAGCCTTTTTAGGTGAGGAATTCAAAGCGCTGCCCCGCAACGGTAATGTTGGCAAATTGCTATATTCTATTTGCCAAACGAGCCCGGACGATTGTATATCTGGGAAGTATTCTCGAGGGAGGAGAAGATGAAAAAGAAAATTTTAAGTTTGTTGGGGATTATTTTAGTTGTGCTTATAAGAGGTAATGTTTTAGCTGAGGAGAAAAAATATGATTTGGGAAAAATAATTGTTACAGCAACCAAAACTTTAAATTATCAGGCTGAAGTTGGAAGTTCAACCACTGTTATTAGTGAAGATGAGATAAAGAGGTCAGGGAAGCAAACAGTTTATGAAGTTTTAAAAGGAATACCAGGTGTTGCTGTTGTGCAAAATAGTGCCTTCGGAGGCGTAACTTCAATATATCTTCGCGGTGCAAAAGCAGGACAGACTCTGGTTTTGATTGATGGGGTCGAAGTCAATGATCCGATGTCAACTGACCGCTCTTTCGATTTTGCCCATTTAACAGTGGATAATATTGAACGCATTGAAATAGTTCGTGGGCCACAATCTACACTTTATGGTTCAGATGCTATGGGAGGAGTAATCAACATTATCACTAAGAAAGGAGAGGGTAAGCCAACATGGAATGGTTATTTTGAAGGAGGTTCACACAATACTTTTAGAGAGAATTTAGGTCTAAGTGGCAGTTTAGATAGATTCAATTATTACGTGTCTGTCTCGCGTCTTGATTCTAACGGTATCAATAAAGTTACAAGCGGTAGCGAAGATGACGGCTATAGCAATACCGTCATTTCCTCCAAAATGTGTTATAAGCTTTTTGATAATAGTGAATTGAGTTTAGTTGCTCGTTTTACAGATGCGAAAACTTATCTTGATGATGGTTCTTACGATGATGACCCAAATTATACTGCATATTGGAGGGATTTAAGTTTTAAAAGCTCTTTTAGTCAATCTATAAACTCTTGGTGGTTGCAAGAGGTATCTTTTTCTTATCATGATCTGCGCAGGAAATATTTGGATGAAAAAGATGTGTTTGAACCAAACGATTATGAAAACAGTTGGTATAAAGGGAATAATAAAAAATTTGAATGGCAACATAATTTTACTCCCGCTGATTGGGATACAATTACTTGTGGTTTTGAATATGAGGAAGAAATGGTCTCATCCTATTATTATTCAGAAAGCGTCTGGGGACCATATGAGAGTAAATTTGATAGGAAAAAAATAAATAATAAAGGTTGGTATTTACAAAATCAACTTATGCTTTGGGATTATTTATTTATTACCCCAGGATTTAGGGCAGATGTTCATCAACTTTTTGGAACAGAAACTAATTATAAGATATCTACAGCTTACATTATTCCTAATATAGGTTTGCGTCTTAAAGCAAATTGGGGAACAGGATTTAAGGCACCTTCGCTGTATCAACTTTATTCAAATTATGGAAGTCCTGAACTTAAACCAGATGAGAGCAAAAGCTATGATTTTGGATTTGAGCAAAATCTTCTTGATAATAAGGTGTCTTTTGGCCTGACATATTTTCATAATGACTTTAAAAATATGATTGATTGGGATTCAGCTACTTGGAAATATAAGAATATTGGTAAAGCCAAGACAAAAGGTTTTGAACTTCAAACAAAATTTTCGCCTTATGAGAAGCTCACAATGGGAGCTAATTTTACTTATACAGACACCAAGGACAAAATAACAGGACTTGAATTGTTAAGACGTCCAAAAAGACAAGCTAATTTTGATGTTAATTGGCGATTTTTACCAAAAGCTAATTTAAATATTGGTATAACCTATGTGGGAATTCGCAAGGATACTGATTACACAAGTTGGCCATCTGAACTTATTACTAAAAAAGCATATACAACTGTTGGTTTAACTACTTCTTATGATATCACAGAAAACTTCCATGTTCTTGCCAGATTTGAAAATATATTTGATAAAAAATATCAAGATGTGCATGGTTATAATATGCCACCGAGGGAGTTTTATGGTGGTATAAAGATTAATTTTTAAATGAGGCAATAAGAAATATTTAAAGAAGGAGAAAAACAAATGTTTAGTTTGTTTTTAAAAGGTGGTCTCCTAATGTGGCCAATTTTGTTATGCTCAATAGTTTCTTTTGCAATTATTTTAGAGCGCTTTTGGTATTTTTATAAAATAAAAACAAAAATTTTTAACATTTTTACTCGAATAAAAAATCTTCTAAAAGAGGGTAAGCCTGACGAAGCTTTAAAATTATGCGAAAGCACCCCAGGACCTATTGCCCACATTTTAGCCATCGGGATTCGCATTAGACATAGGACTTTAGAAGAGAAAGAAAAACTAATTTCAAGAGCTGGTTCTAAGTTTATACGCCAGTTAGAGAAAAATTTGCAAATTTTAGCAATTATTGGCAATATTGCGCCTCTTTTAGGTTTATTAGGGACAGTAACCGGGATGATTCGGGTTTTTATGAAAATACAAGAGCTGGGTGGTAAAGTTGATGCACAGGCTTTAGCTGGTGGTATTTGGGAAGCGCTTATTACTACCGCTGCTGGTTTATTTGTAGCTATTCCAACTTTAGTTGCGTATCATTATTTTGAAGGGAAAGTAGACAATATTGTGGCAGAAATGAAAGATGTAGCTACTGAAGTAATTGAGTTGCAAATAGCAAATGGCTAATTGTAAATAGTAAATTGTAAAGGGCAAAGAACGATATGCTATATGTGATTTGCAATAGGCGACTTGCGATATGTCATTAAGGTAGGAGCGAAAAGATGGAATTTGAAAGAAGAAAAAAAGCCGATACCCAGATTAATATTGCCCCATTAATAGATGTTGTTTTTCAACTTTTAATTTTTTTTGCGCTTATTTCTCATTTTGTTACTGATGCGGGAATAAAGATTACTTTACCTATAGCTACTACAGCACAAGTGTATACACAAGAAAACATAGTTATTTTTATTACAGAAGATAATCTCATTTATTTAAACAACGAACCGGTTACTTTAGATAAACTAAACGAAAAATTGAGTATAAAAATAAATCAAACTAAAGAAAAAAACGTTATCATTAAGGCTGATGAAAAAATTGATTTGGGTTTGGCTGTAAAGGTTATGGATATAGCAAAGCAAGCAAAAGCTGAAAGTTTAATAATTTCTACTAAAACAGCAAAAGATGTCAACTGATAAAGCAATTATAACTGCATTTTTAGTATCCTTTGTCGGGCATTGTATATTTTTATGTGCGCCTCTAATTAATGAACAATTCCCCAAACTTAACACACCAAAAGAAATTGTAGTAAAAATAGATGTAGAAGAGCTTTCGAGTTTACCACGCATAGATAACATAGGAAAAGAAAAGAAAATTAAAGAGGTTTTGGAATCGCCAGAACAGTTTAAATTAAAACAACAAAATAAGTCCGAAGAAATAACAATGAAGGAACTTGTCAAATACCAAACAGTTGAAAAAAAAGAAGAGACCTGCCAGACAATTAAAGCAGTTAATCAAGACGCAGAAACAATGTTTCGTTATCAAGATGTGGTTAAACAAAAAATACAAGAAGCAAGAAGATATCCACTTTTTGCAAAGAAACAAGGAATTGAAGGGATAGTTCATTTAAGTTTTATAGTTTTAGCTAATGGGTTAAGTAGCGATATTAAGATTATTCGTTCATCTGGTTTTAGTATTTTAGACGAGGAAGCAGTTAACACCATAAAAAGAGCAACTCCCTTCCCACCTATTCCCAAAGAGATAGAGGCATCATTTGTTGAAATGGAAGTTTATATTGTTTTTACATTGAAGTGATTTAGATTAATATGCAAAGGTGCTCATCGCTTAAAATGTATAAGATTGTAAATGGTAAATAGCAAATGCAAGATTTACACAAAAGGGGTGTCGCTAAAAATGTATAAGATTTTGAAGAAAAATAAACCTTAAGTTATGTTCTTTAAAAATATGAAATTCTTATTTTGCTTTTACAAACAGGAAATAAGGTAAAAATTTCTGTAAAATGATTAATCCTTGATGGCGTAGAGGAAGGTGTTTTTGATATAAGGCAGGAGCTTGGCAAGATTGTCTTAGAAGAAGCACTTTGCAAATATGATGAGATTTTAAGAAAGAACAATATAGTTACAAGGTATCTACCTTGAGCCTTTAATTTTCTAAAGATGATTTTAAGTTTCTAAGGGCTTTAAGGGTTAATTTTTTAAAAAGGCAGCTAAATTTTTTAAAAGTTACCAAAGAGACAATCTTTTGTTAAGAAACAGCCCCTAGGCTACAAACAAAGATTTCTCATCAAGGATAGATAATCGTATACCTTGTTATGAGCCGACCAATATTGTTACTACACTTAATTCTTTATTCTGGATTTTTAGAAGAGCAAAAGAATATTACCGAGATTTCTTTGATTTGTTATGTAAATGAGCAGTTAAAAAGCTACGGTATAAATACGGCAAGAATCATCTTGCAGACTGATAATGGGAGCGAATTCATATGTTCAGTGAGGAAGAGAATAAACCGGCTCTATAGCTTTTTAAAGAGTGCTTGTAGCTAACAAAATAGAATATGCCAGGATACCACCGCCAGCCTTTTTGTCTTCAGAACACCAATATAACAAAGCACCTATTGAGATATTAAGAAAGCGATTTCCAGAAATAGATGAAGGGATACTTAATTTACCACCGATAGGAGTTTAAACCTTGCTTAAAGAATGTTATAAAGAAGAAGACAAAGGTGGGTATGATGCACCTATATCAGTTCACAAATATAAAAATTTTAGTGTCACCGCAATATAATAATGTCACCTTATTGCAAAGTAGAAATGTCAGGGTAACTTGATGTAAAATACCACCTCTTAGAAGCAAAAAGGAGGTGGTATTATGG
>JAMWBQ010000099.1 GCA_023819315.1 Candidatus Omnitrophota bacterium
TGGCTATGGTTAAAATATTTAGGGAGTTTAATAAAAATAATCTTAATTCAAAATTAATTATTCAGATCCACGATGAATTGGTTTTTGATGTTTTGGATAAAGAGTTAGATAAAGTTATTTCTATCGTTAAGGAGTGTATGGAAGGCGGTTTAGAATTAGTAGTGCCTGTATTGGTAAATATTAAGATAGGGAAAAATTGGTTAGAGTTACAACCAATAGTATAGGAGGTGAGTATGAAGGTGGCTTTTTGTTCTTCAGAAGTGTTCCCTTTTGCTAAAACAGGAGGATTAGCTGATGTAAGTGGTGCTTTGCCTTGGGCGTTAGCTGATGAAGGGTGTGAAGTTAAAGTCTTTATGCCTTTATATAAGAATATTAATCCTCAAATCTTAGACCAATCTTTTGGTATTTCTAAGGTGGGTAATGTAGAAGTTATTTTTGTAAGAAACGACAATTATTTTTTACGTGATGCTTTGTACGGCACACCTAAGGGTGATTATCCTGATAATTTAGAGAGATTCGCTTTTTTTAATAATCAAGTGATTGAAATTATGAGAAAAATAAATTTTAATCCTAATATCGTTCATTGTAACGATTGGCAAACAGCACCTTTAATAATTTTTTTAAGAACAAAATATAAGGACGTATTCAAGAGTGCTAAGTTAGTTTTGACTATTCATAATCTTGCCTATCAGGGTATTTTCCCACAAGATAAGTTTTCTATCCTTGGTATTTCAGGAGAGTATTTTTCTATTCAATATTTAGAGTTTTATGGAAAGATTAACCTTTTAAAAGGGGGGATAGTATTTGCCGATATGGTTAATACAGTAAGTCCAACCTATGCTAAGCAAATTCAGACACAAGAGTTTGGTTGTGGACTTGAGGGAGTTTTGAGGGAAAAGAAGGATAGGCTGATCGGCATACTCAATGCTATTGATTATAGTGTTTGGGACCCTTATAAGGATAAGTTTATTTATAAGAATTATTCTCCTAGAAACTTAGAGGATAAATACATAAATAAAAATAGATTTCAAAAAGAGTTTGGATTAGCAGAAAAGAAGAACACTTTATTGTTAGGTATGGTTTCCCGTTTAGCTGAACAGAAAGGAATAGATATTTTATCTAAAGGATTGGAAAAAATTCTAAAAAAACACCAAGTAGTAATTCTTGGTTTAGGAGAGGAAAAGTATCATAAGATTTTACAGGATATAGAAAAGAGGAATAAAAAATCTTTTGTGTTATTTCTTAAATTCGATGAGGAATTAGCTCATAAAATTTACGCCAGCTGTGACTGTTTTTTACTTCCTTCTCGTTTTGAGCCTTGTGGACTTTCTCAGATGATTAGTTATAGATACGCTACTGTACCCATAGTTCACCATACAGGTGGGTTAGCTGATACGGTGGTTGATTATAGCGATAAAGGAGGAGGATTTGTTTTCAAAAATTACAGCGAAATAGATTTGATAAATACCATAGAGAGAGCCAAGGAAGTTTTTGAGAGAAAAGAGGAATGGTTAAAGTTATTGAAGAAGATAACTAAGTATAATTTCTCCTGGCAGAGGACAGCTAAGGAATATATGAATATGTACAGGCTAATTTTGTGAATTAAGGAAGATTAAATATGCCGGTTATTGCCATAACTGGTAGTTTATGTAGTGGTAAGAGCACGGTTTTAAGATTATTGAGAAGAAAGGGTGCAGTGATTTTTAATTCCGATGATATTGTGCACACCTACTATTTAAATAAACAATCACTCGTTTACAGGAGAGTTAAGAGTAATTTTCCTAAAGCGTTCGACAAAAAAGGTAGGTTGATAAGAAAAAGATTAGCTAAGATAGTTTTTTCTGACCATAATTCTCTTCAGGAATTAGAGAGTATAGTTCATCCTTTTATAATAAGGGATTTAAAAAGATGGATAAAAGAGAAAAGAAGAAAAGAAGGGGTGTTTGTAGCAGAGGTGCCTTTACTCTTTGAAAAAAAATTAGAAACTTTGTTTGATAAGGTAATTTTAGTTCATACTTCTAAAAGAGTTCTTTGTAAGAGGATTAAGCATAGATTTGGCCTTAGTCGATATGCGGCTGAAAAACGGCTCAAACTTTTTTTACCTTTTAGAGAAAAAAAAAGAATCTCTGATTTTGTTATAAGGAATGATTGTCCTAAAAATATTTTAAAGAAAAATATAGATTTGATATGGAAGGAATTAAAAAGGGGGTAGAAGAATGGATATAGGAATGCTTAAGGAGATGAAAATTTCTGAGTTGAACAAGATTGCTAAGGAGTTAAATATCAATGGTGTAAGTGGCTTGAAGAAACAAGACCTTATTTTTAAAATTTTACAGGCACAGGCGGAAAAAGAAGGTTTAATGTTTGGCAGTGGGGTTATAGAGATTTTACCCGAAGGATTCGGCTTTTTACGTTCATTTAACTACAACTATCTTCCTTCCCCAGATGATATTTATATTTCTCCTTCTCAGATAAGAAAATTTGCCTTAAGGGATGGGGATACTGTTAGTGGGCATATAAGACCACCTAAAGACAATGAAAAATATTTTGCTCTTTTAAAAGTAGAGGCAGTTAATTTTGAGGACCCCGAGCAATCTAGGAATAGAGTTTTGTTTGACAACTTAACTCCCCATTACCCTAAAGATAGATTTATTTTAGAGACCGTTCCCGAGGAGTTTTCTACAAGAATTCTTGATTTGTTGTGTCCTATAGGCAAAGGGCAAAGGGGCTTAATTGTTGCTCCTCCTTATAGTGGTAAGACTGTTCTTCTACAGAAAATTGCTAATGCTATAATGAAGAATTATCCTGATGTTATACTTATAGTGCTTCTTATTGATGAGAGGCCGGAAGAAGTTACAGAGATGAAAGCTATGGTTAAAGGGGAGGTGATAAGTTCTACTTTTGATGAACCAGCGGATAGACATGTTAAAGTAGCAGAGATAGTGTTAGAAAAGGCTAAACGACTGTCAGAACATAAAAAAGATGTAGTAATACTTTTAGATAGTATTACCCGATTAGCCAGAGCTTATAATCTTGTTGAGCCTCATTCAGGGAGAATACTTTCCGGAGGAATAGATTCCAATGCCTTACATAAACCTAAGCGTTTCTTTGGAGCAGCAAGAGCATTAGAGGAAGGAGGGTCTTTAACAATAATTGCTACAGCCTTAGTGGATACCGGTTCAAGAATGGATGAGGTTATCTTTGAGGAGTTTAAAGGAACGGGTAATATGGAGATTACTTTAGATAGAAGTATATTCCAGAGAAGAATATATCCAGCAATAGATATTAAACGTTCTAACACCCGTAGAGAAGAACTTCTTTTCCACCAAGATGAATTACCACGTATTTGGACATTAAGAAAGGCGTTAAACGATTTAAGCTCTACGGAAGCTTTAGAATTATTGATTGAAAAGCTGTCTAAAACAAAGAGTAACGTAGAATTTTTATTAACTCTCAATAAACAATTGTGATATAATTAAATTCTCTTTTTGATTGTTTAAATATAGGGTTAAGTAACTCAAACATAAGGAGGTAATTAAAATGAGAGAAGGAATTCATCCCAAATATGAGTTTGCTACAATTATGTGTGCTTGTGGAAATGTAATTCATACACGTTCTACTAAAAAGACGATTAATGTAGAGATTTGTTCTAAATGTCATCCTTTCTTTACCGGTAAACAGAAATTCGTAGATTCTGAAGGAAGGGTAGAGAAATTTATTAAAAAGTATGGTAAAAGAGAGAACGTTTAATTAGGATAAAGTATAAAAATGGTTAATTACGATAAGATTAAAGAGGAGTACTTTAGTATTTCCCAACAGTTATCTTCTCAGGAGGTATTTAAGGATAAAGAGAGGTATCAGAATTTGACTAAGCGGTTTGCTTTTATTAGTAAGATTATGGATATAATTTCTGAGAGAGAAAGATATTTAAAGGAGAAGGAGCATTTAAAAGAAATTATTAAAAACAAAGAAGAAGAAAGAGAATTAATAGAATTGGCTAAAGAAGAGATTCTTAAGATTGACAGTAAGATAAAGGCTTTGGAAGAGAGGATTGAAGATATCTTTTTTGAAGATGATGAGGATACTGATAGGGATATTATTGTAGAGATAAGAGCGGCAGCAGGAGGAGAAGAATCCGCTCTTTTTGCTGCTGATTTGTTTAAGATGTATTCGAGGTATATTGAAAATAAGAAATGGCAAATGGAAGTTTTAAGTTCTCATCCTACAGAGATAGGAGGATTTAAAGAAATTATTTTCTCTGTTAAAGGTAAAGGTTGTTATTTACATCTTAGATTTGAAAGTGGCGTTCACAGGGTGCAGAGAGTCCCTGTTACTGAAGCGGGAGGAAGAATTCATACCTCTACAGTGACAGTGGCAGTTTTAATTGAGCCTAAAAATATAGAATTGAAAATAGACCCCAATGAGTTAAGGATAGATACTTATAGGGCAGGAGGTCATGGTGGGCAATATGTTAATAGAACAGATTCGGCAGTGAGGATTACACATATACCTACAGGGATAGTGGTAGCTTGTCAGGATGAACGTTCGCAGATTAAAAATAGGGAAAAAGCTATGCGCGTACTTAAAGCCAGATTATTAGATAAGATGAAACAGGAAGAAAATAGTAAGATTACCCGTGAGAGAAGATTACAGATAGGGACAGGGGAAAGAAGTGAAAAGATAAGAACTTATAATTTTCCAGAGAGAAGAGTTACCGATCACCGTATAAATTTAACAGTATACCGTTTAGAAGAGATTCTCGAAGGCGATTTAGATGAGATAATTAAAGGTCTAATAAAAGAATCAAGGGCAAAGGTTCTCCAGTTAGAATAATCTTTCATATGAGGCTTAAAGAGTGGGTAGAAAAAAATAGATATTATTTTTTAAGGAGCGATTTAGCTTACCTTATGAACGTACTTTTTCATAAAGATATGGTTAGAGTTTATGTGGACGATTATTTTCTAAACGGTGAACAGTTGGATAAGCTTAACTATTTAAAAAGTTTGTATGTCAAAGGAATCCCTTTAGCTTATTTATTAGGTCAAGAAGAATTTTATGGTTTTACTTTCTTCGTTAATTTTTCCACACTGATACCTCGGAAAGATACAGAAGTTATTGTAGAGAAAGCTTTAGAATTTATTAAAATTAAAAAACTTTCCTTTATCCTTGATTTATGTTGTGGTTCGGCTAATATCGCTGTCTCTATCGCTAAATATGTGGAAAAATATGTTAAAATTTTCGCCTCAGATATAAGTGAAAATAGTTTGAAAATAGGTAAGGTAAATATAAAACATCACTGTGTTCCTGTAAAACTAATAAGGGCGGATCTATTATCAGGATTTAAAGAGAATGTTTTTGATTTAATTATTTCCAATCCACCTTATGTAGAAAGTAAATATATAAATGGTTCATTAGATTATGAACCAAGAATAGCTTTGGATGGTGGTGGGGATGGATTAAAATTTATTAGAAGGATATTAAATGAGGCATGGAGATATTTAAAAAATGAGAGGTTTATTATAATAGAATTTGGATATAGGCAGAGAGAGAAAATAGAGGAAATTTTAAAAATAGTAGGTAAATACTGTGTAGAAGAGTGGATAAAAGATTATTCTTCTAAGTTTCGAGGAGTTATCCTGAGAGTTAATA
>JAMWBQ010000017.1 GCA_023819315.1 Candidatus Omnitrophota bacterium
TGCTGTCCCTCCCTTAAATTCTAAAACGAACCTTGCTTTCTTATCAGGATATATACTAGGACATATCTCTTCTTTACATGGTTGCGCACTATGTTTAATAAACACAACTTCTTTATTTTCATTTATCCAAATTATATCTAAGGGTATAAAGGTATTCTTCATCCAAAAGGGATATATATCTTCTTTTTCAAATATAAAAAGCATACCCCTATTTTCTTTTAAATTATTTCTAAACATTAATCCTCGCAATCTTTGTTGGGGTGTAATAGCTAACTCTAAATAATACAATTTACCATTTATATATAACTTTTGATAATTTGTTTGCTTACAGGAAATCAGGATTGAGGATGTAATAAATAACAAGTATATTTTTACAAGGTGAGATTTCATTTTAAAGTCTCAAAATCAGAAATTCTAAGGCTGAAGCAAGAAAAACTAATAAAAAGTTAAAAGTCTAAGTTTTTGAGATTAAAAGAATTGATAAAATATTTTTTACTTTGGCTCATCTGCTCTATAAAACTTTGAATCTTTATATTAGAAGTCACATCGTATTTTTTTATCATATAGCTTTTGTTTGTTGCCAAAAATTCAATAGTCTAAGTAATCTCTTAATTACTCTTTCTTTTCCCAAAACTTCCATTACTTCAAATAATCCCGGACCTATTCGTCTGCCTGTAAGTGCTACCCTTACAGGGTGAACTAAATCACCTGCCTTTAACCCTAATTCCTGAGCAGTAGCGCGAAATTCCTTCTCCACGGTAATTTTATCAAAAGAACTTATCTTATCTAATTTAGTAATCAAAAAACTAATTTCTTTAGAAAGCTCTTTTACCAAAATCTCTTGTGTATCTTGGGAGTAGGTATAATTATCAAAAAAACAAGAATAAGTCCATTCCTTTAAATCTGACAATTTGCTTATTCTATTTTGAAAGAGCAAAATTACTTTTTTAACATATTCTTCTTCCACTCCCAAAGGTAAAAAATTTTGCCTTTCTAAAAATTCTTTTGCATATTTAAAAAATTCCTCAGAAGCAAGTTTCTTTATATACTCTGAATTAACCCAATCTAATTTATCAAGCGAAAAAGCAGCTCCCGTCTTATTAACGTTCTTTAATTCGAATAATCTAACAGCCTCCTCCATGGATACTATTTCTCTATTTTTCCCCGGTGCCCATCCTAAAAGTAAAAGATAGTTAACGATTGCTTCTGGTAAATAACCGGCATCCCTATATTCTCTTATAGATGTAGCCCCAAACCTTTTAGATAGTTTACCTCCCTCGCTAGAAAGAATCATTGGCAGATGAGCAAAGTAAGGAGGAGTAAAATTTAATGCTCTGTACATTAGAAGTTGTTTGGGTGTATTGGGAATATGGTCCTCCCCTCTTATCACATGGGTTATCCCTAACAATACATCATCTACACAGCAAGCAAAATTATAAGTGGGGGTACCATCAGATTTAATTATAACTTCTGTATCTTTTGGTAACTCTTTAAATTCAATATATCCACGAATCAAATCATCAAAACTAATACTATCCAATTCGTATCTAAAAATTATCGCTCCATCTTCTACAAATGCTTTCTTACTCTCTACCAATTTATTAGCATAATCCTTATATATCTCTAAACGTTGTGACTGATGGTATATTTTATCCCAATTTATTCCTAACCATTGTAATGAATCCAATATTTCATTAAGGTACTCTTCCTTAGAACGGCCTCTATCAGTATCTTCAATTCTTAAAATAAACTCCGCATTGTATTTTTTTGCAAATATCCAGTTAAATAGGGCTGTGCGAGCACTACCGATATGTAAAAATCCTGTGGGAGAAGGAGCAAATCTAACTTTTAATCTTCTGTCCATTTTATTCTATCTTTTACGGCTATAAGAAAAGGAGAGAATGCTTTCTTCTTTGAAAATATCTAATACTCTTTTTGCTATGGATTTACTATCTAATCCATATATCTCTAAAAGTTGTTCCCGAGAGGCAAAAGTAGAAAACTCATCAGTTATACCCAATCTCTTTATATTTAACCTTCCTAAACAATCTCTTCTCTCATAAAACTCTAAAATCGCACTACCAAAGCCACCATTTAAAATACCCTCTTCTACAGTAACTACGAACTTAAAATTAGCTCCTATGAAATCGAGTAGCTCTTCATCCAATGGTTTTATGAACCGAGCATTAACAAAAAACACACTCAACCCTTTATCCTGCAATAAATTAACTGCCTCATAAGCCTCTTTTACCATTGAACCCAAAGCTATAATACAAATATCTTTACCTTCACATAGAATCTCAGATTTTCCTAAACCAATATTACTTCTCTTTTTACCTAATACATAACTCTCACCTTTAGGATACCGAATACTGCAAGGTAAATCAATAGTTAAAGAGAATTCCAACATATCTTCTAATTCTAATTTATCCTTAGGTGCCATACAAATCATATTGGGTATTATCCTCAAATAACTTATATCAAAAACCCCGTGATGGGTAGGACCATCTTCCCCTACAAATCCCGCTCTATCCACACAGAATACTACCGGTAATTTCTGCAAAGCTACATCGTGAACAATCTGGTCAAATGAACGCTGTAAAAAAGTTGAGTATATCGCCACAAATGGCCTAAAACCTGCTCTCGCCAATCCACTCGCTAATCCTACAGCATGTTCCTCAGCTATACCCACATCCCAAAATCGTTCAGGGAAAGCCTGAGAAAAAATGTTTAAACCTGTTCCTTTTGCCATCGCGGCAGTAATTGCTACTATTCTTTGATTCTCTTTACCCAAAGAAACTAATTTTTTTGCCATAACTTCGCCAAAACCTTCTTTAATTAATCTAATCGGTTTACCTGTAGAAACAGAAAATGGTAACACGCTATGGAATTCTTCTGGATTATTTTCAGAAAAGCTATAACCTTTACCTTTCTTAGTAATTACATGTAGTAGGCGCGGACCTTTTAAAGATAAAATATTATTTAGGGTAGGGATAAGTAGATTTAAATTGTGTCCATCTAAGGGACCAAAGTATCTAAAACCTAACTCTTCAAAAAAAATCCCCGGCACAATTAAACCTTTTATTGCTTCCTCAAACTTTTTTGCCTTCTTTACTAATCTGTAAGCAAAAGAAGGTAAGTGTGTTAAGAAATTATCCAATTCTTTTTTTATGCGATTATAAATGGGAAGAGAAATTATCTTGTTTAAATAGTGAACTAATGAGCCTGTAGAATAAGATATGCTCATTTCATTATGATTAAAAATAACCAAAACATCACTTTTACTATGTCCACAGTTATTTAACGCTTCAAAACACATTCCTCCTGTTAAAGAACCATCACCAATTACTACTATTGTCTTAGAAGTATCTTTTTTTAATCTCTTTGCCTCAGCAATACCTTGCCCCCAAGAAATAGCTGTGGAGGCGTGTCCAGAAATATAAACATCATAATTGGATTCTTCAGGGTTAGGGAAACCGCTTATACCTTTATATTCTCTTAACTTTGCAAATAAATTTTTTCTCCCTGTAATTATCTTATGAGCATAAGCTTGATGACCAACATCAAAAATTAAAGTGTCCTTAGGAGTATTTGCACAGTAATGTATAGCTAAACACAATTCTACCGCTCCCAAAGAAGAAGCTAAATGACCTCCTTTTTTAGAAACTGTATCAATAATAACCCTTCTTATCTCTTCAGCTAAAATTTTTAACTCTTCGATACTACTCTGTCTAATATCTTTAGGGAAATTAATCCGTTCTAACATATACTCCCAAATATTCATTAACTTTATCTACAAGTTCTCTAATACGCTCCCTATTAACCTCTTTAATATCAATAAATTCTAACCCTATATCGAATAAAGTGACCTGATTATTCAAAGGATTCTTATTTTCTATCTCCCAGACTACTTTCCCTTTACATCTTACTGGTTGAATCTCACCTACGAATAACTCCAAACCAACGATAGAAGATAATTTTAATCTCTTCTCCACAAGCACTCTTACTCCTCCGCAACCAATATTTTCCGTATGGGTTATTATATTAAATTCTTCGGGTAAATAAATAGTTATTTTACAGGGGAACCTTACTCTGGGGAATCTCCGTCTTTCCACTTAAGTATCTTAATTAAACTTTATTTTGAGCAATAAGGGTATCTACTAATTTCTTTATATAATTTCTGTCATTTTCGGACATATCCAAAAATTGAATACCTGTATCGAAGAAAGATGCCTTACCACTCAAGGGATTAACTCTCTCTTCCACCCAAACTACTTGTCCTTTACAAATTATCTTTTTATCTTCGCCTAAAATAATCTCTAAATTTACCGGCATTGCTCTCTTCAATTTCTCTTCTAAAATAACCTTTACCCCTCCTTCTCCAATATTCTCCGTATGAGAGTTAAAATAAATATCCGTTGGCCCAACAGTTATCTTGCAAGGGAAAGTCGCTCTCGGGAAAATCCTTTTTTCTTTGCCAATCCAAATCATCAAACCTCCTTTTTATACTCTACTCTTTTTATATTCAAAGATCTTCCCGTTAATGAATCTATTTCTAAAATAACTCCTTGGATACGCACATCTTCTTCAGCTAAATTAAATCTCACAGGCAAATTGGTAATAAAACGCTCTATTATCCGATATTTTTCTCTCCCTAAAATAGAATCGAAACTACCAGTCATACCCACATCGGTAATATAAGCAGTAAATCCATCTATTATCCGCTCATCAGCAGTTGGTATATGGGTATGCGTACCAATTACCGCGCTAACCTTACCACCAAGGAAATATCCAAGGGCTAATTTTTCACTGGTTGCTTCCGCATGAATATCCACAACTATAACTTTTGCTTTACTCCTTATCTCATCCAAAATATCTCTTACGGATTTAAAAGGACAATCTATCGGTTGCATAAATACTCTTCCTAATAAATTTATTACTCCTACGTTCACATTTTTTATCTCTTTTATTAAATAGCCTCTACCGTAAGCTAAATTACCATAGTTAAGTGGACGTAAAACGTCCAATTTTTCCAAAGCTTCTTTTGACTCTTTCTTCTTAAAAATATGGTCACCACTGGTAATAAAATCTACCCCACAATCTATAATCTCCTTTGCGGTTTGAAAAGTTATACTTGAACCACCAGCGCTATTTTCTCCATTAGCGATTACACAATCTATACTTTCTTCCTTACGTATTTGGGGAAGCCGCTCCTTAAGGTAATTTCTCCCCGGACCCCCTACTATATCCCCAATGAAAAGCACCTTCATATTTTTATATTTTATCCTTTTTCAAGAAATATACAATTAGTTTCTACAGGGAAATTTTTAGACTATTTAGCGTAATCTACAGTACGCGTCTCTCTTATCACAGTAATTTTTATCTGTCCGGGGTACTCCATATCTTTCTCAACACTTTTCTTTATCTGATAAGCTAAGAGATGCATATCTTCGTCTTTAACTTTATTAGGTTGAACAATAACTCTTATTTCTCTCCCTGCTTGAATAGCAAATGCTTTCTCTACACCTTCAAAATTGGTAGCAATAGATTCTAATTCTTTTAATCTCTTTATATAATTTTCTAAAGTCTCTCTCCTTGCTCCCGGGCGAGAAGCAGAAATAGCATCTGAAACTAATGCTAAAACAGAATATATTGATTTAAATTCTGCCTCTTCGTGGTGAGATTCAGCAGTATTAATTACAATCTCGTTCTCGCCATATTTTCTCAAAAGTTCTCCCCCGATATTAGAATGTGTTCCTTCCACCTGATGGTCAACCGCTTTACCTATATCATGAAGTAAACCTGCTCGCTTAGCTATCCTTGGGTCTAAACCAAGTTCGCCGGCTAATATACCCATAATAAACGCTACCTCTTTAGAATGCTGAAGAGCATTTTGACCAAAACTGGTACGATACTTTAACTTGCCTAATAATTTTATAATCTCGTAATGAAGATTATGTATACCTAATTCAAAAGCTACTGCTTTACCTTCCTCTACCAACTGCCTTTCAAAATCTTTTTTTACCTTATCAATAACCTCCTCTATTCTAGCGGGATGTATCCTACCATCCATAACTAATTTTTCTAAAGCTATTCTCGCTATCTCTCTCCTTATAGGGTCAAAGCTAGAGATACTCACTGCCTCGGGTGTATCGTCGATAACTAAGTCAACTCCTGTAACCATCTCAAAAGCGCGTATATTCCTTCCTTCTCTACCAATAATTCTACCCTTTACTTCTTCGTTAGGTAACTGAACTACACTCACTGTGGTTTCCGTAGTATGCTCTACAGCACATCTTTGAATAGCTAAAGAAATAATCTCTTTCGCCTTCTTATCTGCTTCCTCTTTTACTTCCTCCTCAATTTGCTTAAGCATTATCGCTTTTTCTGCTTTCAATTCTTCAGAAAACATCTTAAGCAGTAAGTTTTTTGCTTCTTCGGGAGTAAGAGAAGATATTTTCTGAAGTTTATCTTTTTCTTCTTGGATAAGTTGTTTCAAATGATTATTCTTAGTAGTAAGTTCCTGCATAAGATTACTAATCTGTGCTTCTTTCTTACTTATTTCTCTTTCTTTGCTCTCAATAAAATCCAGTCTCTTCTCCAAATTCTCTTCTCTTTGAGAAATTCTTTTTTCCAGTTGAGCGAGCTCATCTTTTTTCTGAGTAGTTCTTTTCTCAAAATCCACTCTTAACTTATAGAGTAATTCTTTACCATCTAAATCTGCCTTTCTTATAATTTCTTGAGCTTTCTCTTTAGCCTCTCTCAAAAATCTCTCTGCTTCTTCTTTAACCCTTAATAATTTATTTCTCTCAACGATATCCTTAGTAAAGTAACCTATAACTCCTCCAGCAATCAAAGAGATAAAAATCATATATAAAGTATTCATTGAATACCTCCTTGTAGTGATAAAAATATACTTACTTTAACTTATAAGCTAAAAACAAACTGTATCAGAAACAACGATGTCAACTTTCTTGTCGTAAGGTATGCAAACAGGAAGGACATTAAAAATTTGGAAATCAAAAACCACACCAATCTTTTTAGTGTGGGATTGAAGTCTATTTATAAATCTATCGTAAAAACCTCCCCCTCTACCTAAACGATACTTATTATAATCCATAGCCAAAGCAGGGAGAATAACCAAATCAAGTTCATCCAGCTCTATTTTATCTGTGTGGCGATTATCTGGCTGAATTATATTCAGAGGTCCTTTAACAAAATCCTTATCTAAATTTCTTACTCTATAGGGAAGTAACTCCTTATTCTTCAAATCAATTACAGGGAAACAAATTGTTTTTTTTTCTTTCAAAGCCTTCCTGACCATACCTAAAAGATTAACTTCACCTTTCAAAGGATAATAAACCATTATAACTTTTGATCTTTTATATATAGGCAAGTTAATAATAGTCTTTTCAACATTTTTACTCCTCCTTTCAATTTCCTCATTAGTTAAAGAGTATATTTTCTTTAAAAGATTTTTTCTTAAAACACTTTTTTCTTCCACCTTTTTATCCATTTTATATTATACCATTAATTTTAATGTTGACAATTATATAAATGTTGATGTTTTGGGTATGGAAAGAGAGATTGTCTCCCCACTCCCCAAGGTCTAAGAAAGATTAAAAGAATTAGTCTTAAAACTTTTCTAAGTTTAAAAGGGATTTTAAGAATATAGGGGTCATGAATATAGGGGTTAGACCTCGAAATTAGAAGTTATCTCCATAACTTCTCGTTTCAACTCCAGCTTTTCCTCCATCAGCCTTGCAATATTAAGATCAAATTTGCTTACGCATGGGAATTCATTGCAAAAATATTACCAATCACTCTGTTGGTTAAGACAGTAAATCGTTTTAAAAGATAAATGGCTATTTGTCTTACTCTAATAGGCCACCGTTTCATTGTACACAAATCCTTAAGGCTTCTGCCGTACTATACATTCTTGAAGTAGTTTAGGCTTTTACCGATACCCTATAAAACAAATTGATAGTATTGTAAGAAGTATTCAAAGAATTTCTTATAATCGTAGGTCTATTAAGAAAATCTTCTTGTGGTTATTGCCACGACTGGTTATATGATAAAAACAATTATCCCCTTGTAAACAATAAAACCTCGCCACAAAACTATAATAACTTTTTTAAATATTTCTGCGAACACTTTCTAATTTCGAGGTCTAACCCCCTTTTGTTATAAGTTAACTGGATAATCAAATTTAAATATTTTTGCTTTATTCATAAAATTTCCTGCAATAAACCATTTACTCAAGTCTGAAGTCATAGCCCCTATAAACCATAACTCAGAAATTTTTAACTCCGGAATTTTTATTTCAGGAATTACAAGCCTAATATTACGATTGATATGGATAACCACAGCTAAATCCTGAGAACTAAAATATTTCTGCAACTTTAAGATTTGCTGATTAATATCTGTATGAGAATTTAAATCTTTAGAAACAATATCTTTTATTTGTAGAGGCATAAAATGTTGGGTGTCATCCTTACACCACATTGAAACCGCATCATAATCAGAAGTTTAATAAGAAGCTACATAAACGGTTGTTTTTAACATCTTACTCATTCCATAACAAAATAGGGCAGATATCCATCTTTCACGGTGCTTGCGTAATATATTAGTTCTTAGATTCTTAACTTTATCTGGCAAATTACTTTGCACAGCTAGGGCAATGATTTTTGTTAATTTAGGAACAACTTCGGCAGGATTAACGTACTTTAATTTTGCCGATTCATTTGTTCTTATGTCTCTTATCTCCATCTTTAAAACTCTCTTCAACTATTTTTATTTCCTCCTCCGTCAACCCATAAAGTTCATAGACTTTTTATTATATTTAAGTTGGGGCTGAAGAAATAAAATTCTACACTAAACTATGGGATGAAGCACATACAAAAGATACACTTTTTATCTTAGATGATTTACGCTTTGCTGATTAATTTGCTGATTAATTGGGAAAGCGTCTTGTTGTTTGTTTTATTATCTTATCTTCTTAAGTATTTTTCTAATTTCTTTTTTAAAAGTGGGGAACTTATTAGAAATTATATCCCATAATATACCTAAATCAACTCCAAAATATTCATTGGACTAAAATGCCTCTTAACCCTGCTATTTTCTTCCACTCAATTGTGGAATGCCTTTTTCTTACGACCAAAGGAAGATGCTTTACAGCTTCGCCGATTATTTCTAAATTCCTTATAACCGCATCCCTGATAAAACTATTACCCTTTAGCTTCTTAGCATTTATCCCTTTTAGTGTATTTTTCTATAGTCTTAATTGCTTCCAATATATCTTCTAAATAAAGTTAATAATCACGCATACAAAACCTCATTAAGAATATAAAACCTAAGTTTCGGTTTAATCGCTTCTTTAATAACCAAATCAACTTTGCGATGTAGTATCTTATCTAAGAAAAACTTTAGTTCCATATAGTTATCAAAGATTTTTTGATAAGGTGACATTATTATATTGCGGTGACAGACTAATTTACACTATGGTAAAAATTAGTCGATCATCTCTATCCACCCCCAAAACCCTACTAAACATTCTCTCTTAATCAAAAAATATCTGTAAGCAAGATGCAAATGGTTTTTCAGGCCAATCTTCCTTCGAGAATAAAATACACTACTTTACATATTCACTTTTCGAAGGAGACGATGTTGTCCCTTTTATCAATTTATCATAGCTGTTAATAGAATTTTTGGCAATAAAAAGGCTAAGCATACGCTTTGCTTTTCAATACACGCCTCCCGCGAGGACTCAAACCTCGGTGGCTTTAGCGACACCTTTTTGGCTAATCGCAATAGTATCCCTAAGATCCATTTACATTTAATAAAAATTTATTATCTCTTTCAATTATCTATTTTTCAATCCAATTAATTTCATATTGAGAAAACAGAGTTAAACCGTGCTTTACCTCTGGTGCAGAAAAAAATTTTTGAATCTTTTGAGTATTTGAGATAAGTATAACCTCTTCTTTTAAATTCCCTCAGTAATTTGATCTCGAACATCGGTTATTTCATAGAATTGTATGACTGCTTGATTAAATCTAAAATATACTATAAATCTTCTGGCCTGTTGAATTTCATCTCAATATTTCCCGTTCCCCAGTGGCCGATACCGGTCATATCCCGACCTAAATTTCTTGGATCTTTCAGTTGGTCTTTTTCTATATCAAGCCATAGTTTTATCTTACTTTTTTCTAAATGTAATTCGACAAAATTCTTTGTTTCCCTCTTATAAGCAATGTAGTGTTTTTTAGCAATCTCTTTTATATCCAAATCTAATCCTTATATTCTTTCTCTTAAAATGTAGAATAAATTCTTTATTTTATCAGGTTTTTTCTCTAAGTGATGGTCTAAAGTATAAGTCTTTATCTCTCGGACAACTGCTGCGGGAGTTTTGATTCTGGATATTGTCTTTATGGATTCTTTCATCTCTTGTGCTTCAATTTGGTTGTAAAGAATAGTATCATTATCAAAGACTTTAACTTCCCATAGTTCAATGTGTAGGTCTTTAAAATTTATAGCACTCTTTTGATAGGGAGTAAAAGAGTTAGCTAAAAACATTACTTTTAATTGTGACCAATCGACATCGTTTCTATTTAAGTTCTGCTTTAGTTTCTCATTGTATTCTAAAATAAAGTCTGCTTTGTTATTAAGCATTAGGGAAAGGTAGGCATAACCTTGATCAATTACTGAAAAGCTTCTATCTTTTTTATATTCTATAATCACAAAAGATCTTGTTTCTGGATCAAAGGCAAGGGTATCGATTCTAAAATTGTGTAAACTAAATTCGGAAATAACTAACTTAAGATTAAAGATCTTTTCAATATTTACTTAAGTAAGTCTTTGAATTTCTTTTTCATCAATTTGTTTTTCTTTGACGAAGTTTAGTTCATTTCTTTTTACTTGGAATATTAACATATTTTATTCCTCTCCTTCCCTAGTTTTGAAGTGGGGCATGGTTATTTTATTCCTTTATTTTGATAGTTTTGCGCTCTCAGGAATTTCTATCCCAATCGGGAATATCTCTATCTAAAGTGCCTTTTATCATATTATCATAAGGGATAATCCTAAACAAGAGATTTTAAACTGCTGAGCTCGGTGAATTGATGATCTTTAAAACCAAAGAGTATCCGTGATTTTGAAAGGATATACTTTCTATCTTAGAACAGATACGCTTTCCCCGATTAAATCAGAAAGCCTCTCATTTTCAATTTTATAATTGCACATTTTAAGCAATGCTTATTTTGTGCTTTCAATTAGGGACAGACCCCAAAAAATAGGTCTGTCCCTAGTCGCAATCCCCTATTAATCGGGTCTTAGATTCTCTCATGGAGACAAAAGAAATTTCAAAATCATTTTTTACGAGTCGCAATCCCCTATTAATCGGGTCTTAGATTCTCTCTTTCAAACAGATTAAAATTGCTGAGTCGGCAATTTTGTCGCAATCCCCTATTAATCGGGTCTTAGATTCTCTCTGCGTAGAAGATAACCTTTATATTTCCAAGAAGATACGTCTTATTCTGCGCTGACCTCGAATTCTTTAATCCTAAAAACACTATTTTAAAAATCTTTGTTTTCTGTAAGTCTTTTATTTTCATATAGTTATTTTTTGCGCTAATCCCTTAAACTATATAAACATCTTCGTCTTTCGTAACTTCTGCCATTCCAAATACTTTAATTCTTTTTAAACATCCTTCACAAAGATTATAGAAACGTAAACTATCTTCCTCTTCAATAAAGGAAACTAATTCCTTAATCATCTCTTTAAATTTTACCTCATCTAAAATACATTCAAATACACTATATTGAACCCTCTTTCCATAATCTTCCAATTTTTGGGATATTTTTTGTCTTCTTTTATCATCTATAATATCGTAACTTACTACCACAAACATCTATCTGATAGAAAATGGGATATATGGCGCTCCTTCCTGTATAGTTTTAGCAAATCTCTGTGCCTGAAGATAAAACATACGACGATAGTTTACTTCAGAATTTTCTTCCCAATCAGTAAAAGAAGTAAGTATCCTTCTTTCATATTGCTGGAAAAATTTCTTTTTTGCCTCATCTTTTAAATATACTCCTTGCTGGTGTTCTTCAAAATCATCTTTGGTTAAAATATTTTTATTTACTAATTCTAAAGTCAACCGATCAATTATGCTGTGTCTAAATTCTTCAATCAGATCTAAAGCTAAAGAAGGCCTTCCGTATTCAATGTGGTGTAGAAAACCAATGTAAGGATCAAATCCGATACTTGCCAATACCGAAAACATCTCATTGGTAATTAAGGTATAGCCTAAACCCAAAAGAGAATTTACTGGATCTGGAGGAGGTCTACGAAACCTCTCTTCAAACTTTAATTCCTTACGAAACATTTTCCCAAAGGCTTCAAAATAAATTGCAGAAGCTCTACCTTCCAAACCTACTAACCTACCAATTCCTGTTTTTCTAAGTAATTCTTCAAGGCAACTATCTAAATCTTTTATACTTTGAGAAAAATCTACTTCTGGATGATTTCTAGAAAATCTCTGTAAAAATGCTCTAGCATTTTTTATCTTTCCTTCAACGATTGTCTTGGAGATAGCCAGTCTAAATTCAGGGTCTTTTGACTTCTCAAACTGGGCAATCCTTAATAAGACATTCTTTGATTGTATGGGTGTAAGCTTTCCAATAAGCTTTCCATAGATAGTGAAGAAACTTGTTTCAATTCCTTGCTCTAAAAGAAACTTCATTGCCTGGGTGGTTATCTGGATATTCCCAAAGATCATTACTCTATCAATTTTAAACTCTGGGACTTCTAATAAAATTTTATCCTCTTTTTTAACTACAATCCTTTTTGATTCTTTCTCTAATTTTGCACCCTGTTCTAGTAAATAAAGGATAGACAAATGTTAAAAACTATTTGGTAAATTAATGTATTCTGGTTTTACTTTTATTTCTTTACAACCCATTTCAATAAAATCTTTACAAAATGCAAAAAATTTATTCCAAGAATTTTCATCTATAGGTAAATTGCCATGAGCTAATTTTGAATTATTTCTTAATTTTAGAATATCAGTAAATTCATTTTCATTTTCTGCATAAATTTTTCCTAAAGGATCTTCTAATTCTAATAATAATTTATAATCATCTTGAAGGCCAATTTTTATCTCTCCTTTTTCGTTCTTTTTTAATAACCATTTTTCTTTATTCTTCAGTTTATCTAAACTTTTTTCTAAAGCTGATGTGTCTATATTATGAAATTTTTTTAATCTTATCTGAGCGAAAAGTTCTAAGGCGCGATATAGCCTTGCTACAGCATTATCATAAAATCCATTAAATCCTTGCCTTTGAGCGTTAGAAATTAAATCAAATACCAATTCATACCCTGTATTTTTCACCCTCTCAAGTATTTTTAATAGATAAGCGAACTCTCTCTTAAATTCATCAACATAATACCTTAAATTATCACAAGCCTTTTCATACTCAAAACTATCCCAAAGATAAAATACTTTACATAGTAGCACTTTTTTTGTTATTTTTTCTAAAATTTCCTGCTTAAATCCTAACTGAAGAGTTTTCTCCAAAAGCAATAACGCGGGGAAATATAAATAACGTGAAATTAGTTCATCAGTGATCTTAAAAATAAAATCTGCTCTCACAGAATCAATATCTAAAATGATAGGAGTACTTAAAGAAGTGGTTTTATTGATATCCCTTCTCTCACCAATGGTTAAGGAAGGTTTTATCTTAAAATCCAAAGCAGAAAAAATTGCTAAAACCGAAGACATCGTTTTAGTTCCGCCAGTGAAATCAGCGATTATTTCACAGCCATCTTTTTTCGCCTTATTTATACATTCAAACGTTTTCTTGTAGACTTCTTCAAAATTATCGGGATTATTTATTTCAATTTTTTCATATCTTCCTTTATAGCCACTTTGTTTTAGAATATTTTCCCGCTGATGTGCCTCAACAACTATTTCTTTACAATGGGGGCATTTAATCTCTTTTTTTACCAAGATAGGCTTTCCTTCTTTATCTATAGTAGGAGAACTGGAAGCAGGAGAATCTCCTCCTGAACAGATAAAATAGATAAAATCAATTCCATTTTTATTATAGACCTTTATGGCATTTACTATCGGTTCATCTGAACCACCTACAGTAATAATCAACGCTTTAGGCATTTAATTATCCTTCCTAACTTTCTATATTCTAATGTAAAAAGATAAGACTATAATTTAAACTATAATAAAAATCAGCCAATTATTTTTATTTCTATCCAACCCATTGATTTCGTTCCTGAAATAAGTTTTCTGGTCCTTGGAGAACATTTTATTTTGTGGAATTTTGGTCTTTGAATAGTATAATTATTTATACCCAATTCACTGGCAAGAATTAAAAATGATGTTGACCAGGCGGTTGAACCCTGTCCAAGTCTTAAAAGAAAGGAATTTAAAGATAAAGGAGGAAGCTCTTGCCTAATTCTTTGAGCGTATTCTCTTTCTTTATTATACACCTTTCTATAGAAACTATCTGCCATTTGTAAAATTTCTTTTTCGGTTTTATTAGAACGAGAGATAATTTCGGTTTCAAACTCAAAATTTTCTTTTAAGACTTCATAAAGAATGGGCAATTGCCCCCTTCTTGCGCCCATCACTTTTACTTGAACAATTTCTAATGATTTTTCCGCAGGAATAAAATTGCTATCTCTCACATCAAGCCAGTGTGTTAATCTTCCCATATTCGTATCTCTGTCTGGTAAACCTCTGGCCAATTCGTTCAAAACATCTGAAAGATGAGCATAATAATCTTGTTTAAATATCCTTTTTTGTGCAGAAATAGCTTCAATTACTCCTGACAAAATGCTTCCTTTTAAAGAACTGCCTGGGATGTAAGCTCTTTGTGCTGACTTTATAAATTCTTTAACTACAGTAGGATTAACTCCCTTTGCCGAAGAAGAAATATTTAGAGAGTAAAGAGTGTGTTTTAAAATAATAAATCTTTGGGCAATAAATCTCCAATATATCTTTGGAATTTGGCTGAATTAATAAACTTTTCCTGTAAAGGTTTAAATTCAGGATCAGTAAATAACCCATCCATATCTATACGAATGAATTTATCATCGTAAAAGATATACTCGATTGGCGAAATCTCTTGACCTGAACCAATATGGACGGCAGTTAAAATTTTTAGTTTAATTTTCATCTTTTACCTCTAATTTACAAGGTAATAAAAAAGCTAACCCATAGCGATAAATTTTATGTTCGGTAAAAACTTCAGGTGTTACATCAACTAATCTTCCTATTTTTATAAGATGTGGGAAAACCGAACCTTCTTTAAACACTCTTATTGACTTTCTTCTCAAATTTTTTCCATAAGGAGAAGAGATATAACCTTTTCTTTCTATAATTTCATAGTAACCATTTCTTATATCTCTAATTTCATCTTCTTTAGGAGAATATAAAGATAATGTAAGAAATCCATTATGTTCTGAAGGAAAATTAAAATTTATATCTTTTATTTCCTTTATCTCAAAAAATCCCTTTCCTACAGTTCTATCTCCACCAAGACCTTCATCAGCCATAATTCTTAAGGTAGCATTAAATTCTTTCTCAATTTCTTTATCCTTAAAATCTACTAAGAAGAATAGTCCAGAATTATCTTTATAGAAAACTTCTCCAAAATGGAAAAATTCCTCACCCGGATGGTTGGTTAATCTATTTAAACTCACCCGAGGAGTATTGATTATTCGATAAGGCTTTTTATTTTCTTCTTTTTCTGCATCTAACTCAGGAATGGTCTTAAATCCATTCTTGACTAATTTTTCAATTTTTTCACCCCAAAGTAACTTCTCAAATCCATCTTTCTCAATAAATCTTATGTCCTTTAATTTCTTTTCCTTAGGCATCTGGTTAAGAGGAATAGGAAAATAAAAATTACCATTCCACCAGGGAAAGGCAGAAGAGATAAGAAAAGGAGGATTTTGGTCTATAAATCTTTTTAATAAAATTTCTAACTTATCCTTTCCATAAAGTAAAAGATAAGCATTACAAAAAGTAGAGAATAAAGTATCCGAGTGAGCAATTATTTCAGTTGTCTCTAAGAAATTTTCTCTTTCCCCAAGATGAATCGAAGATTTGAATTTTAATTTATATAGCTTCATATTTATTTTTTGCTTCTTTTTATAGACAGTAAGGGATTTTCCTTCTACTTTTCATCTGCAGTAAGTTTTTTTTTAATTTCTTCAAAATTTTTAACAATTTCTGATGGTGTAGTAAAATTATCGTTGATTTTAGTTTTATTCAAATCTCCGCTTTCATAATCTTCCTTTTTATTCCAAAATACTTCTATATCTTTAAATTCTACCTTTCCGTATCCACGTGAGCCCATTCCGCCTAAATAGTCGTGTTCTAAAAGTTCCATTGCTTCAAAGACTTTTATCAATATTTCTTCATCAGATTCCTCATAAACATTGTAAATTATCTCCATGGGGCTAAATCTTGCACCTGCAGGAACACGTTCTATTGTTCTTAAACTACCTTCTAAGGCAGTCCCTTTATATCTATCAATTGCTGTTTCCATTTTTATCTCTGTCCATTCAAGTTCAAGGTTTTTCTTCATCTCTTCTGTAATAGAGGTTTCGTCAAGATAAACATCACGCGCTATAAGCCGTGTTAATACAGGAACTCCTTTAATTTTATCCGTTCCCAAAATACCCCAAATTTTGCAAATTGCACATTTGTTATATTTTTCTTCGTCATCACATTCATGACCTATAGAATTACCTTCTTTATCTTTTTTATTGAGAGGTACTCTTTCTTTCCTCTCAATCAATGTTCGCAATTTACCTTTCAATGACGAACCCGGTATATATGGCTTCCCAAAGGCATCAGAAATGACTGGTTGGTCCACACCACCAATTTTTAATCCGGTAGTTGGTCCTCCTATTCTAAGTCCTGTAACTACATAAATACTTCCTTTAATAACTACTTTACCTAATAGCGTTGACTCTCTGATTTTTTCTTCCATCTTTACACCTCCTTAGTCTTTTACTTTACTATAAAATTTATGATAACCAACAATTGCCTCAAAGAAATTGCGGAAGTTTTCAAATTTATCAAAGCTATTTCCTACTAATCCAATTGCTTCATCTAAAATATCTCTCAATTCCTTTAATGCCCAAGAGTCTTTATTTCTACCGGCTACATAAGCTAATTTCGGACGAAGAATTTCAAGTTTATTTTCTTTAATATCCTCTTTTCTCATTCTTTGAACATCATCAAGAATATTTCTGATTTGAGAAGTGGTCAATTTTTGCTTCTTTTCTTTATCATTTTGTGGAGAATATTTTTTTGCTAATTCTTCAGCATATTGATTGAGAATTTTGTTATCACCTTCAACAATTATTTTTTGAATTTTATCTGAACTAGATCTATTATTACTCATCTCCTCCCCTCCTTTCTTGTTAATAACTCCGCCCATCTTACCGCAAGGTCAAACTCGGGTAGCAAATCAAAATCAGTAATAAATTTTTTCCTTAAATCCTCAAGTTCATCGGCAAAATCTTTGTGCCTTTCCATCAATCTCTTTATCGCATAGAAAAGCCGCCAGATACGAAACACAGGTATCTTTTTCTCTTCAAAAAGTTTTCTGTCCTGATATCCTGCATAGAGTATAGTTAAAAGAGAACGAGCTATCCCTTTGTCTAAAATTTTGACAATCAAATCAGAAACCTCTTTAATTTTATTAAATTTTTCCCAGGTTAATGATTTATCTAAAAAAGTAATTTTATTTTTATCTTTTGTTTTTGCCTTTTTTTCTGCAAAACCTGCTTCTTTTGCAGCTTGATACACAGGAAATTTTTTTGAAGGGGCAATATAAATTCCTGCAGAGAGAGTAATTTTAGGATGCTCGCATACAAACTTTCTAAAATTATCATAGATGTCTTTTACCAATTCTGGTAAATCTGACCAGGGACCTAATATGAATAAATCATCTCCTCCTGAATATACTACACAGCAATTTTTATATTTTTCTTCAACTATTTCTCTTACTCCCAGAGAGAAAAATAAGGAAAACATAGAACTTAACATACTATATCGGGAAATAGTTTTATTTTTTAGACCTTCAGAAAAAATATCACCTAAATTGTCTACATCCATCCGCAATGCCGACCATCTCTTTATTCCTTTTTCCTTATCTCCTGCTTTGTTTGCCATATCTTCAAGGGTTCCTTCATGACTATATATTGCTTCAAATCTAAAACCCGAGCAATTTTCTTCTAAAAAGTTTGTATTATTAATAAGAAAAACAAAGTTGCCTTTACTTGCATTTTCTCTAAACCAATATTCGTAGCCCAATGATTTCAACAAATCAGACCAAGAATTTACTTCATTATTAATCTTAAAAGGCACATTTTTTATTACTTCAATATATTTTGCAACCCTAATTAATTTTGATAAATATCCGAAACTTTCACAAAGTTGACAGGTATCTCTTTTTTCTTCAATCTCTTCTCCACAAATTGAACATCCTTTTAATTCTTTTTTTTCTGCTCCAAAAGGTTCAAATATTTTATAATCTAAAATTTCTCTGAACTTCCTTTTTTTCTCTCTTGCTAAAACCTCCTTTAGTCTTTCTATTACATCCGCAAATTTATCTAATTTAAAATCTTCATAGGAAAACTTTACATAGTCAAGGATTAATCCTAATTTTCCTTTATGTGCCTTAAAGAGATTTTCTTCAATTTCCTTTTTAATTCTGCTTATCTTTTCTTGTGCATCCTCTATTTTGGGTAAAAGAATAGTAAAGTTTCCTCCTCCTAAAAATAGAATATTGCATAAAGTTAAATTAAACTCATCAATGATTCTGCGGGCGATTGTTTCCGATAGAAGTTGTAAATAGAATGACCTGCCTCTTAAACCCTTTAAGGCATGCTCGGTTGTAACGGAATAAATAAACTCCTGTATCCCTGAGATATCTCCACCAAGAAGAATAAATCGCTTTGTTTTTATATTTTCTCCTTGCCAGTCATTTTTTATTTCTTTAATTACATTTTCAATTTCTCTTTCGTTAACTTTACAATCATAAAGGCAAGAGGCAATTGCTGCAGTTGATTTCAAATGGTGAAATAAAGAAATTTCTGGTTTGTCCTTGTAGGCTGAAGAAGGAACAAATAGAGTATATTTTTCAAGAAGGTAGAGAATCCTTAAAAGTAGTGTTTCAAATTCTGAAATTTCCTTCATCAACAAATCGCTTTCTGTCTTAAACTCATTCCATAAATTTTCAAAATTATAAATCCCATTTATTGCTTCTATTTTTTTAGTTTAGGATAAATTTTCTCTATTTTCTTTTCAATTTTTACTACTGGACAATAATACTCAATAATTTTAGAATCATCTAAAATAATCTGTGAAAAAATTGAGATCAAAGGCTCTTGGTTTACTTCAGGAATTCCTTCTTCTGACTCTCTATCTCTTCTTTCTCCAGCTGAAAGCCAATCTGCAAGTTGAACAAGTTTATCTTCATATCTATCAGGTAAATGATGCCTTAAAGCAAAATTTGTAGAATCTTTCCATTGTGTGTTTTCAACTAATTTTTTAATTTCTCTTTCACCAAAAATTGCATGGAGATGGGTAGGATATCCATTTTTCTTAGGACAAAACATTTCTGCATCTTTTTTCTCTTTCTCATTTAATTTTTCTCCCGTCCTCTGCACAAACTTGCCAATATCGTGCAACAAAGCACCTAATATTACTGCTTGGCGGTTGAGATCTTCTTTATCCATCTTATCCTTCTTTTAATATCTCGTACTTTCCTAATCCGAAGGTACAATTTTTACCGATATGGGTAAATTGACCTAATAAAAGTAAAGGCAAAAATTCTTTGAAGTTTCCTTCATAGGTTATTCTTCCTACAAATCCACCAAATTTCATTCTTGTATTTTGTCTCGATGAATACCTTTCCCAATCAAGCCATTTCAAGTTATCCTCTTTTATTCTAATCCTTTCTGCTTGAGAAATCAATAAATTATAATCAAGTTTTAATTCTGCTTGGCAGTGAAAATAAGAAAGCGCGGAGAACCGATGAAGGAGTGCTCTTATGAGAATATGAAATTCGGGCTTAACTATAAGATCATTTTTAATTTTTATACGTGTAGGAGTAAGAAAATTTAAGGATAAACTATCAAGATTAGAATAATAGTTTATAATCTCTTCAAAATTTATCCTTGAATCAAAATTTCTTAAAATATCATCCTCTTTATCATAGACCTTATTCTTTTTAAAATCGCAAATCCTATCTAATTCAAATTTACCTCTATTCTTTCCCAAACCAATATTACCCAATTCTTTAAAAGTAAAAACAAAATAAGGTAGATATTCTATAGCTTTGCCAATAAGGATAAGATTAAACTCTAAACTCTCATCTTTTTTATAATTAGTCTTGGTTTCTAAGGGTGGCTCTATTATAAATGGGCGGGGAATTTCTCTGATATTTCTTAATTTCTGTGAATTTTTTTGCGGAGAAGTTTCAAATATATAAGCATAAGCACATTTTTCTTTTAGAGAACAATCAGAACAACCATTTTTCTTGTTGAAACAACAGATCTTTCTAAAAGTTATACCAAACCCGCCTCTTAATGTTGAACCTTTGTAAGGAGGAAGAATTAAATCTTCTTTTGCTTTTAACAAAAATTTATATTTTGATAGATTAAAAACTTTAAAAATATCCAATCTATTTTTCTATCTATTTTTTACCTTACAGGCTCCCCGGATATTTTCTATCTCAATCGGGGAATATCTCTATCTAAAGTGCCTTTTATCACATTATCATAAGGGATAATCCTAAACAAGAGATTTTAAACTGCTGATCTCGGTGAATTGATGATCTTTAAAACCAAAGAGTATCCGTGATTTTGAAAGGAAGAGGGACACTTTGCCGATTAGCTGAAAAGGCGTCTTTTATCATCATATACTTCGTTTAGTTCGTTATTTTCGTTGGGTGCGTTATTTCGTTGAGGGGAAGACCCCCTTATAATTAGTGTCTGTCCCTATTTTTATGAAATAGAAATTTTTGTGGCGTTGTGTTTGTAGGTTAACGCATCCAAAAAAACCAGATAAAAGAACTGCAGATGGGGAAGCGTCTCTTATCTATTTGGCTATCTTTTGTCAAAAAATAACGATAGACCCCTACCAATTAGCAGAAAGGATACCCCTTAAGGCTTTTACTAAACAAAAATTGCCCACTTTAATACCAATTATAACAGGGATTTTATAGCAATCTTTTAAATTGAATTTTATCTATCTTTCTTTTTTATGATAATTTTCTCGTTAGTCAGTTGTGTCAATTGATTATAGAAATCTTTTACCCTGTTATAATCCGAAGCAGGCAGGCGTGCTCTTTTATAGCGTATAATTTCTGTTTCGGTAATTTGGTTGTCTTTTATTTTGTAGTTACGCGAAAATTCTATAAACTCATTTTTTAAATTTATATTTTTAGGGCAATTTACTATCTCAAAGTTTTCCGGGATAATATATATATATTAGTTTGTTTATCTAAAGAGTTAAACCAAAACATAATCGGATAATTTCTTTTTTCTTTAAGAAAATTTTTATCTCTGGCATAACCACCCATTCCGAAACTCATAAAATCACCTGAGACATCTGTCCAACGTGGTCTTTCGTATTTTATAAAACTTTTTATCCGTCCGTAATCGCTCTCCAGATTTTCCCATTTTCTTTCCAGCATCTTTCCGCCGGCGGTATAGGTTTCATCCGCACTTTCTAAAATCTCTTTCTTTTGTTTCTCAGTCATATTTTTCCAATTCTCTCTTAATCTAATTGAGAATTCTTTTGGCCAAAGAGAAACAGTCTCAATCAATGCAGAACCATCTTCATTTATAATAATCTTGCTTTCCCTGAAAGTTAAATTTTCTGTCTCATCTAAAATGGGTAACTGCTCAAAAAATCCTCCTTTATCATTAATCACAAACACATAACCACCCTGAAGCCATAAAGGAATTTCATAAAAACGGTATCCCTTAGCCAATACATCTGTATAGTAGACTTTATCTTTCAGTTCTATTCTTAAAATAACATGGTCAAAATATGTAGGCATAGGTAATTTATCTTTAGGATTACCGGAATCTTCATTACAGAAAAGAGCAGGATAAGCGGTTACTCCTATCTCTTTAAGTAAAGCCAAACAGACTAAAACCTGGTCTTTACAATCACCATATTTGTTATTAAACACCTCATCTGAAGGATGCGGTTCATAACGATGATAGCCAAAGCTCATGGAGACATAACGGAAATTATCCCGCATATACTTTATAATTGCTTCAATTTTATCTTCGAGTCTGTCTTTGTCTTTGATAATCTCTTTTACTTTTTCTTTCATTATAGAGGAAACCTTAAGATTTTTATTTATTAAACCCCAATACCAATCGGCAATCTGTTGCCATTGTTTTATATTAGATACGGTTATATATTCAATAAATTCATCTGAAGGCGGGATATTCTCTTCGGTCTCAAACTTATCAATAAAATCCTTCTTCCAGGAATATATTATTTTATTGGCTTCTTCTTTTATTTGGGGCTTGATATCAATATTGTGATTTTCTATTTGAATGGCTATATTTTTGGGAATAATAAGTTTATACTTAAGAGATTTTACAGGGGCTTCAAAAGTAAAATCAAAGGAATCCCAAAAGGTATCTTTTATAATTGGTTTTTTGGTGATAATGGTTGCCTGCCAGTCAATAATACTTCCTTCAACTACATTAGGCATTGTGATAACCTTTGTGCGGCTGTCAGAATATAAAGGATCGCCTGAGTAGGGATTAAGGTCCTGAATGGATTTATATTTTAGTTTCTTTCCTTCAGGGGTGGTGATAAATGCCTTTATATCCTTTATCTCTTGAAAACTCTTATCATAACTAATAGGTATCTCACCTAAAGACTTTGCCCATTCTTTCTGAATCTTGGCAATCATATGAATTGTTTCTTCAGTTGACCAGTCAGGTTTAAGTTCAACTATACGTTCCATCAAAAGATAGATAAAACTTTCATCGCTATATTTTTCTTCCCATAAAACAGCGGGATCTTGGGCAAAACAAAGGCAGGATATAGAAAATATAAAGATAAAAATTATGCTTTGGATTTTACGGGATATAGATTTTGAATAACTCATTTCTAACCTCAAAGATTAAATTATACTTCAAAGAGAACATTTTTAGCCAAAGCCAAGGGTATTCCTTAAGAATCAAAAATTATTTCCTCGCTCCAAAACTATATCTTTTCTTATCTCTATTTTTAAAAGAGTTAACTACTTAATCTGGGAAATACCTTGCTATAGACTTCTTTGCGATGGCCAATCTTTAAAATAATGATTTTATCGCTTTGAATCCTGTAAATAATCCTATAATCACCCACGCGTAGTTTACGATGGCCTTTGAGGCTATGGCGTAAAGGTTCACCCGCAACAAAAGGATCAGGGATGAGACGAGTTTCAATAGCCCGCTTAATTGCCTCTTTCATGTTTTGAGGGATACCCGCAAGGTCCTCTTTGGGAATATCCGGATGATAGATAACGGTGTAGGCCATCAGGACCAAACTTCTTTGTGTGTAAGGGGTTTCTTCTTGGCCAAAGTCTTCTCTCTATTCTCGGATATTTTTGTCCAATAAAGGTCCTCGCAATACTCAAGAGCTAAATGAATTAAGTCCCTAGCTTTTAAAGATAAAGAAACATGG
>JAMWBQ010000100.1 GCA_023819315.1 Candidatus Omnitrophota bacterium
TTCATTATTAAATTACTGGGCTCAAGAAATCTGGAAAAGAGAGAAGTAGCCAAAGATATATTAAAGAGATTTGCCAATATAGAGATAAAGAATATTCAATCAAAACCATATTCTGCTTATAAAAAGGCTGTTGCTCAGTTTTTGGTTTCTCTATACGAGTTAATGGAAAATAAATTAACAGAAGAAGAGAGGAGAATTAAAATAGATAATCTTATAAATACTTTATACAGCGGTTATGGGAGAGATTTTATAGAATTAGCCTTAAAGATTAATGATGAGGCTATTAGAGAAGTAGCGCTTATTGTAATTGCTGAATTTTTGAAGACCTCTAAGAATGAAGTTATTAATGAAATTTTATCTGGATTAGTAAATAAATATGCAAGACATATTCTTAATAAAACCCATTCCTGGAGACCTATATGGCAGTTTTTATTTGGTTGTTTTGTAAGCATATTTGATATTCAGAGGGCGAAGAAGAATTATTTAATACCCGCTCTTATTACCTACCAAATGAATTTAGAGTATCTAAAGAGTGCACATAGCATAAGAGAAGCACCAAATATAGTTAAGTTGATAAGTGGTTTACTAATTCTTAGAGAAATTTTTGCTTTATTTATTTCTACTGCACAAGGTTTAAATGAAGATGGTTCAATAAATTGGCACATTTGGGGAGATAATAAAATATTAACTGAAGAATGCGCCTTAAGGTTAGCTAAGAAATATAATTACCATTTTGAAAAACTTACTTGCATAATTAAAACTCACGAGAACTCACTTAACGAATTAGCCGGCCTTTTATCACAAAACAAAATTGTAGATTTTGATTTTGATAAGTTTTATAGGCAGAAATATTTATCTATAAGATTACAGGGCAAAGAATTTATATTTACTATTAGAGAAAAAGAGGACTGGATAATTATTGAGGTATTTGATTATATAAAAACATACTCTCCGAAACTTCATTTTGTAGGACATATAGATATTAGGAGTTCAGACAACGGAATGGAAATAGTTACAGATTTTAATTGCGAAGGTGAAGAAAATATTCCTATAAACAAACAAATAGAGGATTATTTATTAAGGATAGGAATAAATAGACAAAATATAGAAGAGGCTTTTAATATAAAGAACAGAACTGAAAAAGTAAATGCTATAGAAGTTAATTGGAACTATAGAAATAGATGTTTGGGTAGTATATTAATGCTTTGCGCATTTGCCATTGCTTATAAAAAAGATATAAAGACTGTTGATATATTTCCTTATCCTTATGAGAAAAAAGAATTTTATAAAAAATTTATTAAAGAAGATAGTTTTCTCGTTGTAAATAGACACATAATAGGATTTATTCCTGAATCATTAAAAGATAAAATAAAGCTAAAAGATAGTGAAATCATTATTGAAGGACTAAGAGATGGAAATATTCACTTTATTATCATACCCTATGAGAAAATTCAAACTATATTCGAAAAATTGATCTATATCTACTTAAAAATTATTATCAATATTAGATTTATTTTCCAATATATATTAATAAGAGAAAGGAGTTATAAGGTTACTACTATAGAATCCGCAGAATTGAATAGAATTACTACGGGTATAATTAATTTTATTAAAGGGATTAATTTCAATAATGATAAATTATGGCAACTTAGACTAATAATCGATGAGTTAGTAACTAATATTTATAAACATGCTAACAATATAGGGATTATTATAGTAAGGTTATTGAAACAAAAGGAGGGTATAGAAGTTATTGCCCGTGATTATGGACCCGGTTTTGATTTAAGTAGGATAAAGACAAAATCAGAAGAGTTGGAGTTTAAAGATAGTGGACGTGGTTTATTCATTGTTATTTCTTTAGCTGACAAAACAGTAATTCTCTCAAAAGAAATAGGTAAAAAAGCACAGAAGTTAACATTTACCCGCCAGATAATTAGTGATAGTATCGAAATTAAAAGAGAATTTGAAAATAGAAAATTATTTATTAGGGGTACCGAAGTAAGGGTTATTATTTACAGTAATAAAAGGGGGTTATCTAATAATAAGGAAAAAACTGATGTGTCCATAAAACCTCTCGGATTGAATTGTTTTATAAATATTGGAAATATAGATTTTTCTAAATATCCTAAAGCTTGTGGAATAAATATATACGATGAAAATCTACACAAAATGGATTATTATTCAGAATATAAAACAGTTGAAGAGATAAATGTAGCATATAAAAATAATCAAGTATTAACCCTTGAAGAGTTAAAGAATTATTTTGCTGAATATGTTAATCAGGAAATGGATGTTCCTAAAGCACTATGGGAATTATTAGAAAAATATCCCCAAGCTTTATATATTTGTCCTTCTATTTTAAATGAAATTAGAGGACCGCCGGTAATTTGGAGATTATGGAGCGGGGATATTAAAAAATGTGTTTTTAGTTGTATATATTCAAAACAAATTTATATACCCGTAACATTAATTGTGTTCCTCGTGGAAAACAAAAAATTGTATTTACTTGAAGATATTTTAAATTTTGAAAGTGATAATTTATTTACCTACACCGAAGATATTTTACAAGGAGAAAAATTGGCTAAAAGGTTATTAAAATTAATAGGTGAAGAAAAACTGTCAGGATATGACGAGTATAATAAACTTTTATCTGGCGCCAAAGATGCGATTAATCTTGAATTTAATAAATTTGACATTTTATCTTTCGAGAAGAGTAGTGAAGAATTAAATATTCCTATTGGCTTGGAATTAGAAATAAATTGGGATATCAATAAAATATTGCGTATGCAAAAACTACCCTACAGAATAATTAAATTACCCATTAACTTGCCTCAATATCCTGACGAATGTAAGAATGAACCGGAAATATCTTTAAATCCTACTTTTAATCAAACTATCCAATTATGGATGGTTAAAGAAATAAAAAAAGAATTGAATTTAGAAGATAAAGATATTACCTCTATGCAAGTTAATTTAGGTATTGAGAGCGAAATTTGGGATAAATGTTCAAAAGAAAGAAAAGGTAAAATCATCAATGACGCAATAACCCTAATGTGGTTAACAGTAATGGGATTTGTTTCCATAGAAAGAATAAAAAATAAGAAAACCCATAAAGTAGTAACCTTACGAGAAAAAAGTAAACTTAACGGTAGGTTTTATGAAAGATTAGAATATGGCTTTGCGGACATACATAATATTAGTTTCATAGTATTTGCTTTACAATATCTTCATAGTGCATTATTGAATTATCATTTTATTGAAGAAGAGGTGCTAGACATGTATCCCGAATGGAAAATTAGAATGGCAGAATTGTGGGGAAAAAATATAGATTTTATAAATTCAAAGATAAACAATTTAAAGCTTAATACAGGGATAGAATTAAACTATGCAAAAAATAATAGAAATAATTTAATACAATATCTTAATGATCATGAAGAAGAGAGAGAAGAAATAAAAAATTATTTAATAAAATTAATCAAGAACTGTAAAGATATTTACGAGAATTACAAAATAACTCCCCTCATAAAAGAAGAAAATAAAATAATTCCTTCTTTTTCAGTAAAAACTATTTTTTATCCTTGTTGTGGTATGGACAGTGATTTTGTAAATCTAATTTTGAATTTATTCCCATATATAGAGAATATATATCTTTTAGATAATTGTTCTCAATTTCCTCTTACATTAATAAAAGAAGATTTTTCAAAGATGTTTAAAGATAAAGGTTATATAATCAAACGGGAAGATAATTATAAATTAAATAGATTAAAATATAAAATTGAATATTATAATGACGAAAATAAAAAATCAATCCAGCTTTACTTCTATAAAAAGAATTTTAACAAGAAATCAAAAATACCCATAAAAGCAGATTTAACAATTGTTAAATATCCCGGTTGGTATGGTGAACTTTCTTTTAAAGAGGTATTCTACTCAAATATTTTTAAAAATACAAAAGATGCTGGTTATATTTTGATAAACGAAGCTTACTTGCCATCTTCAAAATGGGGATTTGTTAGAAAGTTGGAGAAAATAGCTGTTGAGAAAATAAAAGAAATTATATTACCGTATAGAAAAGATAACCGAATTCCTGAAGATTATATTGTTATATATAAGAAAAGAGGTAAACACGAAAATAATAGGAAGCTAAATATTCATAGCCAAGAGATAATTAACCATGTGCGAATTTTAAGGTTGGATGAAAAAAATTTAAATAAATTGACTGATTTTATTCATATGCTTGAATTGTTGGAGCAAAACTTTCGAGATAAATTAGCCGTGATAGATTTTACTATAGATGGTAATTTAGTTATTCGTTGGAATAGCAAGTTGGGTAAAAAAGATAAAGAGATAAGAAGGAATATCTATAAAATTCTAAAATGGCGTGGTTATAACTCTAAAGAAATTGAGAGATTTATAGAATTAGTAAATGGATATAAGGAAAAACAACTTGAAGTATTAAAAGAATTGGGGGTTCAGGAAAGATTGGATATTAGCGAGGAGGAGGCAAAACGTGCAACAGATATAGCAAACGCTTGGTTAATAGATAGCTTAAGTTATAAAAAAATTATTCGCAGAAAGTTTTTAGGAATATTAGTAAGATTTCTTTATTCTCCCTCTTTATGGTTATGGCAATTTTATAAAGAAAAATTAGATAATATCTTATCAGGCAAGGGAAATTGGTTAATTCTAAAAGAAAGTAGAGATGTGATTATCTTATTAATTATTTCTGATAGATACTCAAAAAATCCTGATAAACATTATAAAGAGGAAATAAATAATAATGATAATGAGAATAAATCACTTCTTATTTCCTCTTTATTTAGTCTAAACAGGCTTTACTTTAAATATCCTCGTCTGACTGCTTATGTATTTGCTCCTCTATTGGAAAACTTATGTTTAGCTTTACCTTCAGTATTAATATTGTGGTTATTACCTTCATTGTGGGCATTGTGTATGGTAAGTTTAACAGTTTTCATTACTGTTTTATATCTTACCTTTTATTTTCATAGGTTAGTTTTTATTGGGAAAGATAAAACTCCCACTATTGCTACAAGGAACGAACAAAAGAAAATATTCAGATATTTTTCAGGTATAGGTGTGCCATTTATTCTTATGGCAGGATTAAAACTAATACCGTACTTTAATTTGTTAATAATGAATATGCCGATTATCTTTTTTAGTGTTGTTATAGGCATTTATCTTGTAGGTGTTTTATCTCATAGTTTACATAACCTTTGGGTTCGTTATGGGTATAAGAGTGTACTTTTTATAGGACAAATGATGGGAAATGGTTCTGTAGAAAATATTTCCCCTCTGGATAATATAACAAAAATTCATATGATTGCAGAAAAAATAGGATTTCCATTGAAAATAACTTTTGGTACATCTGAGGAACATTATCAAACTTACTTCTTTCTACGTGATGATTTGAAATTAAAAGAAAAATTTAAATTAATTTCCAATGAACCAGGATTGATAGTTCCCCTTGTAATAGTTGATGCTCATACTGATGATGATCCTTTGG
>JAMWBQ010000101.1 GCA_023819315.1 Candidatus Omnitrophota bacterium
AGAAATAGAAGCCTATCGCAAAGGGAAAAATGCTAAAAGTCGTCATTGATACTGGAGTATTTATTCGGGGCATCATAGGTAAAGGTTCTAGTAGAGGTGTATTAGAAGAATTCAAAAAAGGAACTTTTATTTTATGCATATCGCCTCTTATATATGAAGAAATTTTGGGAACTATTGCTCGTGTAAAATTCAAAGAGATTATAAGTAGTGAAAAAATACAAAAGATTGCTGACCTTATTAAAGAAAAAGCTTCTTTTATTACCCCTTCTGAAAAAATAGATATTGTTCGAGACAAAGAAGATAACAAATTTATAGAATGCGCCTTAGCTACTAAAAGCAAATTCTTAATCTCAACGGATAAAGACTTGCTTTCAATTAAGAAATATAATAATGTAAATATTATTACTCCACACCAATTTCTAAAATATCTCCATAGCCTATAATTAGTTAACAATCTCTCTTTATCTAAAACAGGATAGAAACATACCATCATAAATCCTACTGTATCTTTTATCGCTTCTTTTTCATCAATTATTCCTTTTACAATATGCGATATAATTTCATGGTAGAGGATTTGGAGTTGTTTAGTTTGAGGTTGCTTGAAGAAATCAATTACATGTAGGTAAACTTCTTTATTTTGAATATCACAACTTGCAATATAAGGAAGGGTTGTTTCTGAATCGGTACCTAATTTTTCTGGGTCATTGGTAAGAGAAAATTTTATTTGTGGTAATATTTCTTTAAATCTATTGGTTATTTCTGGTGGTCCTGTTTTTGTTATGGCTTCTAAGAGCTCGGTTAGTCTTTCTAATAAAATTTGCGCATTTTCTTCTAAGAGACCTTGCGGAATTTTTTTGTCTTTTAAATCTTGAATAGTAAATCCTTTAGATGTCCAGTTCTTGCCAAATTCTTCTTCAGATTGAATTTGAGATTCATAAGATACAGCTTGCCGATAATGACTGATTGGCGAAGATCCCTGGTTTAAAGCAGACTGAATATCACTAATGGATTTCTCGGCTGATGTAGAAGATGAAGATTTTTCTTCTACGTTTTTTGTTTGACGAATTTCTTTAATTATTTCTTGATAGTGTAAAAATTGATCATCCCAAGTCTTAACTGTAGAAGGTGCACTTTGTTGAATCCTCTCCCATCTTTCTTTATCTTGCATAATATTGCAAGCAAAACTTAAAGCATTAATAAAAGCTCCTTTATTATAATCACTAAAGACAACTGCATTTCCACTGTCATTTTCTATTGGCATTGCACTCTCTAGTAAACCACCTGTTAATCTTGCTAAAGTTATTACCATATTTAAAGCATTCTTACCCAATGTTCCACATGGTTCATATAAAGACGGAAACAGGAATAAATCTCCTGCTTCAAGAAAACGTTTTGCCTGAACAAAACCAAATTCAAATTTTACTCTTTTTGGAAATTCACTTTCTAATTCTTCTTTTATATCCGACAATCTTTCTTCCCATAAATCTTCAACAGGACCACCTATGAATAATTGAGTATTGGGAAATTCTCTCAAAAGTTCCTTAATCTCTTCTTTTGCCTCAATAATCAGAGAAATTCCCTTCTGTGTAACTAATCTACTGATCATAAAAATTATTCTTTTATCTTCTCCTTGCTCCCAACCTAACTGCTCCTGCAAAATAAGCTTTGCCTTTTTCTTTTCTTCTACAGTTTTCACATATTGCCACTGTGGCATTACGCCATTTAAAATTCCTTTCACTCTTAACCTTTGAAAAATTCCATAAAGCATATCTGGTTGTTCTCCTGAGCTTAAATTCTCTCCCATAATCTCATTAGCATAAGCAGAACTTACTGTAACCACCCTTCCACCTAAAACACCTGTGGTTTCTGCACATAATTTTAATAAAATCATAAAAACTTCAGAATGATTGTGGGGAGTAATCCATCTTGATCTTTCAAATGATTCTTGCGAGACTAAACCGCTCTTTTCTGTAAAATCTTCTTTATCCTTGACTTGGAATTGTCCCCGATAAGCTCCATTATTTATCCAACAAATGGGTGCAACATTATCTAACCAACGCTTTTGAACAAAGCTTTCTATAAATTGTTTGCCTTGATAAGCTCTTCCTTCCTTTTCAATAATTACTTTTCGTAAAATTGTCTCCTCTTGGTTTAACACTTCTACTAAATATGCCAAGAATAATCCTAACTGCCAATCTGCTAAAAATACTACATCTGGATTTGTTTCGCCTGAAAGAGTAAGCATTGCCGCTGTCACATTGTAAGCAACTATTTCCTTTAGTGCTTCCTCTTGATCTTTAGCATCATGTTTTTGGTAAGGAAAAGTAAATACATCTGATTTAAGTAGGTAATCAATAAAATTATTATCTATTACTCTTTTATATACTTCTACCTTTAATACCTCCCCTCTATAAGGAATATAAATCGTAATTATTTTTTCTAACTCATCCAAATTAATTTGTTCAACCATTGACTTCATATTTTGATAATAAGGAGTAACTCTAAATATGCGGTGAGATATTCCAGTATTTGTCTTAGCTCTTACAATTGCTTCAGGTAAACCATGCGACACATCAGCAATTCCGCCAACTTGAGACTCTGGAATTTCAAAAACATAAAAACCCCATGTTAAATCGCATAAAGAGGAAGATAAAGTGTTAATTTTATTATTTATTTCATATGGATGTTCAGGGAGAGTTAAAATTTTAAACCACGTGTGTGTTGGCCTTAAATCTAAATCATTATTCCTTAAAAACTCAATTTCCTCATCTACGGTGTTTGTCTGAATTAAATCTTTTAAAGTTATTATTTGAACTTCGTCTTCTGTTAAATAAGGATAAAGAAGATGATACAATTCATGACTTTTAAAAATAATCCAAAGGTGTTTTTGAGGTATTTTTAAGATATTGTGGTGTAGATAAAGTTTAAATTGACCATTTTCTCTTACAACTAAAGCTATTCCTCTTCTTGTCTCTCCTTGCACTTCTGGTGGAGCTCTAGATAGATCAGGTCTTCCATCTTCTGTTTTGGTAATTAGTGTCCCATCAGGTAAAATTCTATCAGTAAAGATTATGTTGTTTTGATTTAGAATTATTCCTCTTTCAACTAAAGCATCCAATCCATCTCCAAAGCCATTGAGGATAATCTTAAGTTCTTCTTCTGTAGGTGCTCTATCTGGTTGGTTGGTTTTAGGTAGGGTGGCTGGGTAGGAGTTACCTGCACTTAATTTGGAAGCTAAGGCTTTAACTAAAAGGTCTTTATTCTTCTCAAGCTCATCCATTGTCTTAGTAGGAATAAAGTGAATATCTCTATCTACAATTACAGGAATCCAGGGGGCAATGGCAGTAATATCTCCATAAATTCTTTCTAGCTGATAACCTACAAGGATCTTCCCATCTGTATCTGGTTCTTCTTTTAAATCCATATAGACAGGCAATTGAGAAGTAACCTTATCTACTCTTGTAATAATTTCTTCTTTAGATAAAGTTAAATCGTAATCTTGGGGTAAATTAAAGAGTCTAAGTAATGCATCTATATTAAGTAAGAAGGTTGCGGTATTAAAGTATGGAAAGATTTGTCTTAATTCTTCTTCCTTAGCTTTTGTAATAATTGTTTTTGCCTCAGGGGTTAAGCCGCTTCCTTCTACTAATTGAATTATTTCTCTTCCATTATCATAATAGATAACCTTAGCCAAAAGTCCTCCCTTTTCCTTTTTGTTTTCTCCCAATAAGAACATAGATATTGGTTCAGGAAGATTTTGTTCTCTCGCCTCTTTAATCTTATACTCAAAGGCGCCTTTAATGAAATTAGCTACATAAGCGGCAGGATTATTGAGATTTGAGTGAAATACAAATTTTATGTTTTCTCTCTTTAATACACCTAACAATCCTGAGATGGCTAAGTATCTAATAAAATCAAAGTGTCCAGGAGGATTGACTACTGCTGTTTTATCTTCCTTATAAAGTATTTGACCAGATTTTCCTTTTTCAGAGTCTATGCCTTTTCTTAAGTTCTGCAGGTATTCAGCTGTTGCCTTGGGATCATTTCTCTTTGTACGATAATAAGCCTCCAAGACTTCTTCAGAAGGAATAATTCGTTTTTGAATTCCTTGGATGTAGATGTAAATGGGTAAATCTTGAATTGTATAATAGGCATATCCTTGCTTTATTATCTCATCTCTTAAAGTAAGGTAATCTATACCTAATGCCTCGGCTACTGCATCTAATCTAATATAACTAGTCATAATTATTACGGGTAAGGAAGAAGAATATTTTGCTAAGGCTAGTTTTATTTCAGTAAAGGACTTGCCTCCAATTACAAGGATACTCTCTGGGAATCTAAATTTAGCAGTAAATATCCCTCCCCCTCGAGTAGATAATCCCCCTGCTGAATAGGCAAAACACACAGAAATATCTTTACCCAATTCGGCTAATTCTCTTACAAATGGGAAAGATTCATCTCTTAAGTCCAATACGTATTTATCAATATTTGACTGAAGAGCAGTTAAGATTTTTCCTTTAACAGGATTATTTTTTTCAGAAGTAAGACCTTGTAAAATATTTGTTTGGTATTTCCTGGAAGTAGGAAATTCGGTAAGATAAAAGAGCGTTGCTAAATCTAAAATCCAATTCTTCTCAGGAACTAATCCAATATCATTTTTTTCAAGCCACTGGATATGAACCAAAAGAAGGTTGTGTTGTAAGAGATACCGAGTGGTATAAGCCTCTGCCTCTTCCTCAGAGGCATCGGGATTTAAGAGATGGAATAACTCATGACCAGAAAAGATTACTTTTAGTTGTTCAGGCGGACCTCTTAGAGCGTTGGGATTGACATAGAGGATACCTCCTCTTACCTCTGCGGGTGATTCTAAGGAGGGACTGATAACGGTTATCTTTTCTATATCAATTCCTTTTGTTAACAGTGCCTTTAATCCATCCCCAAAGGCAGCTCTGATAATCTGAAGTTCTTCTTCTTTAGGTGCTCTATCTGGTTCATCGGTTTTAGGCATAGTAGCAGGGTAAGATTTTGATTCTTCCAAACTTTTAATTATCCTCTCTAACTGATGAATGGGAGCAGTAACTATCTGTAGAGATTTAATAGCATTTTCTCTTAAAGCAGGATTTAGTTGGGTGAGGGCACCCTTTTTCTTCTCTTCCTCTGTCCAATTGACCTGCTCTCTCTTTTCTTTTAACTTATAAAATTCTTCTCTTTGCTTAGGGGTTAAGTTATAGAAAATATTCGGTCCATCTACTACCGGTACTCTTGCCAACTCACAGAAGGCCCATTCGTTGGTAAAGTAAGCTTCATATATTCCTAATGCAGGGATACTTAACTCAGGTATACCTAAAGGCCGATCAAAGATAAAGACATGTAATTTATTTTCCTCTTTAGGAGCGATAAATACATTGAAACTATTCCCTTTTTGGATTATCTTTTGGAGTATTTGTGTAATTAAATTAGCTAATTTCCCAAGATTATTTTCTTCTGATGATGACTCTAAAACAATTGCGGTTTCATATTC
>JAMWBQ010000102.1 GCA_023819315.1 Candidatus Omnitrophota bacterium
GAGGTACTTATAAAGGTAGATAGGCTACATAAAGATAGTTCCAGTTTTGAAGTAAAGACTCCCACATCAATAGTAGGGGTTAGAGGGACGATATTTTCTGTTAAGGTAGAGACTATAGAGGAGTAGGGAATAATTGGATTGTTTATGAGATTACACAGCGAAGAAGAGATGAGATCAGTAATTATTTGTGATTAACTTACCCTAAAAGATACTTTTCATAAATTTCCACAATAATTTTTACTCTCTATATATTTGACTTATAAACTATTATAAAGTATACTTTTTATAATAAGGCAGGATAACTAAAATTATAAATGTTTTCAACTATAATATTAATATTTGTATTGGGATAAAAATTGAAGTTAAATAAGTATATTTTGATTAACATAGTAATTGCGATATTAACTGCTTCTCTGATTTTATTATTTTCGCATAAGGGTTTTTTCCAAAGAATTGAGTTGATAAGTTTAGATTTTTCCTTTCGTATAAGAGGTGACTTATCCTATAACCCTCGTATTGTTATTGTAGAAATTACCGATTCTGATATTGAGAAAATAGGTAGATGGCCATGGGATAGAACTTGGCATGCTGCTATTACAAAAGCTCTTACTGATCTTGGCGCTAAATATATCTATTTTGATATTATTTTCTCAGAAATTTCTACAGAGGAAAATGATAAATTATTTGAGGAAGCATTAAAATTAACAAAGAATGTTTACTTGCCATTCGTTTTTCAAGATAATACCTTTGATATAAAAAGGGCTTTTCTCCCCATAAAAAGATTTTCTTCTTACACAAAAGATACAGGTGCATTAAACATTTATCCTGACATAGATGGTATATTAAGGAATATTCCTTTAATATTTATAAACAAAGAAGGGTTATTTTATCCACACATAACATTGAAAATATCCATGGATTACGAGGGATGGGAGATCGAAAAAATAGAGCATAATTTTTTAGTTCTTTCTGATTCTAAGAATTCTTTTAAGATACCCATTAGTGAAGGTAATAAAATGCTTATTAACTGGACAGGAAAATGGAAAGACACTTTTACCCATTACTCTTTTTTAGATATTCTATCTTTATATAAAGACTTTTTAGAAAATAAGAAAAACAATATAGATTTAGCTCCTCTTAAAGATAGTATTTGCCTTGTAGGGATAACAGCCATAGGTCTTTATGATATAAAACCTATTCCTATAGAACCAGAATATCCTGGCATAGGTATAGTAGCTAACACTATAAGTAACATTTTAGATAAAAAATTTATCTACCCTGTGCCTAAATGGATAAATATTTTAATATTATATCTTTTAAGCTTAATGCCAGCAATAATTGTGTGGGGTAAACAACCTTTAAAAGAGACATTCTTAGTTTTTTTAATAGGGGCGGCTTATTTTTTAGTTAATATTTTACTTTTTAAAAGAAATATAAGGATGGAACTATCTTATCCCCTCTTAGGTATTTTTATCACGTATATTACAGTAGAAGCTTTTAGTTTTACGCATATTGTAATGGAAAAACAGCGTTTATTTAGAATGGCTATAACCGATGGGCTTACCGGTTTATATAATATACGATATTTTAAAATTATTTTAGAAACAGAAATTAGACAGAGGAAAGCTAATCTTATACCAGACTTTTCTATAATAATGAGTGATGTTGACCACTTCAAACATTTTAACGACACTTACGGGCACAATATAGGAGATTTAGTGTTAAAAGAAGTAGCTTCTGTTATAAAACACTCATTGAGAGTAACTGATATTGTATCCAGATATGGAGGAGAAGAAATGATTGTTCTTTTAAGAGGTACAGGTTTAAAGGATGCTATAAACGTTGCAGAAAAGATAAGAAAAAATATTGAAGAACATAAAATTTCCGATGGTAAGAATAGTTATAAAGTCACGGCAAGTTTCGGAGTATCTACATTTAGAGAAGAGGATGATATAGATACAATAATTAAAAGAGCAGATAATGGTCTATATAAAGCTAAAAAATCAGGAAGAAATTGTGTTTGTAGCGAAGAGAATATAGTTTAAATTTTCTGCTATTGAAAATATTTAATTTTTACTGTTCACTATATTTAACCAAGTAAAAGTTTTGCATTGATAACTATTGATAAGTAAACTTTCTATTTAGCTCTCTTACATAGTTTTTTATTTCCCAGAATTCTTTTATTTTATTCTGCGAGAAGAAACCAAATATGGAATTGTTATGTAGGAGGGGTTCAGACAATTTTTTTCTGTAAGGTTTAAAAATTTTTGTTTTGGGGACAGGAGAAAATTCCGCTAAAGATACTTTTACTCCCAAATTATGTAAGAATTTAATCTCTTCCTTGAGTTTATTTAAGTTTTGTTTAGGGTATCCTAAAAGTAGATACACGCTAAATTCTCCCTCTTTATAACCACTCCTTTTTAGAAGATTTACTCCTCTGATAAGGTCTTTTCTATTTACTTTATCTCCCCACAATTTTTGTAAACGGGGGTTAAGAGTTTCTAAGCCAAAATGGGGATTTATAAACCCACTCTGTTTAAGAAGGTAAGCTATCTCATCGTCTAAGAATTTTAAATGGAGAGCATTGGGTGTATGGAAACATAAATCTAAATTAAGTTTTATTATATCCCTTAAAAGTTCTTTTATATAGTTTTGGTTATAGAGAAGAGCTTCATCGTAAAATACAAAATGTTTTACGCCTTTAAGAGTATAACGTTTAATAAATTCTAAAATTTTTTCTTTACTTATCAGAAAAAAATCTTTATGTAAGTGTTTAATTGCACAATAGCTACAGTTAAAATAGCATCCCCACGTAGTTCTAAAAACAATATAATCTATCTTATTGTATAGGTTTTCGTATGCAGGAAGTGTAGAATAAAGTGAAAAGTTGTTATAAGGGATGTTTAGAAGTTTAAAAAACTCAGCAAGATTTTCTGTTTTAAATACATAATCACAACCTATATTTTTTAAAGCATGTTCGTAACACAATGTAGCATAAGTTCCTCCTAAGATTATGGGTGTTTTAGGAAAATGCTTTCTTAGAATATTAACCGTTTCTTTTACTCCTGTATACCAGTAAGTCATTGAAGAAGTAATGAGGATAAAGTTAGGTTTTTTATCTATCAACTTAGTTGTAAATTCTTCAGGACTCATACCATAGCGTTTATAATAGCGCGGTATGGATTTTAAGATTTCTGGTTTATCAATAATTTGTGAAAAATATTTCCCTCTACCAAAATTATCAGTAGTTTCTTTTTTATCTAAGCAGTCAATAAAATCTATATTTACTCCTTTATCTTTAAGAAACTGTAGGATTACTAAGAATCCATATGGCTTAAGCCAAAAATCGTAAGCAGCGAAATCTTGTATCCAAGGATTAATGGCAAGGATATTCATATTTATCAATTTATTATTATACCAGATATGATATAATAATCTTTCAAAATATGTTAGAAGAAAAATTTCGTAGAACTATAGGAAGATACGAGTTATTAAAGAAGAAAGATAGGATAATTTTAGGCGTTTCCGGTGGGCCGGATTCTATCTGTATGTTACATCTGTTTATGGGGATAAAAGAAGAGTTAAAATTGGAATTAATCTGTGCGCATTTTAATCATTGTTTAAGAGAAGAGGCTAATAACGATGAGGAATTTGTAAAGAGGGTATGTAGAGAACTAAATATACAATTCATAAGCGAGAAGAGGGAAGTAAAAAAATTTTATAAAGGAGATTCTTTAGAACAAACAGCACGACAGTTAAGATTTGATTTTTTTTTAGCCCTTGCTCGTCAATTCAAGATAAAAAAAGTTGCCTTAGCGCATAATTACGACGATGTTGTAGAAACCGTTCTAATGAGGATAATAAGAGGAACTGCTCTAAGAGGATTAAGAGGAATTCTTCCTAAGTCTAAATATAAAGGGGTATTATTTATAAGACCAATGATTGAATTGGATAAGAAGAGTATATTGAGGTGGTTAAAAGAACACAACTTTAATTATACTATAGATAAGACTAATTTTGAGGAGGTGTTTCTTAGGAATAAAATAAGAAACAAATTAATCCCCTTTTTGAAAGAATTTAATCCTAATATAGTTGAAGCACTATATAATTTATCTAAAGTATCAGCTGTAGATTACGAGTTTATATACAATTTTTCTTTTCAACAATTTAATAGTTTAAAGAAAACAGGTCTTGGTTTCGTAAAATTAGATCTAACAAGATTAACTCAATTTCCTTTGGCCGTAGTAAGAGAGGTTTTACGTATCGCTATAGAAGAATTAAAGGGTAACACAAGAAGATTGGAGTTTAAACATATAGATGCTATTTTAGAACTAATATACTCATCTAAGGAAGAAAATGCTCTTTATTTACCCTTTTTAGAAGTAAAAAAAGAAGGCAAATTTCTTATTATAAAAATTAAGAATTTCTCCTATTCTTAATGATCAAATGTTTAATAAACTATGTAATTGGTTTACTCAATGGTTAGTGTTGTGGGTTTTATTGGCGGGAATGTTGGGATACTTTTATCCTAACTTTTTAATCATATTTAAGCCTTATACAGAGTGGCTTTTTACCTTTACTATGTTTGGTATCGGTTGTGTGCTCACTATAAAAGATTTTCTTCCCATATTAAAAAAGCCTCAGGAGGTTATTTTAGGTGTTATTGCCCAATTTACTATTATGCCTTTTTTAGGTTTTACCCTTGCTAAATTAATTAATTTGTCTCCTGAGATAACTTTAGGAGTAATTTTAGTTGGCAGTGTTCCGGGAGCAATGGCTTCTAATGTTATTTCTTATTTAGCAAATGCAGATGTAGCTTACTCTGTTGCGTTGACGAGTGTATCAACATTTTTATCGCCTCTACTTACTCCCACTTTTGTTTATATCTTTGCCCATTCTATTATTCAGATAAAATTTTTGGAGATGTTTTTTAGCATAATTAGAATGGTAATATTTCCTCTCATTTCTGGGATGATGCTTAGGCATTTTTTAAAAGAAAGAATAAAACGTATAAAAAGTTTATTTCCCGCTTTATCTTGTGTTTTCATAGCATTTATATGCGGGTTAGTGGTTGCTCTAAATAAAGATTATTTAAAAAAGATAACTCATCTTATTTTTTTAGTGGTTTTCTTTCATAATTTTTTGGGTTAGTTTTTGGTTATTTAGCCGGCTACATTTATGGATTTGATAGAAAACGTAAACGCACACTTTCTATAGAGGTTGGTATGCAAAATGCAGGATTAGGAGCGGTTCTTGCTCTCAAACATTTCTATAGTCAATCCGCGTTACCTAATGCTTTATTTGCTACTTGGTGTATTGTAACTGCTTCTATTTTAGCAGGAATATGGAGAAGACAAAAGCATAGAATTTAAAGAAAAAAGGACTTTAATAGACGTCATACCCTCTTTTAGTCAAATAAGCAAGTTTTTTGTTAAGTAAGGCATCTAAATCAACAGGTGGTAACATCAGAGTTTCTTTGGGTATAGTGGTTTGTTTTTCTTTAGCT
>JAMWBQ010000103.1 GCA_023819315.1 Candidatus Omnitrophota bacterium
GGGATCATTAATTTTATTCAAGGTAAATCATTGTTAAATTTAGATTTAGAATTTATATATAACCAGTTAATCACCAAACATCCTGAGTATAAGTCAGTTATGATAAGAAAAATTTTCCCTTCTACGTTAGTAATAAATGTGGTCAAAAGATATCCCTTTGCACAGATAAGAAAGGATGGTTTTTATCTTTTGGATGAAGAAGGTGTAGTTTTAAGTAATGTTTCCTTTATCCCCTATGAGGATTTAATTATCGTAGATATGAGCAATTACAATTTAGGAATAAGAAGGGGTAAGGTAATTAAGGAGGAAAGATTGCTATTAGCTTTTGATTTAATTAGAGCGTTAAGAAAAGTGGGATTAATAGAAAATTATGATATAGAGAGGATAGATGCTAACAATTTAAATGAAATATACTTTCTTATAGGAGATATAAAGGTAATCGTAGGGAAAGGTAATTATGAAGATAAGCTCTTCGTTCTAAAGAATCTATTGGGAAATAAGTTAAAAAATAGCTCTTCCTTAGGTTACATAGACTTACGTTACTCATCTTTCAACGAGAATATATACGTTGGAAATAAGTGATGAGCCTTATATGCGGTATAACTTTAGATGATAGATTTATATTTTTTTCTTTCGTTTCTTTTAAGGAAGGCAAATTTACCCTTCAGAGAGAAACTCAACTGGAGCTAAATTCAGGTTATTCGGACTTAGAAGATTTTATAAAAATATATATTGAGGATATAGATAGAGAGATTCGTAATACAGAGAACAAGTATTCTTTTAAAACAGAAAGTATATTTTTGGGTATTCCCTGCGATTTTATCCAAAGTAAGGTAGTAGAAGATTTAGTGCCATTGGGAATAAATAGAGAAAAGAAGATTACCCCCCAAGATATTATTTCTGCTAAGAAACAAATTGAGAATATATTCTTAGATTGGCAAGATTATCCTTTGCATAATTTAGTTTATCATTACGAAATAGAAGGGAGAAAATTCAATACTCCCCCTATAGGAATATTGGCCAAAAGATTAAAGATAAAATCTCTTCTTATATTTACCAAGAGTAAATTAGTTGAGCAATTTGAGAGTGCATTTGACAATTTTAATCGTAACTTCCGAGGATTTATTTACGATGCTTTGTGTGATCTTGCTTCTGGATTTGACGGCAAAGAAGAATCTGCTTTGCTATCCATTCGTATAGGTTATAAGAAAACGAGAGTGAGTTATTTTTTAAATTTACAATTAGTTAAGGATAGAATATTTGATTTTGGCGAAGAAGAGATTATTAGAAATTTAAGTAAAGAATTGTCAGTTTCTGAAGATACAGCTTATCGGTTAATTTTTTATTATAGCTCTTTTAGAAATATTTTTTCTTCCAAAGAGATAAATATAAAGGACGGTGACAAATATATTAATTTAGCTTCCTATAGTTTGAATAATTTTCTTAAGGAAAAAACAAAGGAAAGTTTAGAAAAGATTATTTTTGATTTAAAACAAGAAATTGAAATTAGTGCTCTTACAGTAAATTTTCTGGGTAGGTTTACCAATATAGATGGTTTTTCTGATTTTATAAAAGATACTTTTAGCTTAAATTTAAAGAGCTCTTTCAATAAGAGTTTTTCCCCGAGTTTTGGTTGTGTAAGGTACGGTGTTACAAGGTTTTTAGAAACATTACCTCGTTCTACATCATTGATTAGAAATATTTTTAAAATTTATAAAGATTATTTTTAGATTTATGGATAGAGAAGAATTGATTAAAGAATTTCTTAATAATTTTAAGATATCTTTGACTAATGCTTGTATATATTTTGATGAGCACCCTTATTTTCAAAGTTCAGTTAAGAATTTTAAAGATATAATCGAAGAGCTTTTTCACATATTTAATCCTATAATATTAGGTATTACTCCAAAATCTATATTAATAGGAGAGGAGCAATTAGATAAGGAGAGTACACATATTGAGTTGGCAGCCTATTTGCATTATCGGAAGATAAAAAAGATAACCATAAGACAGGGATTAACTTTGGAAGAACTCATTAGTTTTTTATCTGTAGTGTCTTTACCTGTTAAAGATATTTTTGTAAAAGGAGGATTAGGAAAAATATTTTTAGATAGGTCTTTAGTTAATATTGAGATTGAAGAATTAGATTATTCTGAACTTTTGGAAGTAGAATATGGAGAAGAAGGTAAAGATGTATGGAAGTGCTTTATAGAAGGAATCTATAATAAAAAAATAAACTCAGGTGAACTGAATATTTTTATAGATAATTTTGATAGGATAATAAGTAAATTTAACTTAAAAGATATTATAAATGATAGAATTTTATTGGATAAATTGATTGGGGTGTTGAGGTATATAAAGGAGACTGGCGATGAGAGATTTAAAAATTGTAGTAGTTCTTTCACAAAATTTATTATAAAAGAAAATAAGTTTTTGAAAGAGGACATTCCTATAGAAGTAATAGATTTTATTAAAGATATAGACCCTATTATTTTATGCGATGTTTTGTGGGATATTAACTTTGATAAACGAGATTTTAACCCCTTAACTTTCAATTTATTTTCTAAAATTTTGGATATAGAAAAAAACAGAGAGATAGCAAAACAATTAAAGAAAAGAGTAGGTAATTCAAAATTTATTTTCGACCGAAGTGCTAAAGAGAAAATAAAAGAGTTATTTCATTGTTTAGAAGAAAACCCTGTTACCAATGTTTATAAAGATACATTGTTAGAAGTGATTAATGCTATAGAAAATAGGGGTAGGGGAGAAATAGATAGAGAAGAATTAGCTTACAATTATAGATATATGCTATTAAATATTTTATCCCTCATAAGTGACAAATTGTATGTTGAAGATATAGTGAAAAGGATTATGGATGATTGGGATAGTATTATGGAGAAAAAAGATGCAAAGTTTATAAAATGTTTTTGGCAAGTATTGAGAGAAAAGATAAAAGAAGAAAAAAATGATGAGATGCTTACCCTATATAAAGATAGCGAGGAAAAAGCAAAAATTTTTTTAGAGAAAATTATTTTAAGTGGTAAAGATAATTTAGATGAAGATGAATTCAATTGTTTTTTAGAGAATATTGAAAAAAGCACATTTGATGAGAATTTTTATATAGAGAATATTTTAAATAATTGGGAAAATTCAAGTTCAAAGAAAAGAATTTTAAAGTTATTTTTTAAATTATTTCCTCAGAAGAAAGAATTATTGTTTATTTTTCTTAAAAGACATTTCTTCTCTACAGTAGATGGGATAAAGAAAGCTATAGAATTAGGTAAAGATATCGATGGCATAGAAGGTTTAAATTTTTTAAAGAAGTTATTTTTTTATATTGATAATACAATGTTGAGAATAGAGATTATTAAAAATATGGGTAAGTTATCTTTGATAGATACCGATTTTCTTACGAAAATATTAGATTCTCATAATATATTTTTAAAAAGAGAAGCACTAAAAGTTTTAAAGAAAGGTAATAAAGAATTACAGGAATTGGTAGGGAAGAAGTTAGTTGGTAGTTACAATTTATTCGGTATAAGAAGAGGTGTTTTTTTAGATAACTTAAGGATTATTGAAGAAGAAAATTTTAAGCCGGCTAAGAGAAGTTTACAGAATTTAAGCAAGAAGTATTTTTTTTGGTGGGAAAAAGGGATTAAGAAAGAAATATTAAGAGTGTTGGCAAAGCTATAAATTTTATATGTTAGAATTAGAGAAATTTCTCACAGAATTTGCCTCTGCTTTACAGGTTGTAAAACTTTATACCCTTGAACATGCAAGATCCAAGCAAGCTGTGGATAAAGTTTATGAAAGATTATTAGAAATTTTAAATAGAAATGAGGAAATAGTTATTGGTATCGTAGGAGAGGAATTTGTTTCAGGCAAAGAAGTATTTTTTGAATTAAGTAAAAGGATGAAGTATTTGATTTCCGATTTAATTAGTAAAGGAATAGAAAAGATAATTTTAATTAGAGGAGTTACTATAGAAGAATTGTATAATTTTATTAAGTTGTTGATTACTAAAAGAGAAGATATAAAAGTAGATTATGAAAAATATCTTTCGCTTTTAGAAGTTGAACATATCTCTGTCGGTAGAATAAAGACTCCTGATAGTTTAGGTAAGGAAAGAGTAGAAATGAAAGATTTACAAATTGGTGAGGATGTAGTAGGAGTAGTTACCAATTTATTTGCGGATATATTGTTTAACGAGACTATTGATGTAATACAAACCAGATTTTTAATTAATAATTTATTTATGAAATTATTAAACGGTGAGTTTTCTTTGTTGACCATATCTATGGTTAAGGAACATGATGTGCTTACTTTTATCCATTCTATAAATGTGGCTATTCTTTCTATGTTTTTTTCGGCACGTCTCAATTTTAATAAAGAAAATATTATAGATATTGGTATTGCTGGGTTATTTCATGATATGGGGAAAATAGCAATTTCTAAGGAATTGATTAGTAAACCGGGTTATTTTAATTATGAAGAGATGAAAAAAATGCAAAGGCATACGATTATAGGAGCAAGAATACTTTTAAAATACGTTCATTCTTTAGGAGTATTACCAGCTTTGGTTGCCTTTGAACATCATCTACGATACGATTTAGGGGGGTATCCTAAATTATCCTATCCTTATAAGCCTCATAAGGTATCTTTGATTGTTTCTCTTTGCGATTTTTACGATGCACTTCGTTTAAGAAGAAGTTATAAGAAAGCTTATCCTCCTGAAATGGTTTATAATATTATGCTTAAAGAAAAAGGAAGATTTTTAGATCCCTTATTATTTGACAAATTTTTTAGTATTATGGGAGTTTATCCCGTAGATACGGTAGTGGAACTAAGCAATGGTTTTTTAGCAGTGGTAAAAGAAGAGAACGAAGAAGATATATTTTCTCCTAAAGTAGAAGTAATTTCCCTATCTGATAAAAGTCCCATTTTGATAGATTTAAAGAAAAGAAAAGATCTTAAAATAAAATATTCTGTTAAATACTAAGATATTTCTTAAGTATAATCTGGCAGGATTTAGATAATCGCCGGCAAAATTATTTATAAATTATTCTCCAGAACTATAGTTGAATTAATTATGCCTGAATTTTCTAAATATAAATTGTAGATACAAAGCTTAATAGTTTGTCAAGCTCTCTAAGTGTCTAAGTATTCTATCTTAATTATTCGGGTGGATAGTTTGATTATTTTGACAAAAAATTGTGTTTGTTAATTTTATGGAGTGGAAAACTTAAATAATTTGATAATTTCTGTAGTTCCTATTACCACGTCCTAAAAATTTTCAAAATATACCTTAAACTTAAAAAAGTCTCAAGGCTAATTATCTTAATATTTTTTAATTCTTTGGTTAAGTGATACGATACAATGTTTTTCCCATTTCCAAATAGCGTAGAAAATTTGTACGTTATTATAAAGCATAATGTCATCTTAACTGCAAAGCAAAATGTCACATAGCCTATATAGTTTTGAAAGAAGTATAGACG
>JAMWBQ010000104.1 GCA_023819315.1 Candidatus Omnitrophota bacterium
AGAGAGGCAAGGGAGGCATTAAGACAGATTAAGGGAGGACTAACTCCTCAAGAAGAGGAGAGCGTAAGAGAAGGTTTAAGGCAAGCTAAAGCCAACAGCATAAGCTTTAACCTTTTTGGTTCATACGAAGCAGTTCTTTGTTCTTTTGATGGCAGAGATGAAGGAGAGAAATCCCTCATGCCATCCCCTGAACCTATGGTTAGGGAGTTTATGCCAGAAGGAGTAGGAGTGGGAGCAACCTATCCTCTGGCTGTACCTGAAGAAACCAAAGAAGAAGCCAACCAGCAATTTGGCCAGAATAAGACTTTAGCCGATATCTCAGTCAATGGTTTTGTCTTCAGTCAGCAGAAGCAATTTAAAGATAACCACTTTGAAATCTTGCACCAGCTACTGGCAAACTTAAAGCAGCTATTGGGAAGAGCCCCTCCTGCGCTCGATAACTGGAGATTAATTATCACCACCAACTTAACCCTTACCAAAGGAAATGTAGCGGCCTGCGATATTGGCGCAAAGATCGTATATATCCATACGTATTTCTTTGAACTTTCTGAAGCCAAACAAACCGAAATCCTCTACCATGAACTCATCTCACACATTACAAAAGGAATAACCAATGAAGAAGAGGCGATAAAAGATACAGAGGAGTTTATTTATAAAATTATCCAACAAAATACTGAATACATATTGTTGCCTATTTTAGGTATGCGACATGATTTTAGCGGTTACATAGAAAAAATTATTAATATTTTAATTTTAAGCACAGAAGATGAACAAAACAAAGATTTAGTAAATGCAGTAATAGGCTTGCTTAAAGAATTTTATTATCATATTGATAGACTAAAAATTTCTTATAAAGAAAATAACCCTAAAAAACTAAACGAAGCTTTAAATGAATTTTATGAATTTCGCAAAAAATTTCTTGAAGTATATACGCTAGAAAACTTAAATAATTTAGTTTTAATTATAGACAGTAATGAAAACTTTAAAGAATTTGCGAAACCTTTTGTTTCGTATTGGAAAACAGTTTTATTTTCATTAAGAAATGATTACAAAAGCATAGATATTTATGAGTTAATTGATTTGGCTATCAATGTAAATGAATTCGAGGATGTTATAGTAAGAAAAAATTATGTCTTACCTAAACCATTATTTGTTGAAGGTTATGAAGGTGATATTTTGCGAATATTTATAAATATTTTACGGAATGCAAAAGAGGCAATTTTTGCGCAATCAACTAAAATAATAGATATATCTTTAAACAAAGAAAATGAAAAAATAATTATAAATATTTCTGACAATGGGCCAGGAATGCAAGATGAAAAAATTGACGCTTTCAATCAAAATGGTGTAGTTGTTAGCTCAAAAGGTAAAGGTCATGGCCAAGGTCTACAAATTGTAAAGTTATTATCAAAACGAAATAATATAAATATAACTGCTCATAAGAATAATTTAGGCGGAACAGAATTTAGACTACTTTTTAAAGAAACTTGCAGTTCATCATCTATAACAATTGAAGATTTTGATGATATTTTTCAAATATATGGTGAAATTCCAGAAGATTTATTAACTACTTTAAATTTACTTAATCAGATTTATCATCAAAAAGGAAGTGCTGGACTAATAAATTATATACTTTTACATACAGAACTTTTACAAACTATCTCTTCGTTAATTTACTTACAAGATAGACATAAACTTAGAAATATTTTTATTAACGAACTTTGGGTAGAAGAATTTAAAAGTAAAGTTTTAGAAAACAAAATAAATATTTTACGAGACTGGAATATAATTGTTTTGCAAATGGAGTATTCACTTTCAAATTTATTTTTAGAGAGCTTAAAAGAACATTTAATTAAAACCTATAGTCGTTCAGAGGAAGATGCAATTTATAACACAGGAGAAGTTGCAAAAATTCTTATGGCAGGAGGTTTAGGAAGCTTTAAACCTGATTTAGTAGGAGCCTGGTATAAGGTATTAAGAGAACATTTTGGAGCCAAAATTGCATTAGGACAGCTTTATGTATTTAGCCCGCTTTATTCACAAGCCATAAAAGGTCAGGGTGCAATTATTCCAAAATGTCCTGTTAAAGATATGAATTTAATGGATTTAGTTAGAAGCTTATTGATTGAGGTCAAAACTTATAAAGATATTGATATAAATATGTGTGGTATTGGCAGGGTTGATGTGACAATTTATCTTAATCCATATTCAGAATTTAGAGAATATTGGCTATATTGTCCACAAGTTTTTCATGAAGCATATCCTGGTAATAGCGACGATGATTTTAGAGCTGTACAAACTTTACTTTATAGAAAAGTTGTTTTGAGATTCATAACCGAGGCTATGAATGAAGGTAAAATTAAAGAAAATAAATTTTTATTTTCAACAAGTGAAGTAAATACTACTTTAGCAATTCCAACTGTTGTAGTTGATGAGTACAATCCAAAATATAACAGCCAATCTATATTTAAAGAAGAGAAGGTATTAGTTCACCATTATAATCATACAATTGTACCAGCGGGTTTGCCGAGATATCACAGTTATAATTTTGAACCTTTAAGAATTTCAGAAGAATTTAAAGATACAATAAAAGATGGCTTTATAGATTTAGTAGAGATTACTGCAAAAGTTTCTGATTTTATAACAGGTTGCTCGCATTTTCATACTCAAATATTGCGAGAAGATATATTTAAAAAATATCAAGATAAGGTATTGGAAGATAATTTATTTGGCAACAGTGAAGGTTCAGATATAGAGCGTTGGCAGGGAAAAGAAATAAAAGAGATAATATTTAAATTTATGAAAGATTTAAGAATTATTGAAAGAGAAGATGGTTTTTTTGAAAGGGCATTTACAACAGAAAATTATATTAGGCTTTTTATTACTTTAGAAAGCGATCCACAATTAAAAGAAAGTTTTATCAGTGCACTTTTAGAAGCAAAAAGAAAACAAAAGGAGCGTTTTGTTAAAGCTTTATTTAGTGGAGTTTTTGGTAATATTGACGTAACAGAAGAGGAATTTAATGGTTATTTAGCTAGTTTGGATAAAACTATTTTAGATATGCCATTTTTTACATTTGTAAGAAGACTTGTTCCTTATAAATGCGCAGACTTTATTTTAGATGTTTTACTAGATGATAATTACAGAAGAAAAATCATAGAAGCTGGGATAGTAATTTTTATTGGCGGAAGAAGTTTTGATCAAGTTTTTACAGGTACATTAAAAGAAAAAATGCGACAATTATTTAAAAAAGATCCGCGTGCAAGATTTCATGTTATCTTCATTGAAAATCACAATGTATTTACTTCATGGCTTATTCAACAAGGTACTGATTTTGGAGGAATGCTTTCTTTTTATGGAAAAGAAGCAGGCCCTACAAGTTATTGCAATGCTCAACAAAATGCAGCGCCAACCTTTGCAACTTTAGATGGAGTTATCCCTGAAAGATTGATACCTATATTAAGAGATAACCAAGGTATTATAGTGAGTGGAACAGGTTATGTTGTGGAATACAATAGAGAGGTTGATATAGATAAAGAAATAAGGCCAAATAAAGAATCATTTGTTAGCAAAATTTTAGAAGCAAGTTATGATTATCAAAGCCAGATAAATTATGGAAAAGTTTCTTTTAATGCATTAAAAATGGGTGTACTTGAAGGCGATATTACAAATCAAGCAAAAGGGCTAATTTGTCTTTGGGCAGAGCAGATTAAGTGGAAGTCAAAAACGCTTACATCAGAAATTGCTTCTTCATCTTTACAAGAAGAACAAGAAAAAATAAAAACAGTTATACTTACCCACCCCATATTTTTGCATACACATTTGTATTTACCAATCTTACAGAACGCAAAGAGAAGAATCATTTTATTTAATGACGTTTATAAGATACCGGAGTTGTTTGCTCAAGGTAGAGATTTTGATGACAGTGTAAATAGCCTAAAGGGCGCTGATCTACCTAAGGATTTAGATTTAGAAGATATGGTTGAATTTATTGGTGGACAAGTTAATCGTTGTTTGTTTACCACTATCAGAGTATTTGCCAATCAAGTTTTTAAAAAATCAGATTTTGCGGTTGCCATATTTTCCGCAGAAGCTATCTGGGTTAAAGATGGTTCTGATGAAACTTTTAAAGATATATTAGAAAAAGTTGCGGATGATGACTTAAAAAATTTCTTATTAAATTTATTTGGTGAGAGTATTAGAAAAGCTTATTCACTTGTCGATGTGCTTAAACAAAAAGTTAACGTAAAGGCATATATCAGAGGAAGATTAATTGATTTATATAGTGGTGGCGGAGATAAAACACTTATTCTTGTGATATTAGAGGATAGAAAATTACTGCTAGAAACAATTTTACGGTTACGGCAGGGTTTAGGCTCGGTTACCTCTTCCGTGGCTGGTGGTGCCGGTCTACCTGCCGCAGCCGCCAGCACAACGTCTCAGATTGTCAATAACTTTACAAATAAAGAAAGGAGGTCGGTATGGTCCGTGGCTTTGAAAGTCTTGAAATTACCAATGCAACACTTATCCAAAACGGCCTTTTGGTTAAGGCACGTTATCCGGATTGGTTTAGTGAGTTTACATTTTATGTGGAAAAAGACGGAACGATTAAAGGAAAGGATTGCAGGGATAACTGGCACAATCTCAGCCAAGATTCTTGCAAAGTTCTTCTTCAAAAAATTTATGCATTCATCGCAAAAAAAAGCGAACTCATCAGCGGTTAATTCTTTAGTTTCCAAAAAAGACTTAAAAAAACATAACGCGCATCTAGACAGAGTAACTTTAACATTTTCTATGATTGTTGGTGCATATATTTGTTTTAAGTGGGCAGCTGATTTTATCTCATTTTTTGCAAATATAGCATTTGGATTTATTCCTGTATTTTTTGTCTCCATATTGATACATGAACTGACACACTTTGGTTTTATTCTTTATCATCACTTGGTAAATAAAATAGATTTTAAGTTTGTTGTTAATGCAAGGGGTATTTGTTTTAAATTTTATACAGATAATCCTAAAATATACAAGCCAGCTATATTTGCGGGACAACTTATAAGTGCTGCTGTAGCTTTATTGATTACAATCTTGTATTACAATCAAACTTCTTTATATTTTACTTTAATAACCATAATCAATAGTATTTTTGCCTTATCATTAAAAGATTTTCAAGATGCAAATAAACATGTAAGTTTTTATTCTGCTTGTGAGAGAGTTTATAGACAAATGCGTCAAATCCAAACAGATCTTTTTAGAAAAAGAAAACCACTTCTTATTTTAGGTGGTGATAACTGGTTGTATACAAGAAGAAATGGCAACAATCACAATATAACAAAAGACCTTTATCCATACTCAAGATATGAAATTGCTCGCTGGCAACAGATGATGCATAGATTAAAAGAAGGAAAATCCATTAGATATATTGATCCTATAGGAACAATTGTTCTTCCAATTTTAGTTGA
>JAMWBQ010000105.1 GCA_023819315.1 Candidatus Omnitrophota bacterium
AGCAGAAGCAGATACAGACTCAAAAAGAGAATCTAAAAATGGATACCCATAAAAAACTCCTACAAGTGTTCCCAACAGGAATAATATTATATAAGATAAAGTTATTAACGATGCTGCTCTTACTTGTTTATCTTCTAAAACCATATCTTTTAGGTGATAAAATTTCTGAATCAAAAATGACCTTTCGGGAAACATTATCCTTTTTAAATCCTCTTTAATAGCATTAAAAATAATTCCTATCCTTAACATTTTTATCGCTCCCGTAGTAGAACAAACCGCTCCTCCCAAAGACATAGCTAAGATAATTCCTGTTAAAGCTAACTGTCCCCATTCTCTGTTAAATTGATAAGCATAGATTGTTTGATAACCTGTACCACTATGGGCAGAAATAAGTTGATAAAAACCTTTACGAAATAGCATTGTAAAATTAGAATAACTACTTAATTGTGTTAATCCTAAGGCGGTGATAAAGAATGTGACAGCCACCGTGACTAAAAAAATAGATGTTTCTATGTCTTTTAGAATATCTCTCCACCTATTTGCCCAAACATTGTAGTGCAATTTAAAATTAATTGCTCCTAATATCATTATAACCATAGTAACAATTTCTAAGGGTAAACTATGATAGTAAAGGATACTCTGAGATTGAGGGGTAAATCCTCCTGTATCAAAAGCAGCCATAAATAAACAGGCTCCATGGAAAAAAGCATTCTTTGCTTTCAGTCCATTAATAATACCTATTGTTGCCAAAATCAGTGTACCTAAGATTAAATAAACTATGCTTATTAACCATATAAACCTTGCCGTATATATTAGATTAGGTAATATTTTCTCATCACGTGCTTCTCCTACGTACATCCTAAATGCTCCTATAAAACCTTTGGTAAATACAGACAGAGCAATAATCACAATTCCTTGTCCACCAATAAATATGGTAAGATGCCGCCAAAAGTTATGCGTGTAAGACAAATGGTCAAGATCTTGAACTAAAGTTAACCCTGTAGTAGCGAACCCGCTCATGGCATCAAAACATGCATCAAGATAAGAATTCCAATGCCCACTAAAAAATAGCGGTAAAGCTCCAAAAAACATTGCAAATAGCCAAGAAAGAGAAACGACAATCATTCCTTGCATCCAGTTCAATTCTTTATTGGTATAACATAAACGAATTAATAATAAACCAAAAAGATAAGTTATACCCATACTAATAGTGAAATCTAAAACCGGCTGTATCTCTTTAAAAAAGAACCCGCAAAGAACCGGTAAAAGCATAATCAGGCTTAGACTTATAATAATTTTGCCGGAGTAAAAACCAATTATCTTTATATCTTCTATCTGAGGCTTAAGAACCATTTTAATAAAATAATAAGCATATAAATATACCTATAATTATTACGGTTAAAGCGTATATAACTTCTATAAAGATACCTTTAATTGGATTTATAATAATTTTTTTCATTATATCTTGCCAATGAGGATATTTAAAAGTTGAGGTTCATTACCCACCAGCGTTAAAGCAATAACGTCGTCACCGGGCTTAAGGATAGTGTTACCTTTAGGAATAATTACCTCTTCTCCACGCAGAACAGAGACTAAAGCTGAATTCTCCGGCCAGATAATTTCTGAGAGAGGTTTATTTATAACAGGAGAATCTTGCGGTAAGTCTACACGAACAATTGCTAATTTACCTCTTTTAAAGCTCAGAAGATTAACTACATCGGAAAAAGATACCTCTTCTTCAATAATCTTAGAAATTATAGTAGTATCATTAATTGGGACATCAATACCTAACTCGGAAAATGTTCGTTCATTATCAGGGTCATTAACTCTTGCTACCGTTCTGCGGACATTAAAATTCTCTTTAGCTAATTGACAAGCAATTAAGTTGTCCTCGTCGCTGCCGGTAACTGCGGCTAAAACATCCGCTCTCCTAATACCTGCTTCCTCTAATATATTAGGGTCACAACCATCACCGTTAATAACCAAAACTTCTAACTCCTTAGCAATCTCTTCACATATCATCTTATTACGTTCAATTATACTGACTGTATGTTTATTGTCGCTCAAACGCTTAGCTAAAAAATATCCTACTTTACCTGCGCCAATGATTACAATATACATTTAAATACCCAATCTTTTCTTTATTTTATTTAGACTTTTACTTTTAGCTATTCCTATCAATACATCTTTGTGCTTAACTAAAGTTTGATGAGGGATAATCAATTCTTCCCCACGTTTAATTGCGATTATCAAAAATTCTTCGGGCATATTTATATCTTCAATCTTTTTATCAACAAATTGCTCCTTAACTTCAACTTCAACGATGCTTACCTCTCTACTCTCTAACAAATAACTGGAAAATATACGCTTGGTTAGTTTATCCCGAAGAAGAGAAGAAAAAAATACCGTGCCACTAATTATCTCTAATCCCATATTAGTATAAAATTCGGCACGTTCGGGATCATAAACTCTCGCAATTACCCTGGGCACATTAAAAATTTTTTTAGCTACCTGAGCAGCAAGTAAATTAGTATTATCAATATTGGTTAAAGCACAAAAAGCATCAGCATTTTCAATACCTGCCTGCTGTAACACTCGACGAGAAAATCCATTACCTACCAAAGTTATCCCATTAAAAGCATTACCTAACTTACGAAAGGAAACTTGGCTCTTATCTATAACCACTACATTATGCCCATCGTTAGAGAGAAACTTAGCTAACTCCGAACCAACTCTACCACAACCAACAACGATCACGTACATATAGCTATCTTTAATTTTTTGCTACTTCCACAATCTTATCAAAAACCTCAGGATACTCACTGGCTATCTTTGCCAAAATATCGCGGGAAATTAAAATATTCTTTTCCTTTAATTTGTGGATAAATATACGATAAGGTACCCCCCTTTCTCTCGTAGCGGCATTAATGCGAGTTATCCAAAGAGAACGGAACTCCCTCTTTTTTACCCTTCTGTCTCTATAAGCATAAACTCCCGCTCTCCTAACTGTCTCTATAGCCCTGCGGTAATGTTTGGAACGTTTACCCCAATAACCCTTAGCTAACTTCAAAACCTTCTTCCTTCTTCTTCTCGTAGCTACACCATGTTTTGTCCTCATTTTTTACCTCCTTAAGATTGTGACAATTTCCTTCTTCTCCAGGCAAGTTTAACCATAACCACCAGAGTTAAAAATATTATTAATAAACTAAACCTTGTTCCTATTATATAAATACGATTAGCAGGAGAAACGTTCTTCATTAGAATTGTAGGTAACCACTCCTGAATTAACCAAGCTGATAATATTATTATTAAAAATAAAGGGGTAACATACTTAATAATATATTTATAAATTAAGGGAACTTTCATATCCGCTCCTTTATGTATTTCATCCCACGCTCTATCCATACCAAAAACCCAACCGAAAAGAAAAACTTCTACTGTAGCAAAAATTACAAGGAAAAATGTTCCCCCCCAAAAATCAAGTTCTCCTACTACCCCTTTATTTAAAAAGAATATAGGAAACTGACAGAGAAGAAAAGCAATTATTGCAAATATTACTACTGCTTTTCTCCTCCCAAGATCGAACTCATCTTCTAAAAAAGCTATTGCTGGTTGGATTAAAGAAATAGATGAAGTTATCCCAGCAAGGAATAATAAGAAAAACCAGCTAAATCCTAACAACGTTGACAATGGTAATCTATTTAAAATCAAAGGCATAGTCACAAACCCTAAATCAAAAACTCCTGAATTCGCAATAGATTGAATTTGCTGTGGGCCAAAAAACACAAAAGCTGCAGGAATAATTATACTACCACCCAAAATTACCTCAGCTAATTCGTTAATGCTCACTGCGGTTAAACCTGATAGAACCACATCGTCACCCTTAGAAAGATAACTAGCATAGGTAAGTATTACCCCTATTCCCACACTCAAAGTAAAAAATATTTGGCCTGTTGCTTCTAACCATACTTTTGCTGACTTTAACGCTTTAAAATCGGGATTCCATAAGAAACCAAAACCATTGTAGATATTCCAGGTAGGACGAGTAATATCCGGTGTCCTTAAGGTTAATACCCTTATAAATAAAATAATAGCAAATACAAATAATAGTGGCATAGCTATTTTGCATACACGCTCTATACCACCTTTTATACCAAAATAAACCACGCTAATATTAAGAATAAAAGTAATTAAAAAGAACAAATATGCGTAACCTAAACTATTAAAATACTGATTTTTCTCTATTCCTTGGAATCCACTTAAGAAACTCTGCATAGCTTTCTGGTCAGATAAACGAGAAATTATACCGCTTAAAGAGAAAAAACTATACGCTAATGTCCATGATTCTATATAGGTATAATATATAAAAATAACTAATGGACCGAATATGCCAATTACTCCAAAATACTTAATAAACCGGTTCTTTTCCCAAACGCTATGAAATATTCCCGGAGCTGTTCCATGTCCAAATCCTCCTCCATAACGACCAAGTGTCCATTCTACCCACATAAGAGGTATACCTAATAAAAGCAAAGATATCAAATAAGGGATCATAAATGCTCCTCCCCCGTTAGCAGAAACTTTTGCAGGGAATCTCAAAAAATTACCTAATCCAATGGCTGAACCGGCTACGGCCATAATTATTCCTAAACGGCTAGCCCAACTATCTCGTTTTTTTAGGTTTCTAACCATTATCACCTCGCTAACTTAAAAGTTTCTTACAAAATCTTTTAAAACAATCCTTAAAAAATATTTTATTTATGTTTGAAGATTGTGCAAGTTATTTATTTATAATTTATTACACCCTAATTTATTACACCCGGCGGGTGTAATGAGGGTGGCTTATTATGGAATAATATAGGCACCTCGTATCCACTTTTGTCTTCTTCTTTATAGCACTCTTTAAGTAAGGTTTCAAGTAATCTCAGTGGTAAATTAAGTATACTTTCACCAAGCTGGGGCGATTTCTCTTGTAATAGCTGTAATGAACTCTTGTATCGTGCCAACGATTATTTCTTAAGTAATTAAAGGATAATTGGTAAATAGGTTCTTGCCATAAGATATATCGTTGGTTATAGGACATTTTAGAATGTGTTTTTTTAGAGCTAAAAGAGGTGTTTAGCTCTTTTTAAAATTTATCCGCCCTCTTTAATAATTTAAATTCTTCTTACCTCAAATAAATTAATTTACAAATGTTATACCATCTGCTTTTACTATACATTAATATATATTCCGCCATAATGATAATTTTTATTTCATCTAAATATATACTTTAGCAATTCATTTCACAATTTTACTTTTATCTTTAAAAAAGCTTTTATAAATAAACCTATTACTATTTATTCTCTTAGACGTGATATATCCTTCCAAATCTAAAGTAACAAATAGATAGCCTAATTTATGCAAATACTTTGTTATCTTTTTACTATTAT
>JAMWBQ010000106.1 GCA_023819315.1 Candidatus Omnitrophota bacterium
ATCGTCAGGGTAATTACTTCTTCCATAATACCACCTCCTTTTTGCTTCTAAGAGGTGGTATTTTACATCAAGTTACCCTGACATTTCTACTTTGCAATAAGGTGACATTATTATATTGCGGTGACACTGATAATATTTAATCGGTGAGTATTAGAAAAATAAAGATAAACCAATAAGAAGCATATCTATGTTAATTCCTTTATTAGGGTGTCTAATGGATGCGTTGGAAAGATGTCGATAACGATACCCTACATTAAAAGCTAAGTTATTCTGAAAAAGATAATTTATTCCTCCTCCTATCTGAGGGATAAAATTAAACTGTGTAGATTGTTCATTCGTATGTTGAGTTATATAGATTAACCCTACGCCTCCTTCAAAAAATAAGTAAACTTTTCTATGTATAGGGTGAGCATACTTACCTAAGAAAGAACAACCAACTTCTACGTTAGAATCAGGAGAAATAATGGGATTTATAAATGGTTCAAAGAGAAACTCTGATAATCCTTGGGGAGAAAAATTAAATTTTTCTAAAATAGGTTTAAAATCAAATCCTAACCGTAAAATGGTTGGTATAATTTCGTAATCTTCTTTATTAATCAAATCACCACGAGCAAAACCAAAGATTATACCAAATTCTTTAAGATGAGGGAATAAATCTTTTAAATTCTTTTGAGTAAAACCTATATTTTCTTCATAATTTAAGTTCTTTGTAAAAGTGTAGGTATCGTATCTTTTGCTCAAGGGAAGTGCTCTTTTCTCCTGCCCCATAACTTTGGGCGTGGACAAAATAATAAAAACAAGAAAAATAAATAAAATAACCTTAAACCTCTCCATTTCTAACCTCACTTTCTCTAATAATTTTAAAAATTATATATAATTTTACAATTCTGTCTATACAAAGCAATTTTGGCGTAGTATAAAAATTTAAACTTATTGTTACATTAATATTCGCCTATTTTTAGGTCAAACCAATAACTCTGTATATGGAGATAGGCTTAGATTTACCTTTAACCATAATAGGCGGTAATTTTTCAGCATTCACTAACTCCTTTACCTGCTGGTAAGTTGCTTCACTAATAATTATTTCTCCTCCCCCTGCGGAAGAACATAATCTTGCCGCTAAATTAACATTATCACCGATTACAGTATAATCCATCCTTTCCGCTGAACCCATATTACCTACAACCATATCTCCACTGTTTATTCCAATACCTACCTCCAAAGGCTCCTTATTCTCATTTATCCAACGTTCTCTTAACTGTTTAAGTCTACTCTGTATCTCCAAAGCCACCCTAACAGCTACTATAGCATGATTATTAACATGCACATCGGAAGGAGCACCAAAAAAAGCCATTAATTCATCTCCTACAAATTTATCTAACGTCCCATTATATTTAAAAACAACTTTAACTTGTTCAGTTAATATTTCATTTAACATAGCCACTACTTCTTCAGGCTGATGGGACTCAGAAAATTTAGTAAATCCTCTAACATCTGAAAAAAGAACTGTGATGTTTCTCCTTTCTCCTCCTAATTTAAGTTTGGAAGGGTCATTCATTAACTCGTTTATTACCTCTTGAGAAAGATAGTGGCTAAAAACGTTTTTTATCCAGAATTTCTCTCTCTGTTCAGTAAAAAATCTAAAAGTGGTAATAGCGGAAAAACCAAAAATAACCACCCCGCTGGGACCTACCATATCCAACCATAATCCAAACTTAACAAAAACGAAGAAAGCTAATAAAAAATAGATAAGGTAATAAGAAACTGTTATTAACAAACTCTTCCATAATTTGAAGAGAGAAGTTAATCCAATAACTAAGGCAGTAATAAAAATTATAAAAACATTTAATAACCAATGAGCCTCCCTAATAAAACTTTCTGTAAAAATGGTATCTATAAGGTTAGAACTTAATCCCACTAAGGGATAATTGGTTTGAAAAGGTATAGGACCTAAATCTTGTGTTCCTGTGGCAGTAAGTCCTACGAAGCATATCTTATCTTTAATTACCGATGTGATTTTCTCCTTAAGTTTTTGTTCAGCATTCTTTAAATAATCAATGGTCATTTTATCTTGTTCATTAATTTCTTGGCCGGATAATTTCTCTAAATACATACTTATCTGTTGTCTTGTCTCCTGAAGGCTAAGAATATAGTAGTATGAAATATGCTGAAAACAAGTCTCCCATTTACCTATCCAGTTTATTATCATTGAACCACTTTTATCCAATGGTATCTTTATATCTTTTACTCTATTGTTAAGAGAAGCTCCTTTTAAGATAATGTAATTTTTACCTATCTCTATATTTTTAACATTGAGAAAATCTAAGAGTACTGACATAGCTACTTGAGGAAAAATTTTATCTTCTTCATATTTTATAAATAAAGGCACTCTGCGCATAACTCCATCGTGGTCGGGTTGAGCATTAATATAGCCTGTCCCTTTTATACCACTAACATATTCAGATATAGGTGGTAGTAACATCTCAAATTTAGGCAGAAAATCTATAGAGCTATGGGAGTAATCTATAGCAAATCTATTAGCAAAAATCCTTGATGATTTTTGATTATCAAAGGTATCCCTTATATAACCTTCTTCCTCAGGAAATAAAAACCAACCTTTACTATCTTCGATAGCAAAAAATAAATCCTCAAGAGAAATATCGTAATTTTCTCTTAGAATACTCTTTACAGCTCTATCTATTACGTATCTTTTGGCATTGATAAACCTATTTTTAAGCCAATTAACCTCAACATTTAAGCTCTTAGAAGCATCTTCTAAAGATACGGTTATATCCTTATCTAATATATTCTCTAACTCGGGATAGGTAGAAACTTTTTCTTCTAAAAAATAGAAAGGTAAATAAACTATACCCGAACGCGATATAGAATCGGAAAGTATCTCATCCTCCTGAGGATTAGTTACCATTCTCTCCGTAAAAAGTATATCCATTAAAACAGCTTTCGCCTGGCACTCCTTTAATATATCTATAAGCTGAGCATGGTAACTCCTTGGCCATGGCCAACGACCTAACTTATTAACACTGGCATCATTAACATCTATATGTAAGAGAGGACTAAAGGAAGGTTTACTACCTCTTAAGATAAATCTTAAATCAAAAAATTTAAACTCGAGTGATTGGTAAGTTTTTGAAGATGAAAATAGAAGAATACATCCCGCTATCGTAAAAGAAATAACTACGCACGTTATTAATTTTAGAGTGTTTTTTCTCTTCAGATTATCTCTTAAAATCTATAACTTGTATTTAAAGCAATAAGTGAACCAGAATAGTTCTCTATAGGCTCATTAGACCAATTCTCTCTATAAGTATAACTAACTCCTAAGGTAAGGTCTTTGTTAAATTTGTAATATAATCCTACAATAGCTAAATAAGTTCTATCCCACTCCTTTGTACTTGGGTCAGTAGAAATAGTTCTTCCTGAAAAATCTCGCCACTGTCGAGAAAAAGAAGTATGGGAGAAAAGTCTATCGTTAAAAATATGGGTTAAAGAAACACCTATTTTATAGGAATCGTAATCGTAGTACTTTAAATAACTATCGTTAGAATTGTTGTTGTAATATTGGAATTTTATCTTAAATAGGTCTTTAGAAAAGTATTTACCAATTTCGTAATCAACACTATGACGTTTATCTTCTCTCTCTTTATCGCTATAGTTTATCGGAGAAAGTCTAATCTTCCTTTCCTGATAGTTTCTGAAGAGAAACTCATAACCTAAACTATGAAACATCTTTTGAGGAAGTTTATGGTTAAGTTTTAATTCTAAAGAATTATCGTAAAAATCATCATTACCACTATTAGGATATTCCGTTAAAGAAAAATGATAACTTTTTGAAAACTTAAGGTTATCATTTATGTCAAACTCTCCCCCAAAACCAAAGGTATTAATGATTAAATTAGCTTTACTCTCATCCATATACACTAAACTCATCAATTCATAATCTAATATACCCTTTATCTTATCACTTATAGGAGAAGTAAATTTTGGTCTAAAAATAACCTGAGTATAAACATCTCCTTTTCTACGAGAATTAAGCCAAACATTATTATCGTAACCCTCATTAACCAGAACAAGTGATTTAAGTTCCCCATCTCTAAAAAAAGACTTTAATCTACCTAAAAAAGATGACTCTGTATAAGAAGGAGGAACTTCCTTTTCTAAACTTTGAGAGAAACCAGAAAAACAAAAAAATAACATCCCTAACACACAAAATATCTTAAAACTTATCTTCATCTTCTTGCCTCCTTCAAAATAATTTTATCATTAATAAATATACTTTTAATAATTTTTCTATTCTCCCTAGTGTTGAGGAGGGTACTCATATCCGCCCTCATGAGAATAATGATAATCATCATGATAATAGTGATAATCCTCTCTACCCTCAATCGCTTCTTCTAAAATTTTCTCTTCTATCATCTCTTTGGCTTCGCTTATCTTATCGTGAGTTATACTCATTGTCTCCTCTATAATATTAAGGGCATCTAAGTTTTCTTCTGATTGTTCTTCTGTCTTACTTTCTTCTATCTTACCTTCCTCAATCCTTTCTAATTGTTCATTAAATTCATCTTTTACACTATTCCACATATCTCTTTCTTCATCAGTTAATTCTACCAATCCCTGTATCTCCTCAAATCTCTCTAAAGAGGTCTTAAAACCTTCCGGTATAGTAATTTCTGAAATGGGATTACCTTGACTATCAAAAGCAGTAAGATTAACCTCTCCTTTAAATACAGAAATGGTATCTCCTCTATCAGTGCTCTCTACGCTATAACCAGTCCCTCTAACTCCTGAAGTTGAACTTGGTGTACTTATTTCAAAAGTCATACCTTCTAAAAGCCTCTCTACATCAGAAAAAATCTTACCATTGGATATATCTATCTTGTTTATTTGTCCAGGAATAGTAGAATTAAGAACCACGAGCGTTTGTTCCTCTATCCTTATAATATGCTTATTTATCTTATCTAAAATTACATCTGCTTTAGATCGTCTTGCTGTACGAATACTATCTCCGATATTAAGCTCCATACCTACTTCTGCTTTCTTCCAAACTTTATCTACCGATGGTTGAACTTGAACATTTCCTTCAATATAAGATATCTCCGCTGACTCTAAGTATGAACCTCCACTAATCACCCAAAATAAAACTAAAAGAACCCCCATCCCCACCTTTTTCATTGTTCATCTCCTTTCTTACCTAATCTTAAATTATATTTTTTATAAAAATAATTTGTCTTTTTCCCATTTTAATTTTTTTTTATTTGTTGTCAAGGAAAATAATTTTTTGTGTCACCGCAATATAATAATGTCACCTTATTGCAAAGTAGAAATGTCAGGGTAACTTGATGTAAAATACCACCTCTTAGAAGCAAAAAGGAGGTGGTATTATGGAAGAAGTAATTACCCTGACG
>JAMWBQ010000107.1 GCA_023819315.1 Candidatus Omnitrophota bacterium
CAGATGTGGTAAGAGAGGCTCAGGAAGTAGTAGAATTTCTACTCAAAGGTTTAATTATAGCCTATGGCTTGGAAGTGCCAAAGGTGCACGATGTAGGAAAATTTATAGAAGGAGTATACCCAAAAATAGGCAGAGAGGGCTATATCCTTTGCAAAAGAGATTAGGACACATGTTAATTAGTCTATGGAAAATATACTTTCTGGTGAATTACGGATGGTGAGGAGTTTTAAGGATACAGATATAGAAAAATCTGTGTTATTCATAATGTCAAGTCACACTTTTTACTATTTTGAATTATCACCTTCTTCTTTTTTTAACCTTTCTTTTTATAAATGGTTTGTTAAGAATGCGCAATCTAAGGTAGGAAATGGTAGCAACAGAATTTGGCCTAAGAAAAATAGTTGTAGCGGAACATCACGAGCTTACCCATGAATGTAGAGCGATTCTTGAATTGCCTCTAAGATGTAAACACTTTGGGCATATGCAAGCCCTTTTTTGATGTCGCATGGTTGGAGGAACACATAAAAATTTTGCTAGAACTTGAAATGTTTAAAGTTCCCTAACTTTAAAAATATGAATCTTTAGAATAAAGTAGGAATCAAAGTAGTTTTTAGTTGGAAAATCAATAAGATTTGAGTAAGGGTAAAAACCATTTCCTAAAGATTATTTTAATAACGATACACAAAGCTCTTGCAAAAGAGGGAAATGGGGAAAAATTACATTAACCAGGACGAGTGATTGGTAATAAATGTTAAGACATATTTTGGTTAAATTTGTAGGTGAAGAATTTAAGGTTATAGCTTTTCATATAAAATCTATCTCTTTTTTAACGATAGCCTATGCCTTGAGCAGTCTTATGGGTTTTCTAATTAATCTTCTTGCAGCGAAAAAATTGGAAGTATCAACCTTTGGTCTCTTTTCCATTGCCTATACCACTACTACTTGGATTGCAGTGATAGGTAATTTTGGGGTTGGAGCAGGAATGATTCGAATTTATAACAAATATGGGCACGATGAAATAAAGCAAAAACTTGTCCTCAAAGCCTCTCTCTTTTATGTAGTTTTAGCTACCTTGATTATAATTTTAACCTCCTCCATTTTATCTTCCTTCCTTCTTCAAATTTTACATATAGAAAGAGAGGCTAAGTTTCTATTTTTATTATCTTTCCTATCAGGAGCCTTATTTATCCTATGGATTTATCTTCAGAACTACCATCAAGCCATTAAAAAATTTAAAATACTCTCCCTTTTGGTTTTAGCCTATTCAATTTTAAGAGCGATTTTTTTATTATTAGTATATCTCTATTATCCTAAAAGCTCTACTGCTTGGCTATTAGCAAGCTACCTTTTGCCTATTTCTATCTTAATTCTTTTGTTTAGTCACAGTTTTTTTTACTTATTAACTCACGATTTCAAGAGTATTAGGGAAACCATAGACCTTCTTAAAGAGGTGATTAACTACAGTAAATGGATTGCTTTATCTTCAATTGCTGGAAGTGGTATACTTTATTTTTCAAGAGTGATACTTGCCAAAGTTTCAACTCTTGAAGAAGTTGGTATTTTTTCTGCGGGCTTAAATCTTGCTATGGGTCTCACTGTAATCTACACTGGATTATACTCTTTTTTATATCCTACCATAACTTCTTTCACAAAAGAGCAGATCAGTAAATATTTTAAACTTTTGGTAAAAACTCTTCCCCTCTATTTACTTGCTTCCCTTTTGGGCATATTACTTTTAGGGGGAGTTTTGTGGTTCTATTTAGGAGAAAGGTATGTCCCTGCTATTCCAGTATTCCTTATCTCCTCTTTTTCAATTGGTATTACTATGTTTCTTGGTTTAATTTCTATGCCTTTACACACCTTTATGTTGGCTAAAGTCTTTGCTTATGTTAACATAGGAAGAGTTTTTTTAGTGGGGCTATTAACTTACCTTTTGGGTCGCTACTTTGGAGCCTTGGGTGGAGCTTTAGCTTATGGCAGTGTGATGATTTTGGGTGAAATCTTTATGGTTTATGTGGTTTATAATATAATGAAGAAGAGGAGTTAAATATGGAAAAGCCTTTTTCAACTTTGGAAGTTTTATGCCCCCTTTGTAGCCATAGAATTTCAGAGGATTTATATAAAAGGGAATTCAAGTATAGAGAGTATAATTATAAATTGTATCAATGTAATAATTGCGATTTAGAATTTTGGTATCCGGCAAAGATTGTACCAAGCTTTTATGAAAATGAAGAGGATTTTACCTATATTGAGTTTCATTCGGGCAAGAGATCTTTACCCTATTATCATAATTATCATAGATTCTTTATTTCCAGCTTTTTAAGAAAAAGATTAGAGAGAAAAGGCAATCTTTTGGATATAGGTTGTGGTGACGGAGTATTTCTTAAGGAAATTGAAAAAATTTGGATTTGAGGTTTATGGATTAGATATTGACTCAAAAAGTATAAAGACTACCAGCGAATTTTTTGGATTGAAAAATTGTAGGTTTATTAATACTCTTACTGAATACAGATCTTATATACATATATACATATCTTATCGCGAGGAGGAAATTAGATGCTTGAGAACAAAAGAGAACTTTTTCTTAACCTTATTGTAGACATAGAACCAAGGCTTAAAAAATATCTAAGCTATGGAAGTAATAAAGTTAAGAAAGCCCTTTTTGTTAAACACAAAGCTTTAGTCAAAGTTTGGGGTAAAATGCTTAAAAAATTTTTTGGTATTGACTTTAAATATAAAACTAAAACCTTTTGGGGTAGGGAAATATGTGTTTTACCTTTTGATAGGAATGCAAATATTCCGCTTTTCTTTAGTTCCTTGCCCGAATTTGAAACTATAAAATTCCTGGTAAAAAGATTAAAAGAAAATGACATTTTTTATGACATTGGAGCCAATTTATGCTTCTATACCATTTTAGCTCAAGAGTTCATTAACCAAGAAAAAGGAGAAATACACGCTTTTGAGCCATTACCTGAGATATTTAGCTTATTGTGCGAGAATGCTAAGGTTCATTACTTTAAAAATACCTTTCTCAATAACTTGGCAGTTTCTGACAAGATTGGAGAGGCTGAATTCTACAACAAGACTACTCTCTCACATAGTGGTGGGAATTCCTTGATATTCAGAAAAGAGCTTGATTCCGCTGGAAAAATTAAAGTAAAAACTATAACCCTTGACGAATATATTAAAACTCATAAGCCTCCTACGATTATGAAGATTGATATTGAAGGAGCAGAATATTTAGCACTAAAGGGTGCAGAAAATTTATTGAAAACTTACTCACCTATCATCATTATGGAAACCCTTGGAGATGAATTTTTGCCAGATCCCTCTTTGAGAAGAAATGCCGTAGCTTTACTAAAAGAATTCGGCTATAGAGCATATAATATTTTATCAGACGGGGAGATTGAAGAAGTGGATTATAATGTTTTCCATACAATGAAAGGTGTCAGCAATTATGTCTTTAGCAAATAATCACTTAAATCAACCCACTGTCTCGGTAATAATTCCTACCTTCAATAGACCAGGGCTATTGAAAAGAGCTATAGAGAGTGTTTTAAGTCAGGATTACGAAAATATTATTGAAATCATAATAACTGATGATGGGTCATCAGAAGAAACAAAAAAAGTTGTAGAAGAGTTTCTTAAGAAGGACAAGCGGATAATATATGTTAAAAATACTAAATATCCTAAAGGACCCTGTGGAAATAAGAATAATGGTTTAGATTATGCCTCGGGAGAATTCTTGGTAATCTTAGACGATGATGATGAGTTATTACCTAATGCTATTTCAACAACCATTAAAGCGTATATTGAATATGGATATAAAATTATTCTTGCTGCTTGCATAGATAGCAAGGAAAAGAAGTTTACTGGTAAACATTACAATAATGATGAAGTGGTAACTTACAAAGATTTTTTGTGCGGAAAATATGAAGGAGAATATTTTTTAGTGATACATAGAGATCTCATAGGAGAGAAAAGATTTTATTCCGAAGCTTATGGCGGGGAAAGCCTTCTATGGTGGGAAGCTTTTAAAGAAGCTAAAGCTTTTTATATACATAAACCCTTGAGGATTTACAATGTTGAGAATCCCTTTCGGGTAACCTTTAATGTATACAAACACCCTAAGAGAACCTTTTTGATTTACAAATTAATGCTTGAACTTTATGGAGAGGATATGAAAAGACTTTGCCCTAAGGTATACATAAAAAACTGCTTTATGGCATCTTTATTTGCCAGGCTATCAGGAGAATACTTAAAAGCAATTAAATATAGCCTTATGACATTTAAAGTGAAGAGATTATCCTTTTTAAAATTACTCTTTTTAGTTTTTATAATACTACCTTTACCAAAGAGAATTTTTATTGCTATCAGAGAATTTTCACAAAGGTATATTAAAAATTTATTGTTCAAAAGTATTTAACTATATCAAGGATGAAGTATAGGAGTGGAATTTGCAAATATTTACTAAGAAAAGTGCTTTATAAGTACATACCAAGAGAATCAGTAGAATGACCTAAAATGGGCTTCGGGGTTCCTATCTATGAATGGTTCAAAGGGGAATTGAAGGAGTTGTATATAGAGTATTTAAATAGTGAAAAAATTAAAAGGGATGGCATTTTTAATCCTAAGTATGTAAATCAGCTACTTGATGATTACTTCAATAATAGAGGAGTTAATCATAATAAGCTTTGGCTTTTGTTTGTCTTTGAACAATGGAGAGAAAGATGGATGGAATAAAGTCTGGAAAGTTATACTTTCTTATCAATTCTCTTGCTGGCGGCGGAGCAGAAAGGGTAGTTGTTAACATTAGTAAACCCTTGGCTGTTGATAAGATATTTCTACTGGAGAGGGATATAAAATATGAAGTGGATATTCCCCTAGATTTCCTCTCAAGCCATTCCAGAAAAACAAGTGCCATATATAAAACTCTCTATATACCCCTATATGCCCTAAGATTTGCAAAGAGAATAAACAAGAATGATATAGTAGTTTCTTTCCTTGAAAGAGCTAACTTTGTAAACCTTGTATCTAAATTTTTTAAGCCTCACAAAACCATAATTTCTGTTCACATTTTTGATACCGAGTTTAGTGGGCTAAAAAGTTTAAATAAGATTATGATAAAACTTCTCTATCCAAAAGCCGATATCGTCATAACAGTTTCAAAGGGTATTGCCCACCTTTTAGAGAAAAAATACAAGGTTCCAAAAGAGAAAATTTATACTATCTACAATCCTATAAATATAGAGAAGATTCAAGAAATGGCAAAAGAACCTTTAGAGATGGATTTTGGTCCTTTAATGATTACTGTAGGAAGATTATCTAAACAAAAGGGTCATTGGCATCTTCTAAGAATTTTCAAGGAGATAAAAAAGGAATTTTCAGAATATAAGCTTTTAATAGTTGGAGAGGGAGAACTTAG
>JAMWBQ010000108.1 GCA_023819315.1 Candidatus Omnitrophota bacterium
AAAGGGGCACTATATCCTTGCATTTATGGATACACAGGGAAAATTGTTATTCCGTTTTGAACCCATTTCTTATGATGAGGCAGGAAAATTAGGGATTTCTTTGAATAAACTTCATGAAGCTGGATATACTTTAACAGACCTCTTTAAAAAAGATATCTCTCTCCCAGAAGAGAATAAGCAAGGTATATTTGGTTCCCTCTTTAGCAAACTTGCAAATCAATTTGTCAAAGATTTTAAGAATCCTGTGATAATAGAATTTGAGGGTAATAGAAAAGGGGTAATTGATGGGAGCAATCTGGTTCCTCCCCTGAATCAGAATAATATCAAAAGTTTAGATGTCATTGAGGAGAAATTCAAGTTTCATTTTGCTATGGAGGTTTCTTTTACTGAAATTGAACTTACTCTTAAGGAAGAGGGAAAAGAAGAGGGAAAAAATGAATATAAATATAGGTACACAGTAGGTAATACATATACATATAGGGAACCGGTGTTTCTTCATACCTCACCAGAGATTCTTTCCAGCCGGGGTAAAGGTGTCTTTAATTTGGCAACAAATGATATAGTTTGGGTCTTAGGTGTGAATAATAATAATAATCTAAAAATAGGAGTATTAGAGGGTAAGAGTGCGGTTCCGATTTTGGCTTATTTGAGTGTAAATAATCCAGAATTTAAGAGTTGGTATAGACAGGTTGCCATAGCTGATTTCAATGCTAATTTTCAAGGAACCCTATGGGGAGTAAGTATCGCAGCTACAGCAATAGCAATTATTGCCCCTGTTATCTCGGGAGTGAGCACAGCTCTCGCTGCTTCATCTGCGGGTGCATCTGCATCTGTAGCAAGTGTTGCCTTATCCTCATTTATAACCGCATTAGGAACAGTTGCATTCTATGGGCTACAGGGAACGATGTTCCTTGTGACTCTCTCGTTAATATTTCCTCCCCACCAATTACCTTCCTGGGATAATCTTCTTTTAAGTTTTCTTCTTTCAGGAGGAGTAGGTGGAGTTGTGGGATTAGGAAGCACTTTTAATGGGGTGTGTGATGTAGTAAAAGGAATAACGGGGACATCCGGTACAGTCACTCTTAGAAACATACTCAATAATGCTTTAGGTATAAATCGGCTGACAGAGTATTTTTTAGGTCCGTCAGGTGCTTCTTTAGCTATGAGGATACCACAAGGACTTATTGGTCGACAGATTTCAATTCAGGGATTCTTTGGTCTGGGTTATATAGTAAATCATTTCTGGGGTAATGAGACATTTGGAAATATCTGGCGTAGTCTACATATTACCGCTACGATTATTGGACTTGGCCGTGGGTCAATAAGGACAGAGGGAGGAAGGGAAAGTATGTTTTTCCATATTCCTAAGACTATATGGCAAGGCGGACAGGTGAAGATGATGGCTATAGGCTTCTTTACTGTTGCAAGAAGTTTAACTTTTATCTTCCACCAATATCTTGAGGATAAATTGGGTAAGACCGGAGCTTGGCTTGTTGACCGCTTCTTGGAATTGGGCATAATCTTTAGCCTTGCAGCCGGTTATAAAGGAGGTTTGAAGAGGTCGGGTTTAGATATTACCATTGAAAACCAACCCTTGTCAGCATTATATATAAATGGCTTTAAGAATATGTTGGCTAGACCTGCACAAGGTTTTGTGAATCTCCTTGAGACAATGGGAAATATCTCTTTGGTCTTAGTTGAGTTTAATCTCATAGCAAAGGGAATTGGTATAGCGGTCCAGGGGATAGCTCATCTTTTTGGAGAAGGAAATTACTGGAGTAATCTGGGAAAGAATGTAAGAGACAGGGAAAATGTTCGTCTTAGTTTGAATTCGGGTGAATATGTTAAATTTAGGTTGGCTAAGTTCTGGTATGATATCTTTGGGATTGACCCAGAAAGGTATAAAGATTTTCAGACTAACCAGAAACCTACTTTTCTTGTAGCATTCTTCAAGAATATTGAGCAGTCGGCAATTTTAGGTGCAGCTTTTGGAGGAGTTATGTATTTTGTTCGACCTTTATTTGAACCTATTTTACAAAGGATTCCTTTAGTCTCGGATATGATGCGGTCGTTAGAGGTTCGTTGTGGAGATGCTATTTTCCCTACATTTAAAAAAGTAGGAGGCAGATTCGGAATCCTTAAAGGATTACTTAATCGGTTTCAGACCTTCTTTGGTGAGGAGTATGTAAAAGAAAGCCTTGTTGCTGATACAATCCTAAGGATTGGTTTTGATAAATTACCTTTTAGAGATACTGAGGCAGCTAAAGAGACTTTGCAGGAGATGATTACCGATATAAGGGGTGGGATACCGAGTCTCTCTCTCTGGTGCACTATAAAATTCAATCTGGAAGTGGGAAAGACGCCAAAGGTTTATACAAATGAGGGTGTGAGTCAGGAATTAGTAAATATTATAAATGATGTGAATGGAAGAAATGGAGGAAATATTAACAACATCAATGATTTAAATACCAGACTTAATAGTATTAATCTGGAAAGAGTTTTTGCTCTTGGATTTGAGAATCGACAGACAAAAAGGGTGAATTTAATTGAAGTTGGGGGAGAAGATATTCGCTCTGCTCTACAGATAGGGGTCAAAGAGAAAGAGCTTAACCTAAATAAAAATTTATCTGCAGAGATTATTTCTACACTAGGATATGTTAATAATGCTACATCTGTCCCAGCGGATCCTCTCACCATAAATACCTCTACATCTTTCTTAGCTGGAATTTTAGATAAAAATGAGATTGTAAATTTAATCCAGAATGGTACCTTAACGATAGGGAACTTTAATGTTCCGCTCTTTCAGAATGATCCGAATTTATTGAGTTTGAATGACGCACTGGTAGAGAGATTGCGTTGTGATTATTCATTAAGAGAAGAGGTAAAGAGAGATTTAAATTTAACAAGTGGAATATTTAATTTGGATGGGCTTTTCTTTAATACGGGAGATTTTTTAGAAAAACAACAAGTAATCGCTTACCTTGAAAGCAGAATTCCTAAGGCGATAAGAGATGTTGAGATAAATTATGGTGATAAAGTTATAAATATTCGCGTAATGGTGTATAAGGGTGATAATTTGGGTATAGAGGGTATAAGAGGTGCGGGAGGAATAACTGCAAGTGGGAAGCTATTTGCAGCTATTGCTGTAAGAAATGGAGTAACCTTTGATGATCTCGATAATCTCCTTGTTCATGAGTTAGGCGAAGCTCTGTCGCATATAGTAGATTTGCAGGGTAAGAGTAGCCACGATTTCGCCAACGATATTGCCTCTCAATACATGACAGCTAATAAAGATAGACAGCAACTATATAGTTGGATAAGGAATCCTGTGAATAGTGGTTTCTCTCCTGTTGAGCTTGGTGATTACAATGGTTTACCCATTACTATTTCATCGATAACCATTCCTAAAAAGGTAATACACCCTAAAAGTGAAATACAGGCAAGGGAGGCCGAAGTAATAAAGAGATTGGAATTAGAAGGAAGAGCTTTGAGGATAGAAATATTCTTAACTCAGCTGGAAATGGCTGAGGGAAATTTTTGGGCAGGAGGTAATCTTCAGAGTTTGAGGCTAAAGCTATCTACGATCGAGAGATATTTAGCTTTCTATAATTACTATAAAACAAAACCAGTGGACAACCCAATGTCCACTCCCGAAGTGGACAAAAAGGTTAGGGGTAGTTCTCATAATTTAACTCCCATAGGGCAGTTAATATCGGCTATTGTCAATTTATTTAATCCTCGTGTAGAGCTTGGTTTCTTGAGGGTATTTTTGCATACTTTGGGTGAGAACTTTTTACAATTTTTAAAGAATAACTTCAACCGCGGTTCACCTTTATGGAAGTTTGTGTCCGCTCCACTAATTTTTACTATAAGTCCTTTCATTGCCCTTTTTTCTCCTGCTGCTACCCGTACCAGTGATGGTCAAATAATCTGGCATATAAATCCTTTAAATCTACCTGAAGATGTAAGGAAATCTATAGAGGTTCATGAGAGTAAACCTACAGAGTTTGCAGGTCTTCTTGCTCAGGCAAGAGCGTTTATGTCCAACCATCTGTCCACTCCCGAAGTGGTCAAGCCGATGTCCACTCCCGAAGTGGGCACTACAGTGTCCACTCCCGAAGTGGGCAAGGGAGGTAGTGAATTAAGTAAGCCTTCGTTATTTGGCAGAGCAATAGATTGGCTTATTAATTTACCTTCACGAATTATTGATAAAGTTTATAGTGGTCGTAGTCCACCATCTTGGTTAAATAGATTAGCGGTCATATCTAAAGATAAAGATTTTAGTCTTGCTCCCAAGTCTTTAAGACCAATCTTAGAATCCCTCAAGGGAGATAATCCTACCCTATTAGGTCATTTAATAGGTTTTATCTTCAATGATGTAGCGCATATGCTTGCAAAAGTAGGTAATTTATTTAAGTTTAATCGCACCGAAAATATTTCTGCCACTCCCAAAGTTAACACTACGTCTACTTCAGCGGGCACTCAGATAAATTATGTGATGAATCGTAGGGAGTTTATTAAGATTATAGCATTAATGGTTGTAAGTCTTTCTAAAATTCCATTTATAGGTTGCACTATTGATAATATAAATGATCCTGTTATTGGAGATGAAGGGTTAGCAGAGAGGCTATTGGATAAGGAGCAACTTACACCGCAGTTACGTAGCGAACTTAAACAAAAGTATTCAAATATTGATTGGGAAAAAGTGTACAATGATGCTAATAAAGAAATAGATAAAGAGTATGCCCAAGAAGCGATAAATTGGATTAGGGAAAACAACCTTCCCTGGCTTAGTTCAACAAAGCTTATTCTCATTACCGAGAATTTAGATTTCCAAGCTTGTGCAATTACAAAATATGGGATAATAGTAATTAACCGTAATAACATATTAGGAGAACCGCCTTATCAAAGATTTACGCATAAGGTAGATACCCCCAGAAATAGGATTATTATGTCTATTGCTCATGAAGGCACACACAATAATCAAGGAGAGATTATAAATGATATTATTTTAGCAGAGAAGGAGGCATACATTGAGACTTATAAAGCTATAGAGATGTTAGGGTATCCTATTACGCAGATAAATGTGCAGAGATGGCTGGCGGATAATATTGGTGTAGGTGACCATAATTTTGATGATTTTGTCACTCTACAAGGTAAATTTAATCCTACTAAATTTAGAGAAGAGGAGATAGCAACTGAGGTTAATAAACTATTTGAGCCATTGCATATTGGTATAAATTTATTTGTGGAAAAAGTTAAAAGCGAGCGTGGTGTGGAGATAGATAAAGAGAAGGTAAAGTATATTTCTAATGAGAGAATAGAAGGAGGGTATAGAATTATCTTTAGCACAGAGATAGAGGGGGTAGTATATGTAGATAGTGTAGAGATAA
>JAMWBQ010000109.1 GCA_023819315.1 Candidatus Omnitrophota bacterium
GAAACCACTAAAACTACCCGTAGCGAACATATCTCCATAGGGTGTCTCTCCGGAAAGCCTTCCCCATTGGCTTACTCCGTAACTTTTTTTATTAACCGTACCTAAACGTTTACCTTCGTAATAAGAACTACCAGAAATTGAATAAGCCAATTTAAATGGATTAACAAGTTCTTCTAAAGCTCCTTCTCTGATACCTAAAGAAGGAACCTCTATAGGGAAAATAACTTTAACGATAAATGTCCATCTACCTTTTGTCTCCCATAGATGAAGAAATGTAGAACCCCTTTTACTACCAATAATCTTCAGCGCATCTCTATCTATTTTTTTTACCTCAATGGTTTCTGGATCAACCGCTAAGAATCTTTCAATATCCTTACCTCTAATAATAACTGATTTGTTCTGTTCTATCTCAATAGTAGTTTTCGGCTGAGTTACCCATAACTCATCATCTAACCACAATGTTCGCTCTTCTTTAGCTACCTCTTTCTCCTCAACCTTGGGCTTTCTAAAAGGAACTCCTCTCATCTTAACCATCAATTTTTCTTCCTTTTCTCTCTTCTTCTCTATCAAAGATAATATTTTCTCTATCCTCTTTCTTCTTCCTTTATCCTCAAAAGGAGCTTCTTCATAAACAGATACCTCTTCAGGTCTTTTTTGAAAAAGTTTTAGAGTCTCTTGAATAACCTCCTCCTTTTTTTTCTTTCTACCCTCTTTTAAAGGAAGCACTCTATATTCTCTCTCCTTTTGAGGAGGAGTAATCTCTCTTTCAGGTATCTTTACGCCTATAGGCATAGCTTCTTCTATAAAACCTTCTTTTAATCTTTTAGCAAAATCAATATAAAATAACGGTTCACTACTTGAGGGAGAAATAATATGGGCGAGGGTAAAATAATTTATTGCTTCTTCGTAAAATTCCTTAGCAAGGGCTTCCTTACCTTTGGCAAGAAGATAATGGTAAGAAAGTTGTTGGCCATAAATAGATATGGGATGAATTAAACAAAAATAAATTATCCCTAATATGTATAATGATTTTCTTTCCATAAACCAAAAAAAATATAATTCTCATATCCAATAGATGGATATTTTTGACCAGATGAGGTATAGCGGAATTTATCTTTAGAATGTAATTTTATTATCAAAGTCTAATCTCTTATCTCTCTAATTATTAGTTTACCTGCAAGGTCTTTTACTAAATCTATCTCCTTTACGATAAAATCGCCATCTAAATCAAAATTAATAACCACCGTATACTCACCTTTAGGTAAATTTTCAGGCAAATTTATAGTAAAAGTAAATTTCTCTTGGGGAGGGATGTAGAAGGTATCTAAATTGCCCCTATCTATTATTAGCCCCTCTCTATCCATAATGTAAAAAACTGTATCAGGAGTTAAAATTGTATTTCCTCTATTCCCAAAATTACCTTCTATAAAATTATCCTTAACGAAAACTACCTCTACTTCCCCTTTTTTTATCTTATTCTCTGATTCTAAAAAGAATAAACACCCTACTCTCTGTGCAAAATTCAATTCAATATCTTTATTTTCCATAGGAAATGGTGTAGGAGAAGTCTCAAAAAAAAGCACAGCATAGTAACCACCACTTACTCCCCAAGGAACATTTATAGAATAGTTAAATACTTTCATCCCATAAGGGGGAAGAGTAAATTCCTGTAAGGTAAAATTTAACCATCTTGCACAAGAATTAGGAGTGGAGCCTAAAGGAAGAAAATTCTTACTACCATCAAATGGTGGTAAGTATACAAAATCTTGTGGATAAACTCTAACCTTAATCTCTTTATCGGAAAGATTATTAACCGTTATGCTATCGCTTATAGTCTGCCCTTCAAAAACATCAAGCTTAATCTTTGCTTTATCTATAATTATCTGGGAAAAAACTGTTTTAGAAAGGGATATTAAAAAAATATACAGTAATATACAAAAAACTAAAAATTTAATACTCTTAATATCTTTCTTATACATGCTAATCAAACCGAGGAATTATTATTTATATACAAGTATCCTTAAAAATATAAAGTAAGGGAGATCTCTTAATTAAAAAGAAATCTCCCTCTTATATTGTGTTTACCTTGGGGTAAGGGTAATAACTATTGTTCCTGAATATGTCTTAGCATTCTCAGTTAATCCAATAGTTTTAGCACCTGTTGGCTCACCACTTGCTCCTGTAGCAATACCATAGTAAATACGTAACCATCCTCCTGATAAAGTGGTAGATGAAAAATATTTGCCATAAGAATCTGCTATAGTATAAGCAGCTAACTTCGTCCCTTGAGTATCACTTGTCTGTTTAATAAACGTTACTATGATATTATCGCCAAGCCCACCATCACCTGTTGTTTTAAAATCATTCCCATCAACGTAATGATAAATTGTCCAAGGAGCAGCCCCATTTACTCCTACATCTACACCAAAATAATAGTTAGTTAAAAACATGCTATACTTCTTCCCATCAGAACGTGTAATCGTCTTATATTCCAATTTCCCAAAATCCATACTCGATACTGTACCCACCGCTGTATCATCTGTGGGAATCTCCGTCCCTTTAGAATCGTATTTAGTTATAGTAACATTAACATCGGTTGCTTGAGGTATCTGTGCTCCAATATTAAAAGAAGCAGCTTTCGCATCCAAAGATAAACAAATAAATAGACCTAACAGTATAAAAAATAATCCTCTTTTCATAATCTTTCACCTCCTATTTTATTTTTATTTTCTAAAATAATACTCACCCCCCCCCATTTTTTATTTACTAAATTAATCTCTTATCTCCTTAATATTAATCTTACCATCTTCCTTTTTTACAAAATCTATCTCTCTAAACAAACTATCCCCTTCACCTAAATCAAAAGTAAGATAAAGAGTATAACTTTCTGGCAATAAATCTTGTAAGCCTACTATATCAAAAGATGTCTCTTTTAAGGGAGGAAGAAAAAACATAGGTAGAACACCTCTTTGAACACCTATCCCTTCTTTATTAACAATATAAAATGAACCAGAAGAAATAATGAGAGTATCACCCTCATTACATAATCTCCCTTTGAGAGCGTTAACTTCTCCCACAGTCTCTTTTAAATCTAACTTCTTTGCTCTATCCTTTGTATTTAAAAAGAAAGAGCAACCAACACGAAGGCTAAGTCCTACACCGATATTACTTTTTATAGGCTGAGATTTCTCTTCAAAGAATACCACTGCCCAGTAACTACCCTTTACATTATTAGGCACATCAATAGTATAACTTACCTCCCTCTCTCCATAAGCAGGTATATCTAACATCTGTTGATTAAGCTTTATCCACTTACCACAGGAACGTTCAACTGTACCCAAAGGAAGAGGGTTTTTTGTTCCCTTAAAAGGCGGTATGTATTCAAAATCTTCTACGTAAACAATAACCGTGATATTTTCTGAGGAACCATTTCTTACTTTAATCGCACCGTTAAGGGAACTACCACTTACAACATCTAAATTTACCTCTATAGGTTGTAAACTTAATTGTGCAGAAAATCCATAAGAAAAGATAAACAAACTAAAAATAAGGAAAATAAATATTTTTCTCATAACTTTTTTAAAAATATGTAACCAATATATCACAAGCATAATCACCCGCTGGGTCAGCCGGGGTAAAAACTTCCGCATCCACAGGATCAGGAACAGTAGCTTCAGGGTCCTTAGTAGCTAAACCAATATAAAACCTTGGCCAACCGGCATATGTTTTACCACCACCGGTAATAACTGTATCAGCAAAAGAAATACTTATCCCATCATCAAAGGTTTCTTTACCAATGATCTTCGCTCCCTCTTGATCAGGGAAATTAATAAAATACTCTACCACAGCAGTAATCACTCCTTTCTTCTTAAGTCCATTGGAACCTGCAGGATGAATAAAATTTGTTCCTTTAACATTCACAGTTTTAGTATAATCAGCTACTCCTCCTGATAATCCAATATCTAAAGCGTAATAGTATTTACCCAAAAGAGCTACCCACTTCTTTCCGCCTATAACCCCAGAAACAGTTTGTAACGGACCAAAATCAAGATCACCCATCCAATCTGCTGACCAAATATCATCGCTGGGTTCGCGTGTTCCTTGAGGGTCAACTCTACTTACACTCACGGTGATACCGCTAGCAAGAGGTAAAGTAAGTGATGAGTGAATCGTTTTTGTTTGAGCTAAACCATAACTCGTAAATAAACCTATTGTTGTTAAAAAAATCATACTTAATATAATAATCTTAATTTTCATAATTATACCCCCTATCTTTCTGCTAAAGAATAATTTACCCTTGTAGAATAATTACCTGCAAACATTCCTGAATAAGGCTTTAATCTATACATCACTTTAAATCGAACAGGTTCACCCTTATCGTTAGAAATAATCAACGGTGTATCCCCTAAAGGTAACGATGTAAATTCAGTAAACTGTAACTTATAAGGGGAACCTTCAATTATCTCTTGCCGTATAGTAAGATACTCACAAGGTATCTCCTTACCTTCTTCGTTAGTAAGAGGAGAGTTTATCGTCTGAATAACCATATAAGGTTTACCTAAATTAGTTTTAACGATAACTTCAACTTCTCTTACCTGAGGAGGACTAGTTGGCAACAAATTTGTAAAATACATACCTTCGGGTGGCAAAATTGTTTCTAAAGTAAATATCGCTTGCACATTTACCTCTAAGTTTAAGTAAAAAGTCCTTTCTTCTCCTTCTCTTTCTAAGATATAGATTACTCTACTTTTATAACTCCCCGCTTCCTGAGACTTTATTTTCTCTTCATCAAGAAAAAACCTAACGTATATATTATCCTCTGGCTGATTAGAAGAGTATAAAAGGATATGCTTTTTCTCTAATACCGTAGCTGAACGATAAGACACTCTACTTTCATCATTAGCAGAAACAGAAAATTTTATCACCTCCTTATCTATGGATTCTTTTAATTCATTTTGAGGTAGATCCTCTAATACCTGATATAACTTCACCTCCTTATTCAAATTTCCTTTAAAGAAAATTCTTAAATACCCTTCCATATCCTGTTTACTCTTGGTATTTAATTTTACTGTGTCTTTACCAGAAGATGTATTCGCTTCTATACTAAATTCTTCAGAAGCATCAATGTATACATTAAGAATATAAGTTTTCTCTTCTCTACCGGCTATTGGTCTTACCGTATAAAGTATCTTACCTAAAAAAGAACCACTAGCATTAAGCTTATTACCTTTAACTGTATAGATGATGCGAAAAGAATCACTGTTGCCTTGAGTATCTGAGGTATATAAAAGCTCATCACCATAACTTAAACTCATCTCTTCTGTATGATATAACGCTCCTTGATAATTTGAACCAAGTAGAGCCGCGTTCCATCACAAACGGGTACA
>JAMWBQ010000018.1 GCA_023819315.1 Candidatus Omnitrophota bacterium
CTTTTGATAAATATAGATAATATTGCTATTTATTTTTTTTATTAGTTCATATGTTTCATCGGTAGAACCATCATCTACAACAATTAGTTCATAGTCATTAAATGTTTGTAGGAGAACAGATTCTATGGCTATTTTTAGAAATTTACAGCGATTGTAAGTAGGAATTATTACACTAAAGAAGGGTATTCTCATAGTCTATTTTTGAATCGTAAAAGTTATCAAATTCAGGGACAATGAAATATATTTTGAAATTATACCTCTTATTAATTTCTATACAATCATCTTTTAACTTCTCTGAGAAGAGGTAATATTGCTCTTTATTACTGTAAATATTCTCTATCGCCTCAGCCCAAGATTTATTCAAGGAACGAATCTTATCCATAATCAGAAAGAAGTTACCTACTTTACTATTGTAAAGTTCAATATTTATTTCCTTACATAACCCCTTTACTAATTTAAATATGTCTTCTAAATTACATAGATAAGGTATATAGGGACCGATATGGATACGTAATGGTATATTTGCCTTTTGAATTTTCTCTAAAGTAGTAAGCCTCATCTTTAAAGAAGGAGAATTATCCTCTAAAAGAGATTTTATTTTTTCATGGGAGAAGTTAAAGGTAAAGAATATCTTGCTATTACTTAGAATATTTAGATAAGAAGATATTAGATGGGATTTAGTAAGAATGATAAGAGGAACGTTATTTTTATTTAGAATATTTATGATTTTTTCCGTTATTCCATATGTTTTTTCTATATAGGTAAAACATTCGCAGTTAGAACCAAGGATAACCTTTTCCATACGACGATAGAAAAGTTCTTTTTCTAAGATTTCAGGAGAATTGATTTTTACTCCTAAGATTTGAGGATATTTTTTTGCGCTCTTCAACGATTGGCTGTAACAGTAGTTGCAACCAAATTCACATCCTCTATAAGGATTTATAGCGTATTTAGCTAAATTTATATTAGTTGGTGAAAGAACCTTTCTTGTATAAATTAATTTTACTTGCATTGTATAAATAAAATTGTTCTGGAGAAAATATAGTGATAAAATAATATAAAGTTAAAGATAATTAAGATGAGTTATGGTCTGTATATTCACATCCCCTTCTGTCGGGCTAAATGTCCTTACTGTGATTTTTATAGTTTACCTTACGATAATTCCTTAGCCCAAATATATATAGATATTTTATCTAAAGAAATAGAAAAAATAAATATAGAAATTGATACAGTTTACATTGGGGGAGGAACACCAACTGTTTTGCCAAGAGAACTATTAGAGAGATTATTTTTTTCTTTAAGAAAGATCTTAGATAGAGCAGGAGAGATAACTGTAGAGGTTAATCCCGAAAGTATCGATGAGGATAAATTATTGTTGTTTCGCGATTATAAGGTTAACCGGCTAAGTTTAGGGTTACAATCGTTAGAGGAGAGTAAATTAAAATTTTTAGGCAGGTTACATACAGTTAAAGAGGCTTTGCAGGGAGTAGAAGATATACAGAGATTAGGATTTAATAATATTAGCGTAGATTTAATTTATGGTTTACCTAAAGAGAAGTGTGATGATTGGTGTAAAGAATTGGCTAATGTTGTTGAGTTGCCCCTAACCCATATCTCTTGCTACTCTTTAACTTGTGAATATAAAACGAAATTTTATAGGTTTAGAAAGATGATCGATGAAGGAGAGGTGGCTAAGATGTATACTTTTAACATCAACTTCCTTCCTAAAAGAGGTTTCTATCATTACGAAGTATCTAATTTTTCTCGTAAAGGTTTTGTTTGTAAGCATAATCTTAAGTATTGGATGGGTGGAGAATATTTAGGTTTAGGACCATCAGCAGTATCTTTTATAAATAAGGAGAGGAAAAAAAATATTTCTAACATAGAAGAGTATATAAAGATGTGCAAGAAAGGTAAAGAGCCTATAGCTTATAGAGAAAGGCTTTTATCTAAGAAGAGAGCTAAAGAGTTAGCTTCTTTGAAGATACGCACAAAAGAGGGGATATTGCTCGATGAGTTTAAGGAGTTAACCAATTTTGATTTTTTTAGCATAGAGGAGTATAGAAAAATAATTTCTCTTAAAGATATAGGGTTACTAAAACTTTATGAGAGGAATGGGAAAATATATAGGCTTTCTCTTACCAATAAAGGTTTCCTTTTCTCTGATGAGGTTAGTTCTTGTTTAGTTTAGTTTTTCCTGAAAAACTATTAGATGTTTTTTATTTAGTAGTTAGTTGTTTTGTTGAGTTTATATTTTAGATTTGTTAAAATTTTAATAAAAATTGCCGGCGTAGCTCAGTAGGTAGAGCAAAGGTTTCGTAAACCTTAGGTCGGAGGTTCAATCCCTCTCGCCGGCTTATCTGCTTATTTTATTTATAAGAATGAAGGTTAGGTTAAATAAAAAGATTAAATTATTCCTAATGGTTACTTTATTGATTTTATTTTTTAATAAAGTTTTTAGCCAGTCAATAAAGAACTATGAGTTTGCCGGTTTTTTTTATCCTGCCAACTCGTTTTCCTTGGATAAATTGATTACCGATTTTATTTCCCAAGTTTCTATCTCTTACTCTTACGAGGATAGAAAAATTTTAGGTATTATATCCCCTCATGCGGGATACATATATTCAGGTAAGGTAGCTGCTTACAGTTACAAGATACTTCTGGGAGAAAATTTTGATACAGTGATTATATTGGCTCCCACCCATCGTTATTACTTTGAAGGAGTAGGTATATATCCTCAAGGTTACTTTGATACTCCTTTAGGTAAACTACAAGTAGATAAGGATTTACTCCCTTATTTTTCTTCCCTTGATTTTGTTAGATTAGAGCCAGAATTATTCTCCGCTGAGCATTCTATAGAAGTACAATTACCATTTATTAAGAAAGTTTTGCCGCAATGTAAGATAGTGCCTATCGTGTTTGGTAGGCTTAGTTTAGAGGAAATAAGAGAGTTGGTAGATAAAATTTATGAAGTATCTCTAATCAAAAATACCCTCGTGGTTGTTTCTACGGATTTATCTCATTATTACCCTTACGAAAAAGCAAAAATCATAGATTCCCAGACGATAAGTTACATAGAAAATGAGGATTTTGATTCTCTTTGGAAAAGTTTTATCTTAGAAGAGAATCGTGCCTGCGGTATGTTGCCGCTTATTACTTTTGTTATATACGTTAAAGAGAAAGAAGGCGATATCATTATCAATAAGTACGATACCTCCGCTACTGCTACTAAAGATAGCAAGAGCGTAGTAGGGTACTTAAGTGCTATAGGTTATTGTTTAGATGAAAAGGAGGAGAAGATGGGTTTAACAAAAGAAGAAAAATTAACCTTGCTTAATATTGTCAGAAACACATTGGAGAATTATTTAGAAAAGAAGGAGATCCCAGAATTTAAGGTTGATTCCCAAAGATTATTGGAGAAACGGGGGGCATTCGTTACCTTAAAGAAACATGGGCAACTGCGTGGTTGTATTGGAAGAACTGTTGCCGATACTGCTTTGTATAAGGTAGTATCTATGGTAGCTATTGATTCTGCTGTTAATGATCCCAGGTTCCCACCAGTAACTTCAAGAGAGATGAAAGATATAGAAATAGAAATTTCCATTCTCACACCTTTTGAAAGAGTAAAGAGCTTAGATGAGATAAAGGTTGGTGAGCATGGGCTTTTGATTCAAAAGGGATTTTATTCGGGATTACTTTTACCGCAAGTTCCCTTAGAATATGGGTGGGATAAAAAGACTTATTTAGAGCACCTTTGTCTTAAAGCTGGCTTACCTACAGATGCTTACAAGGATAGAGATACTACAATTTATAAATTTTCTGCAGAAGTTTTTTCCGAACACCAGATAAGAGAATAATATTTTCTATGTCAAAAATAAGGTTATATTTACCTTCCTCTTGTATAAAAAAATTGATTGAGATAGAGGATAGTGATTATCATAAATTGAGGGATGTTTTGCGCCTGAAGAGAGGTGAGATAGTATACATTTTTGATGGTCAAGGAAAAGAGTTCATTTTTGCTGTGGAGGAAGTAAAGAGTAAGAAGATAATCTTAAGAATGCTACAGTTAACGAGAGAAGAAAAGGAAGTATCTTTAAAAATTACCTTATGTTTTCCTTTAATGCGTGAGAATAAAATTGATTTTATCCTTCAGAAAGCAACAGAATTAGGAGTTAATTGTTTTATACCATTTTTTTCTCAGCGATGTTTGATAAAAGATTCTTTTAACAGAGAAAAACGCTGGGAGAGGATAATAAAGGAAGCTACTCAACAGTCAGAACGTTTATGGTTACCTAAGTTAGAGAAGGTAAAGAGTTTCTCCCAGATTCTAAGTTTGGATAGCGAGATAAAGCTATTTACCACTTTCCAAGGTGAGTGGTTAAAAGATTTATCTTTTAATAGAGAAAAAAAAGTAATAGTTGTGGTTGGTCCTGAAGGGGATTTTTCTCCTTCTGAGATTGATAAGTTGAAAGAAAATAACTATAGAGGGATAAAATTATCAGTGAATTTATTGCGTGTAGAAACAGCGGCGGTATTCGCTGTTGGACTGATAAGCTATAAGTTTTATGAAGGTTAAGTTTATTACTTTAGGTTGTAAGGTTAACCAATACGAAACGCAAGCTCTGATAGAGGATTGTGTTAAGGAGGGTTTCCATATAACTCAAGATAAGGCGGATATCTACGTAATTAATACTTGTGCGGTTACTCATCGTGCTGAGATAAAATCTAAGGAAGTTATTGTTAGGGTGAAGAAAGAAAATCCTCAAGCTAAAATCGTTGTTTGTGGTTGTATGGTTAATAGTAACAAGGAGTTACTTAGCAATTTAGATGTTGATTACCTTATACCTCAGAATATTAAATATAATCTCGTGGATATAATTACTAATAGGGAAATTAAAAAAAGAAGTGTATGGGATTTAAAGATAAGTGGATTTTTTAATCAACGGGCTTTTGTGAAGATTCAAGATGGTTGTGATTATAATTGTAGTTTTTGTGAGATACCGTCTATTAGAGGTAGATCAGAGAGTAGGAAAAAGGAAGAGATAATTGCTGAGGTTAAACGGTTATCTTACAATTATCGTGAGATAGTTATCTGTGGGGTTAATCTTGGTTTATATGGTAAAGATTTAGGTAATAATCATAATTTAGTTAATCTAATCGAAGAGATTTTAGAAGTGGATAATTTAGGTAGATTAAGGTTAAGCTCCCTTGAGCCATCTTTAGTGGGAGATGATTTGTTGAGGTTATTTGTTCACCCCAAGTTATGTCCTCATATACACTTACCTTTTCAAACTGGTGACGATAGAGTATTAAAGTTTATGAATAAAAGGGAGAATGTTTCTTTATACTATAGGGTAGTAGATAATGTGCGTAAGATTAATCCTGATATAGCTATAAGTTGCGATATTATGGTAGGTTTTCCTTACGAAGACGAGGATAGTTTCAAGAATACTTTGGAGTTTTTGAAAAAAGTAAAACCTATGCGTATACATATTTTTACTTTTTCTCCCCGACCTCATACACCTTTTGCCAATTATAATATTAACAATTATCGTATAATAAAGGAGAGGCAAGATATTTTAAAAAGATTAGCAGATGAGTTTGCCCAGGCATATAAACAGAAATTTTTAAACCAAAGATTAGAGATGATTGCAGAGAATAAAGATGATGGCTACGTGTGTGGATACACCTCTAACTATATAAAGGTGTGGGTGAAAGGTAAGCTAAGAGTAGGTGAGGTTTATCCTATTGTTATCGAAAAAATAGAGCCATTAAGAGTAATTGCACGTATATGAGGTTAAATTTGTTTATATCGAGAAGTGGGTTTACCTCTCGACGCAAAGCAGATTACTTAATTACTTCTGGTAAGGTAAAAGTTAACAATTTAGAGGTTAGAGAACCGTGGTATAAGGTTAGCGAGAAAGATAAAGTAGAGGTGGAAGGAAAATTATTGAAACAAGAGAAATTTATCTACATAGTTTGGTATAAGCCTAAAGGAGTAGTTACTACTCTTAAAGACCGATTTGCTAAAAATAATGTAAGAAATTATTTTCCTTACCATAAATTTGGGAGAGTTTTTCCTGTAGGTAGATTAGATAAGGATTCGGAAGGGTTATTACTTCTTACTAACGATGGAAGATTCTCTTTTCAGTTAACGCATCCCAGATTTAAGATAGAGAAAGAGTATATTGTAACAGTTAAAGGTAGAGTTTCTAACTCTATATTAGAGATAATTAAAAAGGGCGTAAAGGAAGGGAAAGATTTCCTACACGTAGATAAAGCAGAGATCTTTAAGATAATAAACGATACTACTACCCTACGTGTTCTTATTCATGAAGGTAAAAAAAGACATTTAAGAAGATTATTTTCCCACTTAGGTTTTAAAGTGCTTTCTCTTAAGAGGATAAGAATCGCTAATTTTTGTTTATCAGGATTGAAACCGGGAGAGTATAGAATTTTAAGTTATGAAGAGATTAAAAGAAATTTAGGAATAAAATAGGTATTTTTTATTAGATATGGTGAAAGAGGAATTGAAAGTAGTATTTCTTGACCGCGATGGTGTAATTAATGAGTATCCGGGAGATATGCGTTATGTAACCTCTTGGCAAGAGTTTAAATTTATCAGTGGCAGTATAGAAGCGGTGAGGAATTTTAAAGCACACAATTTTAAAGTATTCGTTGTTTCTAACCAAGCGGGAGTATCTAAAGGGGTATACTCTAAGGAAGCGTTGGATGAGATTACTCTAAGAATGTTGGAAACTTTTCGCAAGCAAGGTGCTGGTATAGATGGTGTTTACTATTGTATTCACCGAGAAGAAGACAATTGTGATTGTCGTAAGCCTAAGATAGGTTTGCTTAAGTTAGCTTTAAGTAGGTTTGAGGTTATGCCAAGTTTATGTTTTTTTATCGGAGATTCTATGCGAGATATAAAAGCAGCTCATAACTTTGGTTGTAAAAGCATTTTGGTTTTATCAGGCCAGGAGAGAATAGAGAATAGAAGAAATTGGGAAATCTCACCTGATTATATTTTTGATGACCTGTTTTCTAGTTCTCTTTTCCTCTGTTCCTATTATCGACAAAGTTAATTTTATAAATTATGGATGAAAAAATAGCAAAGGTAGTATTTAATATCCCCGTAAATAAAGAGTTCGATTATCTCTGTACACAAGAAAATATCGATAAGGGTAAACGGGTAGAAGTAGAGTTTAATAGGAGAAAGATGTTAGGGATAGTAACTTCTATTAGTAGTAAGACATCTATAACTAATTTAAAGAGTATTTCTAATATATGCGATACTTACCCTTCGTTAAGTGAAGAGAAATTAGAGTTTGCTAAGAAATTGGCTAAGAAGTATATTCTAACTTGGGGAGAAGTAATTTTTATGATGTTACCCAATTATCTTAAGAGAATAAAATTTGTGGATTTACCCCCTCTCTTGTCATCTTACATAGGTAAAGATAAAAGTAAAGTTTTTGTAAAATTGAATAGTTTTTACAAAAGATACCAATTTTATAAGAAACAGATACAGGAAATATTAGAGAATAATTCTGTTATATTATGTTTACCGCTGATAGATTACTTAAAAGAGGTTTCTTATTGTATAGAGGAAGATTTCCCCGGCAAGGTGGTATTAGTTCATAGTTCTAATTCTTCCAGAGAAAATTTTCTTAGCTGGTTAGAGATACGAAAAGGTAGAAGATTGATTTTAGGTACACCTATGTCATTATTTTATTATCCCGAAGATTTAGGTTTGATAATTCTTGAAGAAGAGAATAGCCCCTACTATTCTCAACAGAAGAAGCCTTACTTTAATATTTTAGATATAGTAGTCATGTTATCAGAATTTAAAAATATAAAGGTTATATTGAGTGGTAATTATCCTACACTTTTTACTTATAGGATGTATAAGGAAGATAAAATTATCTTAGTAGATGGTTATAGGGAAGATAAAAGAATAGAAATTTTAGATTTTAAAAATTTTTATTATAAGAGAAAGAATCTATTTACTCCTTTCGTGATAGAACTTATGCGTAAGAAACTCGAGGAGGGTAAAAATATATTGATCCTTTGGAGTAGAAAGAATTACTCTTTATTCTTGAGGTGTAACCAATGCGGATATGTTATAAAATGTAGACGTTGTAGTAGTTATTTAAAGCTATCTTTAGAAAAAAAATTGTGCGTGTGTTCTTGGTGCGGCTACTATGAAAATATAGTTGATAAATGTAAGATTTGCAATTCGGGTTATATGGTTCCCGTGGGGGTGGGTATAGAACGATTAGAATCCATAGTGAGAAAGATTTTCCCCGAATTTTTGGTGAGTAGAGGAGAAGTTATTAATCCTCCAGGAATAATTCTTGGTAACTACAATTTTTTCAATTTCTTTGTGGAGAGGAAGTTAGATATAGATGCCTGTTTTATTTTAGATATAGATAATATGCTCTCCTTGGTAGATTACGAAACAACTTTTAATGCTTTCATTTATTTAAAGAAGATAGCTTGTTATGTTAAAGATATCTATGTGTTTACTCATAATCCTTCTCACTATATTTTTGAGAGTATAAATGATAGTTGGGAGAAGTTTTATGAGAAGGAGTTATCTTTAAGAAGACAATTTAATTTCCCTCCTTATGGAATTATGGTAAAAGTTATCTTAAAGGGGAAAGATAAAAATAAACTTCTCAAAAGGTTAGAAAGTTTATATAATAGATTAAAAGAATTTAACCTGGAAATTTTTGGACCAGTGGAAGAATTTCCTTTCAAGGTGAGAGATAATTATGGGGGTGCTTTAGTTATAAAAGGTAAGAATAGAAAAATGATTAGTGATATTTGTGGACAGGTTATTCAAAAATATAAGAGTTCAGCTTATAGGATAACGGTGATAGTTCGGTGAAGATAGTATACTTTGGTAGTTCCGAGTTTTCTAAAATAGTTTTAGAGAGGATTTATAATAGGGGCAGAGTCCCTATAATAGTGGTTAGCGTTCCTGACAAGTGTGCGGGTAGGCATTTAAAACTTAAACCTACACCAGTAAAAGTTTTCTCTAAAAGTTGTTCTTTGGAGGTTATTACTCCCGAGAATTTAGATGATAGCAATTTTGTTAATTTATTGAGGGGAATGAATATAGATTTATTTGTAGTAGTAGGATTTGGTAAAATAATCCCGCGTAGTTTATTAATGATACCTAAAATTATGCCTATAGCTTTACATCCTTCCTTGTTACCTCTTTATCGAGGTGCATCTCCTATAAATTGGGCGATAATAAAGGGAGAAAGTAAAACAGGGGTTACCGTGTTTAAAGTTAACGAAACCATAGACAGGGGAGAGATAATTCTTCAAGAAGAGGTGCTTATAGAGGATAACGATGACAGTTTGACTCTATCTCTTAAATTAGCAAATATGGGTTCTAACTTGCTTTTGAGGTCAATATCGGCTATAGAGGAGAATAGGTTTTCTTTAAAACCCCAAGATGAATCTAAGGCAACCTTTGCTCCTAAATTAAAAAAAATAGATGGTAGAATATGTTGGGATAAAGATGCTAATTCTATAAGAAATTTAGTAAGGGGTATTAAAGACTGGCCACAAGCTTACACTTGTTATAAAGGTAAGATGCTTAAAATTTTAGAAGTAGAGGTAGAGAAGGAAGATTTTTCTCTTGAGCCTTCTACAGTAGTTAAGGTAGAGAAAAATGGCATATACGTAGCAACAGGTAAAGGAATAATAAAGATAATTAGATTAAAACCAGAAGGTAAAAGAGAGATGTTAGCGGGAGATTTTATCTGTGGTTATAGAATAAAGGTAGGGGATAATTTTGAATAAGAACATTTTCTTTTGATATGCTTGAACAGAAGCAAGAGAGGTTACATATTTTCTTTTCAGGAAGTGTTCAAGGGGTAGGTTTCCGTTACACTACGAGATATTTAGCTAACAAATATAATTTAAAAGGTTGGGTAAAGAATCTTTTTGATGGTAGAGTAGAACTCTTAGTGCAAGGTGAGAGAGAAGAGATTAACTTATTTTTAGAGGATTTAAGAAATGAATTCAAGGGATATATAATTAACGAAGAAAGGGAGTGGTTGGTTCCTTTAGATGATTTAACAGATTTTAATATAAGATTTTAATATTATGCGTTATGCTATTTTTTCTGATGTCCACTCTAATTTAGAAGCCTTTCAGACGCTTGTAGATTGGTTAAAGAATCAAAATATTGATTCTTATATATTCTTAGGTGACATAATAGGTTACGGTGCCAATCCTAATGAGGTGATCAGCTTGCTTAAAGAGTTAAATCCCGTCTGTTTAGCCGGTAATCACGATTGGGGTATAATTGGCAAGTTTGATATAGAATGTTTTAATTCCAATGCTAAGAATTCTCTTCTTTGGACAAGGAGTATTATTAGAGAGGAAGAGATAAATTACTTATTCACATTTCCTCTTATTTACCAGGAAAAGAATTTCACTTGTGTTCATGGAAGTTTATGGGAGCCTGAAGAATTTAATTATGTAATTGACCCTCAAGAGGCTATTTTGAATTTTAAAATTATGGAAAAGCAAATATGTTTTATCGGGCATTCTCATCGTAAAGAATTATACGTATGGTTAGATAAAAAGCTTTACTATTCCACAGATGAAGAAATAACTTTAGAAGAGAATAGTAAGTATATAGTTAACGTGGGTAGTGTTGGTCAGCCCAGAGACGGAGATAATCGTTTGTGTGTTTGTATCTACGATGATGAAGAAAAGAAAGTATCTTTTACTCGCCTCTCTTACGATATAAGAAAAGCAGCTAATAAGATAATTAAAGCAGGTTTACCTCCCATTTTAGCCGAGAGGCTTTATTCTGGCTATTAACCGTAGATATTTATGAATGATTTAGAGAGAGTAAGAAAAGAGATTGAGAAGTTGAAAGAGGACATTCGTTATCATGATTTTAGATACTATGTATTAAGTGACCCTGAGATTTCTGATAAAGAATACGATGACCTTTTAAGAAAGCTAAAAAGATTGGAAGAAGCGTACCCGCAGTTTGTTAGCTCTGATTCCCCTACGCAGAGAGTCTCGGGAGGAATTTTGGAAGGTTTTCCTACTACAAAGCATGTGGTGAAGATGCTTTCTTTAGATAACGTTTACTGGTGGGAGGAATTAAAGGATTGGGAAGAAAAAGTTAAACGAATGTTGAGTAATAGCGATGAGTTGGACTATTTGGTAGAGTTAAAAATTGATGGGGTGAGCTGCTCTCTAACTTATCATCGAGGCAAACTTACTTTATCTGCCACACGAGGTGATGGGGAGATAGGTGAAGATATCACTGCCAATGTTAGAACAATAAAAACCGTTCCTTTACAGTTATTGGGTAAAGATTTCCCTTCTCTTTTAGAGGTGAGAGGGGAAATATATATGGATAAAAAAGATTTTCAGAGAATAAATAAGGATAGGCTCAATAAGGGAGAACCGTTGTTTGCTAATCCTCGTAATGCTGTTAGTGGCTCTTTGAAACTGTTAGACCCCAAGTTAGTCAGTGAGAGAGGATTGAAATGTTTTATCCATTCTTTTGGTAGAAGCGAGGGGATTGAATTTTCATCTCAGAAGGATTTCTTGGATAAGATAAAGAATTGGGGATTAAGGATTAATCCTCACAATAAGTACTGCTCCAATCTTAAAGAGGTAGAAGATTACTACAATTATTGGTGTGATAATAGGGAAAGTTTAGATTACGAGGTTGATGGTTTAGTAGTTAAAGTGAACTCTTTTAAATTACAAAAAGAATTAGGCACGACGTTGAAATCACCACGCTGGGCAATTGCCTATAAGTTTCCTGCCCATCAGGCTACTACTACTGTAGAAGATATAGAATTTGGTGTAGGTAGAACAGGAATAATTACCCCTGTAGCTATATTGAAACCCGTAGAGTGTGGAGGAGTAACTATTTCAAGAGTTACTTTACACAATTTTGAAGAAGTGGAACGTTTAGATGTAAGAGTAAAGGATACCGTTTTAATAGAAAGGGCAGGAGATGTTATCCCTAAGGTAGTAAAAGTGGTTGTTTCTAAGAGAAGAGGTAAAGAGAAAAAAATAGAAGTTCCCAAGAATTGTCCTGTGTGTGGAGAGAAAATTGTAAAAGAGAAGGAAGCGGAAGTTTATTGGTACTGCATAAATCCTAATTGTCCTGCAAAATTAAAGAATTCACTTCTCCATTTTGCTTCTCGTTTAGCTATGGATATAGAAGGGATGGGTGAGAGTGTAGTGGATGAGTTAGTAGATAGAGGTATGGTAAAAAGTATTGTAGATATATATAAACTTAAAAAAGATGATTTTCTTAAATTACCCCTATTCAAAGAAAAAAAAGCAGAGAAGTTATTCATGGCTATTCAGAAGAGTAAAGAATCTTCTTTAGCGAGATTTATCTATGGTTTAGGTATAAGGCATATAGGAGAGAAAGCTAGCCGTATTATAGCTAATAGATTTACTGATATAGATAAGTTTTTTGAGCTTAAAAAAGAGGATTTTGAGAGTATTCCTGAGATAGGCACGATAATGGCAGAGTGTTTAGTTAATTTCTTTTCTTCTCCACAAACTAAAAAACTTATAAAGGAATTTAAAAGCTTAGGATTGAAACTGAAAGAAGAGATAATACCTGTGAAGTCTAATATTTTATCTGGGAAAAAATTTGTATTTACCGGCGAATTAGAAAGTTTTACCCGTAAAGAAGCAGAAAAGCTGGTTGAAGAGTTAGGTGGTAAGTGTAGTTCCTCGGTAAATAAGAATATTGATTTTGTGGTTGTGGGGAAACTACCTGGTTCTAAATTTAAGGTAGCTAAAGAATTAGGAGTTAAAATTATCGATGAGGACGAATTTAAGAAATTGGTGGGAATTTAATATAATAAAATACTTGATATATTCTTTATAAATTGTTATAATTTTTATTAATTTTAGTGATAAATCAAGATTAAATTTTGGGCCCGTAGCTCAGCTGGTTAGAGCAGTTGACTCATAATCAATTGGTCCGGGGTTCGAATCCCTGCGGGCCCATTTATAATTAATTTACTAATATTTTTGGAATTTATAAATTATTGGGCACATAGCTCAGCCGGTTAGAGCGCTACGCTCACATCGTAGAGGTCGCCCGTTCGATTCGGGCTGTGCCCATAGAGTATTAGCAAGTTTACCATCAGATGGACATAAAGGAAGAAATTAGAAAACTTATCCAGTTACAAGAATTAGATTCCCAAATTTATTCTCTAACCAATAGAAAAGATGTGGAAATCCCTGCCGAGATAGATAGATTAAAGAAGAACGTTGAGGAAAAAAAGTCCACTCTAACTACTTTTGAAGAGAAAATAAAGAAACTTTATACCGAAAGAAAAGATAAAGAATTAGACCTCGCTACAAAAGAGGAAAATATTAGAAAAGCGCAGAGTCAGCTTTATCAATTAAAAACAAATAAAGAATACAAAGCTAAACTGTTAGAAATAGAATCTTTAAAAGCAGATGTTTCTAAAATAGAGGATAGTGTTATAAGGTTTTTAGAGGAATTGGATAAAGCAGATAAAGAGTTGAAGGAGATAAAGAATAAATTTTCCGAGGAAGAGAAGGTATTTAAAGAAAAGGAGAGTAAACTTATCGAAGAACAGAAAAAATTAGAAATAGAAATTAAGAGTCTTCAAGAGAAAAAAGCAAGATTATCTTGCGATGTTAATAAGAATGTTTTAGCTGTTTATGAAAAGCTTATTAGAACACGGGGAGGTATAGCGATAGTTCCTGTAGAAGATGAGAATTGTGGAGCTTGCCATATAAGAGTTACTGCTCAGAAGATAAATGAGATTAAGATGTACAAAGAGTTGATTTTGTGTGAGGCTTGTGTGCGTATACTTTGGATAAAAGAGGATTTTGAGTAAATAGATATGGTAGAAGTTTATATAGATGGTGCCTCGTTAGGTAATCCCGGTAAAATTGGTATAGGTTATTTGATTTTTAGGGATAATAAACTTGTAAAAAAAGAAGGTGTATATTTAGGTATGGGAACAAATAATTTCTCTGAGTATATGGCATTTATATTCTCTCTTATAGAAGTTATTAAAATGGGAGAGAAAAGTTGTTGTGTTTATTCCGATAGCAAACTTTTATGTGAACAGGTTAAGGGTAATTTTAAGGTAAAGAATCCTAATATTTATCCTTTGTATATTTTAGTAAAGAAAATTATCTCTTATTTTGAGAAATTTGATATTAATCATATAGATAGAGAGAAAAATAAAGAAGCAGATAGATTAGCAAGCGAAGCAATAGGTTTTGTTTAGAGTTCTTTAGAAAATATTAAAATCTATATTTTAAGGAGGTAAAAATGAGTGGACATTCAAAATGGGCAGGGATAAAACATAAGAAAGCAGCTCAAGATGCTAAAAGAGGTCGCATTTTTACTAAACTTATAAGGGAGATAACAGTATCAGCACGGGAAGGTGGAGGTAATCCTGAAACTAATCCACGTTTACGCACAGCTATTGAAAGAGCAAAAGATGCTAATATGCCTCAGGATAATATAGACAAAGCGATTAAACGAGGCACAGGGGAGTTGGAAGGAGTTAATTATGAGTCTTGTATATTTGAAGGTTATGCTCCTGGTGGAATAGCTATATTAGTAGAAGCTCTCACCGATAATAAGAATAGAACCTCTGCTGAAGTGAGAAATATTTTTGCCAAAAAAGGTGGTAATATGGCAGGCAGTGGAAGTGTAGCATGGATTTTTAATACCAAAGGGTATATCCTAATCAATAAAGCAAATGTAAGTGAGGATGAATTGTTTAATATAAGTGTAGAGGCAGGTGCGGAAGATGTTAAGACAGAAGGAGACAACTACGAGATATACTGTGCTCCTACTGATTTGGAGACGGTGAAAAACGCTCTTAAGTCTAAAGGAATTAAATGGGAGATAGCAGAGGTTACCAAGATACCTAATTCCACTGTTAAAATAACAGGGCAAACCGCCAAACAGGTTCTTTCTCTCGTAGAGGCTCTAGAAGAACACGATGATGTGCAGAAGGTTTACGCTAACTTTGATATCCCTGAAGAAATTTTGGAAGAAGTAGCTCAGGAATTATCGAAGTAATGATAGTTTTGGGTATAGACGTTGGTTTGAGGGTAACTGGTTACGTTATATGTGATGTTAAAAATACCAATGTTAAGTTGATCAAAGAGGGTGAAATTAAGCCTTCTTTATCAACGAAGTTGCCCAAACGATTATTATACATATATAAAGAGTTATCGGAAATAATCAGTATCTATAATCCTCAAGTTGCCGTTGGGGAAAAACTTTATTCCCATTATCGTCACCCCACCACGGTAGCATTGTTAGCACAAGTAAGAGGGGTTATCCTTTTTGTTATTGAAAAATTTGGATTAGATTTTTATGAGTATTCTCCTACGAGAGTAAGAAAATCGTTTTTAGGGAAAGGTAATGCTAATAGTTTACAGATAAAGAAGATGGCTGAAAATATTTTAGGTAAAAATTTGATTTCTCAGCATACCGCTGATGCTTTTTCTTTGGTAGTGGCTTTTTCCCATATCCACAAATTTGATAGAATATTAAAGAATGATTGGAAGATTAAAGGGTAAATTAATAAAAAAATCTGACACAACAGTTTATATAGATACTGGCGGTGTGTGTTTTGAAGTAAATATACCTAAAACCGTAAGCTATAGATTAAATAATAATGTAGGAGAAGAAATAGAACTTGTAATATATCATTATTTACAGATGGATAAGAATAGAGCTCTCCCTGTAATGATTGGTTTCTTAGATGAGTTGGAGAGAGATTTTTTTGAAAGTTTCATTAGTGTTTCTGGAATTGGCCCGCGTGTCGCTTTGAAATCGTTTGATCAGCCTATACCTCTTATAGCTAAAGCTATAGAAGATGGGAATATAGATTTTCTAAAAAGTTTAGGTGGTATAGGTAAACAGAAAGCTAAACAAATAGTGGCTCAACTTCAAGGTAAAGTTGGTAGATTTGCCCTTATAAAAGAGGAGACTAAAACTATATCCATAGATAGGAAAGTAATTATCGAAGAAGCTAAACATATTCTTAAACGTCTTCAATATAGTACCAAAGAGATAGATTCTATGATAAATAAAGCTTTAGATGTGATGCTGGAAATTAATAGTGTTGAAGAGTTACTTAACGAGATATATCGTCAGGGAAAATGAATATTAAGTCCATATTAGAATCTTTACTTTTTATAAATGAGAACCCCATACAGATAAACGAGCTTAGTGATGTATTGGGGATGGATAAAAAAGATATCGAAATCGCTTTAGATGAATTGATTAAGGATTATAGTGAGCGAGGTTCAGGAATATGTATAGTTAAGGTAGGTGGCGGTTACCAAATGTGTTCTTCTCCTGATAATGAGCCTTGGGTTAAAAAGATGTATCAGGAGAAGAATAGACATAGATTATCCCAAGCTTCTTTAGAGACGTTAGCAGTAATTGCTTATAAACAACCAATAACGAGATTGGAGATAGAAGCAATAAGAGGAGTAAACATAGATGGTGTAATTAAGCACCTTTTAGAGTTGGGATTGATTAAATGTGCAGGTAGGAAAGAAGTTGCCGGTAGGCCTTTTCTCTATATAACCACAAGGAAATTTTTAGAGTACTTTGGACTAAATTCTCTTAAAGATTTACCCAAATTAGATGATTTTTGTGATTTTAGTAATTTTATTGAGAATAGAAAGGATAATTTACCTGAAAATAATTCCTTAGATGTTTCTCTATTGCAGAAGGGAACTAAAGAGCCTTCTGAGGCTTTATGATAAAAAATTGGTGCTTATTCCAAGAATTTAAAGTTAGTTAAGAATTTAATAGGTTTTTCATAAAAAGGAGGGAAAATGAGATATTTTTTTACTTCCGAATCAGTAACTGAGGGACATCCTGATAAGATTTGTGACCAAGTTTCCGATGCCATCTTAGATGCCATATATAAAGATGATATACATGGTAGGGTGGCTTGTGAGTCTTTGGTTACCAGAGGAGTAATTTATGTAGCAGGAGAAATTACTACAAATTGTTATGTAGATATACCACAAGTAGTAAGAGATGTAATAAGAGAAATTGGCTACGATGACCCCCAGACAGGATTTACTTACGATAGCTGTGGAGTTATAACAGCGATTCAGGAACAATCTCCAGATATTGCCTTGGGTGTAGACACAGGGGGAGCGGGTGACCAAGGACTTATGTTTGGTTATGCTTGTCGCCAGACTAAAGAGCTTATGCCCTTACCCATAATGTTAGCACACAAGTTAGTTAGAAGGTTAGCACAAGTGCGTAGAGAAAAAGTTCTTGATTGTTTAAGTCATCTGCGTCCCGATGGTAAGTCCCAAGTTACTATAGAGTATGAGAATAATCAACCTAAAAGAGTAGAAACAGTAGTTATTGGAGCGCACCATTCCCCCTTTGTGAAAACAGAAGATTTAAGAAGAGAAATAAAAAGATTAGTTATCGATGAGATTATTCCTTCTCAGATGATGGATAAGAATACTAAAATATTTATCAATGCTACAGGTAGGTTTGAAGTTGGTGGACCGGTAGCTGATACAGGTGTTACAGGAAGAAAAATTATGGTGGATACTTACGGAGGATGGGCGAGAAATGGTGGAGGTTGTTTTAGCGGTAAAGACCCTACAAAGGTTGACCGTTCAGCTAGTTATATGGCTAGATACATTGCTAAAAACATAGTAGCTAGTGGTATAGCTGATGAATGTGAAGTGCAATTAGCTTACTGTATTGGTATAGCTGACCCTGTGGGGATTATGGTTAATACTTTCGGTACAGCTAAAGTTGATGAGGAGAAATTGTCCGAGGCGGTAAGAGCAATTTTCCCTCTTACCCCCAAAGGTATAATAAATTGTTTAAATCTTTTAAGACCTATATATAAAAAAACAGCCTGCTATGGACATTTTGGTAGAGAGGAGGAAGATTTTTCCTGGGAGAAGACCGATAAAGTTGGGGAATTAAAAAGATTCTTTAAATTATAAAAGGAGTTAATGTTATGGATTTTGATATCAAAGATAGAACTTTAAGAAAAGAAGGTAAGAGAAGAATTGAGTGGGCAATAAAGAGAATGCCTGTTTTAGAACTTATAAGAGAAAGATTTAAAAAAGATAAGCCTTTTAAGAATATAAATATTGGTGCTTGTTTACATGTTACTACTGAGACAGCAGTTTTAGTAATAACTTTAAAAGAGGGAGGAGCAAATTTAAGATTATGCGCCTCTAATCCTTTATCTACTCAGGATGACGTGGCTAGTTCTTTGGTATTTGATTATGGTATAGAAGTTTTTGCTATAAGGGGAGAGGATAAAAAAACTTACTATAAACATATCAATTCTGTTTTGGCAATTCATCCTCAGATAACCTTAGATGATGGTGCTGATTTAGTATCTACTATTCACAAAAAAAATATTTTACCTCTACCTTGGGGAGGGACAGAAGAAACCACAACCGGGGTGATTAGATTAAGAGCCCTGGAGAAAGAAAAAAAATTACTTTATCCCATCATAGCAGTAAACGATGCTTATACAAAACATCTGTTCGATAATCGCTATGGTACTGGACAATCTACCGTGGATGGGATAATTAGAGCAACTAATAAACTTATTGCCGGGACAACCTTTGTAATATGTGGATACGGTTGGTGTGGTAAAGGTGTGGCTACAAGAGCAAAGGGTATGGGAGCTAATGTGGTAATCTGTGAGGTTGATCCTCTAAAGGCATTAGAAGCAGTTATGGATGGTTTTCAAGTAATGACTATGAGAGAGGCAGCAAAGAAGGGAGATATTTTTGTTACTACTACCGGGGATATAGATGTTATTTCTAAGGAACATTTCCTTTTAATGAAAGATAGGGTTATTTTAGCTAATGCTGGTCATTTTGATGTAGAGCTGGATTTAAAGAATTTAGAGAAATTAGCGGTAAAGAAAAGAGAAGTTAAGCCATTAGTTAGAGAGTATACTCTTAAAAAGAGTAATTCAATTAAGATTTTATATGTTTTAGGTGAGGGTAGATTAGTTAATCTTGCTTGTGCTGAGGGACACCCTGCAGAAGTTATGGATTTAAGTTTTGCTAATCAATCTTTGAGTTGTGAGTATATAGTTAATAATTTTAAAAACCTTGAAAAGAAAGTTTATCCCGTTCCTGAACATATAGATAAGAGTATCGCTAAATTAAAGTTAGAAGCAATGAGTGTAAAGATAGATGAACTAACCCCTAAGCAAAAGGAGTATCTCTGTAGTTGGCAGGAAGGTACATAGTAAAATTTAACGATAATGAAGAAACGGAGAGTTGTAATTACAGGTATAGGTGTAATTGCTCCTAATGGTATAGGTAAAGAGGAATTTTGGAGAGCTAATGTGGAAGGTATATCAGGAGTTGATTTAATAAAAAGTTTTGATGTATCTTCCCTTGCTACAAAGATTGCTGGACAAGTAAAGAATTTTGACCCCAAAGATTATATGCCTGAAGATGTAGCTAAACGCGTTGACCGTTTTACTCATTTTGGTATAGCTGGTTGTAAGTTGGCCTTAGAAGATTCTAAATTAAGTCTTCAAGAAGAGGATAGAGAGAGGATAGGGGTGATTATTGGGTCAGGGTTAGGAGGAGTTCTTTTTCATGAAGAGCAGATGCAGTTAGGTTACAAAAAAGGTATTGATAGACTTAATCCTTTATGTGTCCCCCGCATTACTCCCAATGCTGTTTCTGCCCAGATAGCGATAATGTTTAAGATTTTGGGGTGTAATATGGTTATATCTACAGCCTGTTCTTCAGGAGCGATAGGTATAGGGGAGGGGTATAGGAGAATTCAAAATGGCGAACTGGATATTTGTATAAGTGGTGGTGTAGAGGCACCATTAACTCCTTTTACTTTTGCTGCCTACTGTGCATTAATGGTTCTATCTACAAGAAATAGTGCTCCTAAACAAGCATCTCGGCCATTTGATAAGAAGAGAGATGGATTTGTCTTGGGAGAAGGAGGGGGTATAGTTATATTGGAGGAGTTATCGCATGCAGTAAAGAGGGGAGCAAATATTTATGCTGAGATAGTTGGGTATGCTAGTAATTCAGGTGCGTATCATATGGTAATGCCTAAACCTGATGGTGAGGATGTAGTAAGAGTTATGCGTAAAGCATTAGAAGATGGCAAGATTGACCCTGGGGAAGTAGATTATATAAATGCTCATGGCACATCCACTTTTCAGAATGATAGGATAGAGACAAAGGCGATAAAAGAAGTTTTTGGTAAACGTGCCTATAAGATTCCCATATCATCTACCAAGTCTATGATAGGGCATACCATAGGAGCTAGTGGGGCTATTGAGGCTATCGTATGTGTATTGAGTATAGAGAGAGGTGTAATTCCTCCTACAATTAATTATAAATATCGCGATCCTGAATGTGATTTAGATTATGTTCCCAATAAGGCAAGGAGAGCTAAGGTAAAGGTAGCCTTATCTAATTCTTTTGGTTTTGGTAGTAATAATGCTACCTTAGTTTTTAGGAAGGTGGAGAAGTGAAACCAATTAAGGAAAATAAAATAAGTAAGGAAGAGGTGATTAGTAAGATAAAGGAGATCCTTAGCGATAGGTTGGGAATTGATATTAAGAAGATAGATTTAGATTCTAATTTAGTTGAGGATTTAGGGATGGATTCTTTTAAGGCAGTAGAGATAATTTTTCAGATTAAAGAGTATTTTAAAGTCCAAATCCCCCAAAGAGATTTCCTTAGTAAAATCAGTAAGGTAAGAGAAATTGTAAACTATGTATGGGAGAGTAAGAGAAGAAAAAATAATTTATAAAAAAATATTGGGTATAGAAGGGGAAGTCTATCTAGATTCTAAAGAAATGGCAAGACATCTAAGAGCTACTTTCCTTGTTTCCTCCTCTTCTTCCTCATTGCTTGTGAATAAATTCATTAAGAAATTGAAGAGAACTTTATACCATTTAGGCACAAAAATTATCCCTTACGAGAAAGCTTTAACTAAGGCGAATAAAATTAAGGAGGGTATAGTAGTATTTACCTCATCTTTGAAGGGTGAGGATTTACCTATTAATCATGTTAGTAGTTTTACAAGTAATCAAATAATAACTATTATGGAAAATTCCTCTTCTATAAAAGATACCCTTCCTTTTGATAAACGTATAGAGAGAGCTATGAAATTATTTGCTTGGCATATGAGTAATTTGATTATATGTTTGAATAAACAAGGTTGGAGAATTTATAATTTTAATGGCTCATTTCCTAATTATAAATTTGATAAAGATTTTAGAGTAAATGTATTAGATGGGTTAATTTCTAAAATAACTACCCCCATTAGACCTTTACATTTATCAGAATTTACGATAAAAAAGAAAAATAAATTAGAATTGGATAGAAAGATTGTGGAAGATTTTATAAACGGGTCTCTCTTGCTTGGTAAGATGGGTTTATTCCCTTCTTTAATAGAGGTAGATAAATTGAAGTTTAGAAATGACCTTCACAAGTTAATAGCAAGTGTTTATCTTGATAGAAGGAGCGGTTTAAGTTATGGATTCTTAGCTAAACAACTACCGATTAAACTATCGCTACCGATTCCTATAGATGGAGATAAAAGAAAATTCAAAATAAATACTTTGAGAAAGGGCTATTTTACTTATAAAAATAATATATACATTTTAGTAAGAATTGCTAATAAGAGATTTGCTGTTTGTGTTCCACCTGTCTGGGTTATTACTACTCGTTCAGGTTGTGAAAAAACGAATTTGGACCCCCAGAGGGATCTATGTAAGATAGGTTTACATAATGGTAAAATGATAATGATAATTCCTAAAAATATAGATTTATTAAATTATAAGCCATCTTTTGATACGAGAGTAATTTTAGCTCATGCAGTAGGTAATGTAATTTATGGTTCAATATTGAAATACTTTAGAGCTGATTCTTTTTTCCCCAATATATTAGAGAGAGAGGGGATGGCTATAGTTCATTGGCATGGATATATTCGTAAAGAATTTCTCCCTCAAGGTTATTGGATGTATGGCGAAGATAATCCTGCTGTTTCTTGTTCATCTGCACAAGCAGCAATTTATGCTCTTAGAGGTAAACATAGGGTAGTAGAGGAAAGTTTATTAGGGGAGAAAGATTATTTAGGGGATATTCATATTGAACCTCAGCATGGGATAAATTTAAATTGGAGTTCCATTTTAAGTTTGGCAAAATTTTTACTCTCTAATCCTAATCTTCTTATGTGGGAGGAAGATAATGAATAATTTTATAACATATATATTAAAGTTAAGTGGTTTTTTTTCATTATTTTTTAATTTATTTTTGGGTATTTTTGTTTACTCTAAGAATAGAAAAAATTGGGTAAATATATCCTTTTTGTTGGTAAGTATATCTATAGGATGCTGGAGCGTAGGGTCATCTTTTATTAATATTTTATCTAAAGGGATTGCTTTAAAAATAGAAAGGATTTGTTGGAGTTTTGCTGTTTTTTTACCTTACTTTCTTCTTTTGTTCTTCCATTTTGTAACCAGCAATAAAAATAAATGGGTGCTTAGAATCTCTTTTTTTGTTTCTTGTATTTTTTTGATAATTGTTCCCACTCCTTTATTAGTCAAAACTCTTTCTTATAGATTTCCCCATTATCCCAATGTTATCCTATCAGAACCAGGCATATTATCTCCACTTTTTATAATATATTTTTCTCTTTCTGTAGGGATAGGGGTTTATTGGTTAATAAATATGATGTTTAGAGGTAATTCTTTTCAAAGATTACAGGCAAAATATCTTTTGGTTTCTACCATCGTAGCGGTAATATCTGGTATAGAATATTTTTCTACTTTTATGGGAATTAAAAAAAGTCCACCTATGGATGATTTCATTCTCATTTTGTATTTTTCTTTAATGAGTTACGCTATTATTAGACACCGGCTTATGGATATAAGGGTAGCGGTAACCAAGGCGGGTATATTTTTTATTCTCTACGCAATAGTATTAGGAATACCTTTCTATGTAGGCTATAGAACAGGTTCTTGGG
>JAMWBQ010000110.1 GCA_023819315.1 Candidatus Omnitrophota bacterium
AGAGGGTAAATTATACATCGATTTTAAAGAAGCAATAGAGGTTATGGAGGAAAAAGGTATACCCTTTGATGGTATTTTTGTAAAAAGAGAAAGAATAGAGAACGGCGAGGTTTATTGGCATACAAGAGTTAATAAGGGAGATGAAGAAAATTATCGGGCTTTGAAAGAATTGGTAAATGAAATAAAATCAGATGAGATTAGAAATTGGGTTGGTGCCGAAGATATAAAGGATAAATTAAAAAATTTATTAAGTGAACAAAGTAGAGAAAACTTTTTAGATAGATTAAGAAAATCAAATTTATCTGAGGACGATATTTTAGACATTGAAGAGATTGTTACAATTTGTGTTGATAATGTTCCTTTGGCTACTTTCCTATTACCATTAATAAATAATTTAAAATTAAGAGATATAATTTCAAATGTTTTTCCCCCCCATAGAATAAACACTGTTAATAAGTTTTTGATTACTAGCTATAAGAGTGTTCCTCAATTAAAAAGTAATTCATACAACATTATGGATGATTTCTTGATCCCATTTAGAAAATTTAATTCAGATAATTATAGAGCCTTGTCTATATTGAATAAAAGATATATTACCAAAGAAGAAGTATTGGATTTATTAGAGTGTATTAAATCTATGATTACAAATCATAAAAAGATATTTGAAAAGCCATCCGGCAGAGATGTGCATAGAATGCTAAAAAAATCTAACTTTGCAAAGTATATTGATATAGAAGAAGTTTTAAGTTATCACCCTCTTACAATTACGGATATAATCACACCGGAAATAATGGATTTAGTTTTTGAAAAGATTAGGAAGGAAGTGGATGAGAATATTCGCGATTTAGATGATCGCCAATTTATATCCGCTGATTTTGTTCATAAGCAAAGGATTATATACGATAATCCTTCAGTTGATACTTACAATATTCATACTTTAATAAGAGTAATGCATAGAGATGTAATAAAGTATACTATAAGCATAATGAGAGATTATGCAGATTTATCAAAGGATATAAAAATAATGATGTTTGCTATAAATGATAAAGGAGATATTATTGATCTCCCAATATACGAGAATATACCAGAAATGAATATCGTTGATTTAAGTAAGGACAAAACACTTTTTATAGATATTATATTAAAAAATAGATTAAAGATTGAACAGTTACCATTATTAACAAATGTTATTAGTTTCGATAACGAGGTTTGGCTTTATACAAAATTAGGGGCTCATAATGCTGAAATATATGCTAATTTTTCACCTTTAGATAGTGGCGGTGCTATTCAGATAAATTGGATTGAACCTTCTACATCTGACGAAGGTGATGGATTCATTGAGGGGGGTAGTAAGAGAATAGAACTGATTAAAAATATTCTTTCTAAAATAGGTTTTGATGTAGAATCTGAAGATTACTTTGCACGTTTGGATAAAGATACCATCCGCACAGAAGAAAATATTAGTATCGCTGATGTATTTATTAAAGTAATTAGTATGCTTAGTAAATTTAGAGGTTTAGATCAGGAATTTCATTCTTTGATTTTCTTCGGCTATCCTCACAATAGAGAAGCAATAGATAAAATAATAGAACAATGGTCAGAACATATATTATGGGGAAGATTTTTCTTGAAAACGATTTGTGTTTATAATTGGGAGAAAAATGATATTAAGATAATAACATCTCAAGATTTTTGGAGAGGAGAAGGTGCATATACCGATAAAGTTATAGAGATATACGATAAGGCATCAGTTATTATAAGAGATATTATAAATAAAGAATTAAAACGATTGAATGAGGAGTTTAGCATTGATGATTTTAAACCCAATGTATTTGAACTTATACCCGAAGATAAACCTTTTGGACAGGTTGTTATTGATTACTATTTTAATCAACCTATTAAAGAAGCTTTGAAAAATAATATGTTGGTAATAGATGATGATGGAGTTTTACATAAAAATCCTAATTATCAGTTGTTACCTACCATAAGAACTTTAGTGAGAATTTTGGATAGAGAAGATAATTTATCTTCTTGGAATAGATGCGCTTATAATATTTCTCAGATATCAGAGTTTACCAATTTTCGCTGGGTAGGCAAAATAGGTAGGTATGATATAGAAAAAGGGATTTTCTATTTAAATAATGGTGAGAAACTTGCCGTGTATATATTTAGAGATTTTCAAATCAATAAAATAGATTTAGCAATACCTTTTAGAGGAGTATACATAGAGTGTAATAGTATTAGTAAAGTGGAAATATTGGAGAAATTGTCTAAAGAAGATTATATAGAACCAACTAATTTAATAAATAAATGCGAAGAATTAATGTCTCTTTTATTAGAAAACGGATATCCTATATGTAAAGAGATTAGCCAGTTACTGCAAGAAGATATTGAGCGTATTCGATTTAATCTAAAGAAAAATATTATCCCTGAAATATCTACAGGAATTGTTTTAAGTGGTTTACCTATTGTTCAAGGTTGTGTTTCTGGTAAAGTTATTTTTAGAGAGGATGCGAGTGAACCAAAAGATTGTAAAGATAAGATATTAGTATTTAGTTCTATCAACCCTAATGATATATCCTATATCAAAGAATGTAAAGGTATATTGGTAAGATATGGTAGCGCCCTTGCTCATATCTTTATTATTGCCCGTGGACTAAATAAACCAGTAGTTATCATTAATAATTTACCTTCTAAAGGATGGAATATAAAATATGAAGTTTTTGAAGAAGAATTAGGTATTTATAAGGGAAGTAATTACATTTATAGAAAAAATAGAAGATTTGAAAATATACCTTTAGAATTAGACGATGTAATAAGGGTTGATGGATTGAGAGGGTTAGCATATATTTTTAAAAATGAACAGATAAAAAATATAGTTGAATTATTAGATAATGTAGTATATGGAAAAACTAATATAGAAAGTTTCTTTGATTTTATTAATGATATAAAAGATATGGAAGTGATTAAATTCTTACTTTTTGAATTGTTAGTAAATAGAGTGTTTAAAAATATATTTGAAGAAGAGAATATACTTACAAGGATTATAAATCTTATTGGGGGAAATATGTATTTAAATAGAGAGGAAATAAATAAGTATATTAAAGATATAGGGGAAAATTTAATTTGCTATCTGGAAGAATATATAGAAAAATTCAAAAAAGATATAGAAGAAAAAACTACGTGCATAACAGATATCTATGAGTATCTTTATCGTATAAATAATGACATAGAGGGTGTTAGTTTTGTATACCGTATTGCTTTATTAGAAGGTTTTAGTATATTTGATGCTTTCAGAAGAGAAGTTTACAGAATTGCCCATTTAAAACTAGTCGAGTTTAAGGAAGATATAGAAAGGGAAGTAGAGAATATATTTCGTTTAGAAGGATTGAATTTATTACCCTTATTAGCTTTAAAAAATACCTTAGAAATATCCGGGTTCGATTATTCTGATTATATAAGTAAAGTAGTAAATAAATTAGAAGCATTTAAACAACAGATAGATAAAGATAAAAGATTGTTTAGGATAGAAGAGGTAACTTCAGAAGTTTATGACTTTTTGAGTTCCAAAGCAGCAAAATTAGGGGATTTAATGTTGTTATTAAAAGATAGTGATTTTAAAGTTCCCGAAGGTTTTATCTTTACTTCAAAATGTTATAGAGAATTTATTGATAAGTACAGATTTGACAATACTTCTATAAATGAGAAGATAAAAGAGATACTATCAAGTAAAGAAAAAAATCTTAAAGAAATCGTAGAAGAAATAAAAGCGTTGTTTATACATCCTTTGGCTAAGGAACTATTTAAAGATCTTTTTAGTAAAGAGATAGAGGGGGTTTGGGGATTATTAGGAGAAGATGTTCCTAAAATAGTAAGGAGTGCGGCATTAAATACAGAGGACCAGAGGGATCGCTCTTTTGCCGGTATGTATGAAAGTATTTCTTGGGTATTTAGCCGAGAAAGATTAATAGAAGCGATTTTAAACGTTTGGGCTTCTTTATTTAATGATAAAGTTATTGAATATTTAAATTATAATGTGGGAAATATTAACAATATAGAAGACTATGTAGAAAATGCCTCTATGGATGTAATTATTCAAAAGATGATTAATTCTTCTAAAAGTGCAGTTATTTTTTCTATAGATATCACCCAAAATGATTTGCTTTCGATATTAATTTGTGCTGGTTGGGGATTAGGAGAAGGTATAGAAAGATACAGTCAAGATACTGATAGAATTACTTACGATAAGAGGACAGGGAAAATAAAGACCGTAATAGGTTATAAGAATAAGAAGGTAATAGGTAATATTGATTCTAAACTTAAAGAATTTGTTGAGGTGGAAGATAATATGAAAAATAAAGAAGTTTTTAATAATGAAGAAATAGAGGATATTGTTAGAATTACAGAATTAATTGAACAATACTACTGTTATCCTGTGAATATTGAGATAGCTATTGAGGGGGATAAAAAATATTGTATTCAAGTAAGAGATATCACAGACTTACATATTGAAGAGGGAAAGAAAATATATCAAGAAATGAGAGAAAAATTTAGCGTGGTAGATAAAGATGATTTAACCTCAGTATTGGGGAGTATCTTTGAGAATAATGATATTAATTGGTTAATGAGGGTTTTATTTATAGGTTCAATACCTATCCATGAGTTAGGACATCTGGTTTTGAGTAAATTACAACGTATAGATGTAGAATTTAGGTTTAAGGATTTATTTAAAGGAAGGATTGGCGTTTGTCGTGCACCTCCTTTGGTAAGGTTAGCAGGTATCTTGGCTAATTTAGTCATTGGTGCATTAAGTTTGTTTGTTCTTTTCCAATTTAGCCTACCTTTCTATATTAGCCTTCCTTTATCTTATATCTTCATTACCAATATTATTCAATTTGTTTTAGAGCCGGTTTTTTCTTTAGTTTTGAAGAAAGGTGATTTTTACAAAGTAATATTAAACCAAAGATGTAATTCTTCTATAAAAGAATCTTCTTCTGAATCAAGAGTTGTTCAAATGGTAGATGAAAGGAACGAAGAATATATAAGAAATGAATTAGCAAAATTTCTTTTAACCATTAGTGCTATAGAATTTATTAGGACTAAATTGATTGGTTTTAGTATTTACTCACAACCTATATGGGAAGTTTGGAAAAATATTGAGAAGAGAGTGATAAATTTTGAAGATTTATTTAGAATATTATCCAAATTATTCTCTATAAGTATAAGTTTATCAGGAGGTAAAATAATTGAGTTTTACTTACCTACATTTTTTAGTAAAGAAGGAATTATCTTCTGGGATAATAACACAAAGGAGTTAAAAGAGAAAAGAGAATACTTAGATAACCT
>JAMWBQ010000111.1 GCA_023819315.1 Candidatus Omnitrophota bacterium
CTCCACAGAAAACATAGTTAATTCTGTAATCGTTGGTTCCCTACCTAAAAGAGAAATTATTTTCTCATACTCTTCCGCAGATAAGCCCAAACTCTGATAGATTTCCGTAGATATACTCATTGCTTTTGTTTAAACCACTCGATTATCGAACGAAATATAAATAACCCATCGTTTGACCCTAATTCAAGCTCACAGCATCTTTCAGGATGAGGCATTAAACCAAAAACGTTACCTTTCTTATTAACTATCCCCGCAATATTACTAATAGCTCCGTTAGGATTAAAATCATCGGATATCTCTCCTTTCTTGCTACAATAACGCATAACTATCTGGGCGTTCTTCTCTAGTTCACCTAATCCGGCCTCATCGATATAGTAATTACCTTCATTATGAGCAATAGGCATCTTAACTATTCTCTTCTTACATAGTAAAGTATAAGGAGTGTTAATATTCTCCACTTTTACATAAACGTATTTACAGATAAAATGCAAATCCCTATTACGTAACATCGCTCCCGGCAAAAGCCCTGCCTCTAAAAGTATCTGGAAACCATTACAGATCCCAATAATTAATTTACCTTTATTAGCAAATTCTAAGATACTATTCATTATGGGCGAGAATCTTGCTATTGCTCCTGTTCTTAAATAATCTCCGTAACTAAACCCTCCCGGTAAAACTATACAATCAAAATTTTCTAACTCTCTCTCCTCATGCCATATATACTTTACCGGCTGGTTCAATACGTCCTTTATAACATAAAAACAATCCTGATCGCAATTAGAACCAGGAAATACAACTACACCAAAATTAACTCTCATAACTCCTTAACTATAAATTTATAATCTTCTATAATGGGGTTAGCTAACAGCTTATAACACATCTCGTTAATTTTAATCTCTCCTTCCTTGATATCCTTAGCATTAAAAGTAAGGGTAATAAATTTACCCATCCTTACTTCCTCTAAATCAGGGTAGCCCAAAGAGTTCAAAGCACTCTTTATAACTTGACCCTGGGGGTCAGCTACTGTGTTTTTTAAACTAATATAAATTTCCGCTTTTAATCTCATAACACCTCCATAAGCTCTTATTTTAAAATGTAAATATTAAAATGTAAATATGAGAATTAAAAATTACTTAGTTACACCCGACGGGTGTATTTAGGGAATTAAACAATGAGCATAGCGTCACCAAAACTATAAAAGCGAAATTTTCTCTCTATAGCGTAGGTGTAGGCTTCTTTTACAAACTCTAATCCCGCAAAAGCACATACTAAAATAAAATTTGTTGAACAAGGAAGATGAAAATTAGTTAAAAGGCAGTCAACCACTTTAAAATTATAACCAGGATAAATAAATAATCCTGTTTCTCCCTCCCCATAACCAACCAATGATGAATCTTTTAAACCTACGCTTTCCAATAATCTTGTTACTGTTGTTCCTACAGCAAATACTCTACCACCTCTATTTTTAGTATCATTAATTATTTGAGCGGTCTCTTCAGAAATAAAGTAAGGCTCTTTATCCATTACATAATCCTCTATATCTTCTGTATTTATCGGTCTAAATGTTCCTAAACCCACATGTAAAGTAACATAAGCAATTCTTGTTCCTTTAGAAGAAATCTTATCTATAAGCGAAGGAGTAAAATGTAGTCCTGCGGTAGGAGCGGCTATAGAACCTTCCTCTTTAGCAAAAACTGTTTGGTAACGAGAAGGGTCATTTAGTTTCTTTTTTATGTAAGGAGGTGTTGGCACAACTCCATATAAATCTATCATCTTCTTTATACTTTGGGACTCACCTTTGACTATCCAACTACCTTTAGAATTTTTATTTACTATCTCCAACTTATCCTCGCCTACTAAAATAGTAGTATTTATCCTTACACGTTTAGCAGGCTTTATTAAAACTTCCCATAAATTATTATCTATCTTCTTAACAAATAAAATCTCTATTTTTGCTCCACTCTCTTTTTTCCCAAACACTCTTGCGGGAATAACTTTAGTATTGTTAAAAACCATACAATCTGAAGGAGTAATTACATCGATTATATCTTTAAATAAACATTCTTCTTTTTTCTTATTCTGCCTATTCAATATTAAAAGTCTAGAATGGTCTCTAAACGATAATGGTTCCTGAGCGATGAGTTCCTTAGGTAACTCGTAATAGAAGTCGTTTAATTTCATCTAAACAATTAATCTTCAATGTCTCTTCCCGCCAGTAATTTTAAAACATGGCGATACTTTTCTTCGGTTTTTGCCACAATTTCTGGAGGGAGATGAGGAGCGGGTGGGTTCTTATCCCAACCTAAACTTTCTAAATAATCACGCACAAACTGTTTATCAAAACTAACCTGCGGTTGGCCGGGAAGATAACTATCTCTCGGCCAGAAACGAGAAGAATCAGGAGTAAGAACTTCATCTATAAGAACTATTTCGTTATTAATGAAACCAAACTCAAACTTCGTATCTGCAATGATTATCTTCCTAATAAAAGCGTATATACGTGCTCCCTTGTATAACTGAATACTTATATCTCTCAATCTCTGGACAATCGTATTACCTATCAATGCCTGAGCAGATACATAATCTAAATTCTCATCGTGGCCACTATCTACTTTCCGTGCAGGAGTAAAAATTGGCTCAGGAAGTTTATCGGATTCTTTTAACCCTTGAGGAAGTTTTATCCCACATACCATCTGGGACTCTTTATATTCTTTCCATGCCGAACCAGCTAAATAACCTCTAACCACACACTCCAAAGGTATGGGTCTAGCTTTATTTACCACCATTGAACGTCCTCTCAACATATCTAAGTAAGGAACTAATTGAGGGAAAATACTAACATCTGTGGTGACAAAATGATTGGGAACAATTACACGAGTAAAGTTAAACCACAAAGAAGAAAGTTGATTTAGCACTTTACCTTTATTGGGTATACCTGTGGGTAGGACAACGTCAAAACACGATATCCTATCAGTAGAAACAATTAGAAGATGTTTATCATCAAGCTCATAGATATCTCTAACCTTACCCCTCTTAATAAGCTTTAAATCTTTTAGTTCTGTATTGTAAACTATCTCACTAACCTTATTACCTTTCATCTTCTAACGATATTCTTTCCAGCACAAATGGGTCAATATAATCACCGTGTCTCCTTTGAACATTAATCAACCTATTCTTTTGCTGTTTAAGAACCTTAAACATAATTTGCGGATAATCTGCTACATTTTCTTTATAGATATTTATAATCCTATCTATCTTAGAGATATTTTGAGGAATACGTAAAGTGAATTGTTTAACATAACTTTCTGTAGAGTAATCCCTATTAAGATAATCATTAAATAGCCTCTTTAGATCGTAATAGTAAGGGATAAAACCCGTGGGAGTTTTTATTGCTTCAACTTCATTATGCACACGTAACTCCATCCATTTCAGCCATACTCTCTTATCTTCAAAAGAACAAATATAAGCTCCTTTCTCATCACGAAGGAAGTAGTTAACACTAAATATCAAGGGTATATTCTTCACTCCCTTAACAAATTTAAGATGATTTTTAATATAAACTCCTATAGGAATAGAGAGGAAATCAAGATTAGACATAAGATTAAATGTTCTTATCCCTTCTCTCCCCAAAGTGGCAGATGTAGTTTCTGATTCTAAAGATGCTCCCATAGTAATTACTCCATGTACCCAATCAAAAGATTGCTGAACAGGAGGCCAAATATCAGAATCTCTACCACCATATATAATTGCTTCTATCTCTACACCTAAGGGGTTATCAATATTAGTATCGCAGTTCTCTAATTTCATTAAACTAATAGTATAACGAGCATTTTTATGAGCGGGTGGTATTTCGTTACCTGTTTTATCAATCTTACCTTGGTACCATTCTCCGGAAAAATTTATTCCTCGTGAAGGACATTGTCTCCCATCACCTAACCAATAAGGCACACCTTCATTACTAACTAAAACGTTAGTAAAAATAACCTCTCCTTCGGTATTAATTGCCTGCCATATAAGGGGGTCGGTATTAGGATTAACATCCTGAATTATTCCAAATATGCCACGCTCAACATTTACTGCCCTCACCTTACCACCTATCTTCCTTAAATAAGCTATATCGTCTCCTACGATTGTCTCTCCCTTTAACATAGCTGTAGAAGTTTTACCACAAGCACTGGGAAAGGCTCCACAAAAGTAAGTAGTACGGTTATTTTTACCTTTCACTCCGATAATCAACATATGCTCAGCCAACCAACCCTCTTTAGAGGCTTTACGAATAGCTAAGCGCAAAGCAAGTTTCTTAAGACCAACAGTATTACCTGCGTACTGTGTATTTACACTATAAATAGTATCTTCTTCCAAATCTATATATATTCTCTTCTTATCCACATCCTTACTTACCCCTCCTTCTAACACACCCGAACTATGAACGAATCTAAAAAAATCTTCTTTAGAATTTAACTTCTTAAAAGCTTCATATGCACTACGATAAAGTATGCCTTCCGAATGGACCACATAAAAAGAATCGGTTAACTGGACAGCGGGAATAAAAAATGGAGAGTTCAATGGTCCTAAGCCGAAAAATCCAACAATCATCTCTCTATCTTTCATACTATTTCTCAGTAATTCCTTGATTTCTTTTAATCCTTTAGTGCGAGAAATAGAATTTATATTTTTACCTAAATTTACACCTTTCTTTAAAAGATACTTTGTTACTTCTTTATCTCTACCCTGGTCAAAAATCCCATCAAAATGAACAGTATGACCAGCAATTGCTAAAGGTCTTTCCTCTCCATATTCGATAGCTTTTTTCCTAATATACTCTGCATCTTCTAAAGAATCACTTCGCACAAATATCCTTTTAGGATTGCATAATCGCACGAACTCTCCTAAAAAATCAAAGAACTTAATGTTCTTTATACAAGTTAACTTAAGATAGTTATCTTTACTGCATTTATCCTTAATAATCTTTTCGTAAATTTTCTTCATTGGCTACCTACCTTTTAAAACGAATATTTCTGATTCTAAATATATTTTAAGAGTATAATATATTTTTTCTTATAAGTCAACCTATAAAATTCTATTGTTAATGCAACATAAAAATGTCATCTTTTTTGCAAAATAGAAATGTCATCTTTTTGAAAGAAATTCTTCTAAAGTAATCTCTCTTCGTTTATTGTATTCAGGTATCTTTTTATAGTTTAACTTCCTTCCTTTCGAAATGTGGATAGGTTTATTCTTACAGCATGTGGGACTTCATGGCACGCTGCCTTGGTTGGTGAGTACTTAATTGAAAACTTGTGTGGAATAC
>JAMWBQ010000019.1 GCA_023819315.1 Candidatus Omnitrophota bacterium
GAAGTTAAACTATAAAAAGATACCTGAATACAATAAACGAAGAGAGATTACTTTAGAAGAATTTCTTTCAAAAAGATGACATTTCTATTTTGCAAAAAAGATGACATTTTTATGTTGCATTAACACACGAAAACAAAAGGGGTTGAAAATTTTATAGGATAATGTTATAATGAAAAAGGAGGAATAAATCCCTGCCTGTCCCGTTAGCAGACGAAAACGCTACAGCCAACAGTTCCATAAAGGGAACTTATATTTCCTGTTACTTAGGTAACAGGATGCGGTGCCCACCTGTATGAGGCATGGACTGAAAAGCGGTGAGCTGCAACGGACTGAAGGCAGGGTTTTTTAATTTAATCAGAAAATTATAATTTACTATTACCTTCTCTCCCATCTATCTATGTCAACCAAGCAAGAACCTTTAGCAGTTAGATTAAGACCACAAAATTTAGAGGAATTCGTTGGACAGAGTCATCTCCTTGGTGAAGGTAAACTTTTAAAAAGAGTTATTCTTTCCGGCAATATCCCTCCTTTGATATTTTACGGACCACCAGGAACAGGAAAAACTAGTTTGGGATTTATTATTGCTAAAAGTATAAATGCTGAGTTCCAATATCTAAATGCTTCTTTTTCTTCGGTTGGCGAAGTTAAAAGTATACTTAAGGAAGCAAAGAAAAAATTAGAGTTAGGTAGAAAAACCCTCCTATTTATTGATGAAATACATAGGTTCAATAAACTCCAGCAGGAAATTCTTATACCTGATACTGAGTCGGGTTCAATTTATTTTATTGGCACAACAATTTATAATCCTTTCTATTACCTTATTCCTTCTCTTATCTCTCGCTCTATCGTAGCTCAATTTAAACCACTTAGCAAAGATGAAATAATAACTCTTCTAAAAAGAGCGTTAAAGGAAAAAGAACGAGGATTAGGTGAATTTAACGTGTGTATTAGCGAGGAAACTCTTCAATACATTGCCATAAATTCCTCTGGTGATGCACGAAAAGCTCTTTCAAGTTTGGAAATAGGGGTAACTTCCACGAGTAAAGATATTGAGGGAAAAATAAATTTTGATTTAACGGTAGCTAAAGAATCTATTCAGAAAGAACTCTTTTACGATAGAAAAGATACATTCCATTACGATACGATTTCTGCCTTCATTAAATCCATTAGAGGCTCAGACCCCGATAGCGCACTATACTGGTTGGCAAAGATGTTGGTAGGAGGAGAAGACCCTCGCTTTATTGCCCGCAGATTAATTATCTTAGCCAGTGAAGATATAGGTAACGCTGATCCTTTTGCCTTGGTCTTAGCCAACAGTTGTTTTAACGCTGTGGAAACAGTAGGTATACCTGAGGCGAATTTGATTCTTGCACAAACTACCATATATTTAGCCTGCTCACCTAAATCAAATTCTTGTTATAGAGCCATTGAAGAAGCATTAAAAGATGTAGAAAAAGAAGAAACTATAGAGGTTCCCAATCATATCAAAACTTATTCTAAGGACTACAAGTACCCTCATAATTATCAAGTCAGTAAAGATATTGGAGGTTTTATCTCTCAAAGTTATGGTGGTAGAAGGAAGTATTATTTTCCTAAAAGTATTGGTGAAGAGAAAAAATTAAAATATTTCCTTGAACAATTAGAAAAGATAAAAAAAGAAAGTAACGAGTGTTAAATTAAATTTCTTTTAATTTTTTGAAAAATTATGTATAATTAAAAAATTAGCGTAATAATTAGTTAGAAGTAAATATTAAGATGTGCAATGCTTAAATTGGGTGTTCAGGTATCGGTTGAAGGTGGTATTGAGAAATCTATAGATAGGGCTTTAGCTTTAGAATGTAATACCATGCAGATATTTGTGCGTAATCCTCGGAGATTCCGAAAAGGTTTCTTGAAAGATGATGAGATAGATATGTTTAAAAAAAAGTTTCTAAACTCGGGTATTTCTCCTTTGGTAGTACATACACCTTATACTCTTAATTTAGCCAGCTCCAAAGTATTCCTCCACTGGATTACCGTTAAAGAGTTCATTTTAGACCTATTAGAAGTAAATAAGTTAGGAGCGGATTATTTAGTTACTCATACAGGGTGTTACAAGGGGACTAACGAAGAAGAGGGGTTAAAAAAAGTAGTGAAAGCTTTAAAAAAGATTCTAAAAAGCACAGAGGGAATAAAGACAACTGTCTTATTAGAGAATACTTCGGGAGGAGGAACGTGGTTAGGTTATAAATTTTCTCATTACAATTTTATTTTAAAAGAAATAGATTATACCGACAGAGTCGGGGTATGCTTAGATACAGCTCACGCTTGGAATGCCGGTTATAGAATAAACAGTGAAAATGGATTAGAAGAGATGCTTTCAGAGATAGAACAAACAATAGGTATACAAAGAGTAAAATTAGTTCATCTCAACGATACTTTGGATGAACTTGGTTCAAAGAAAGATAAACATTCGCATATCGGAGAAGGCAAGATAGGAGAAAGGGGATTTTCTTTAATTGTTAATCATCCCCTATTGCGAGATTTACCATTTATCTTAGAAACACCCAAAAAAGATGAAAGTGATGATATAAAAAATTTAAATACTGTAAGGAGGATATATCGAAATGAATTACACCAAAGAAATCGATAAAAAATGGCAAGATTACTGGCGAAGTATAAGGCTTTTTAATGTAGATACTAAGGAAAGAGCAGTGAAGAAATACTACTGTTTAGTTATGTTCCCTTACCCCTCGAGTGAGTTACATGTAGGTCATGCCCGGAACTACGTTATTGGAGATGCTGTAACAAGATATAAACTTATGCGTGGTTTTAATGTTCTATCTCCTATGGGATGGGATGCCTTTGGTTTGCCTGCAGAGAACCAAGCAATAAAACATAAGATTCATCCTAAGGAGTGGACACTAAAAAACATTAGTAGAATAAAAGAACAATTGAATTCCTGGGGCATTGGTTACGATTGGGATAGAGAGGTAACCACTTGTTTACCCAATTATTATAAGTGGACACAATGGATATTTTTAAAACTCTACGAGAAAGGTCTTGCTTATCGTAAAGAAGCATTTGCTAACTGGTGCCCTTCTTGCAAAACAGTTTTAGCAAACGAACAGGTTATAGGAGGTAACTGTGAACGCTGTTCAACCCCTGTTGAACAGAAGAAATTAAAGCAGTGGTTCTTGAAAATAACTAACTATGCAGAAAGACTATTAGAAGATTTGAAATTGCTTGAAGATTGGCCGCAAAGAGTAAAGATAATGCAAGATAATTGGATTGGTAAATCTTATGGTGTAGAAATAAAATTCCCTGTTAAAGGGATAAAAGAAACCATAGACTGTTTCACTACCCGTGTAGATACTATCTTTGGAGCTACATTCTTAGCTCTTAGCTGGGACCATCCTATAATAGAAAAGTTGATGGAAAATAACCCCTATAGGAGTAAAGTATTAGAATTTATTGAACGATTAAAAAATCAACCTTTAGCACCGAGATTAATCGAAAGCTTTGAAAAAGAAGGTATTTTTACAGGAAGATACGTTATCAATCCTATGAATAATAAAGAACTACCTATTTGGATTGCTAACTATATTCTTTCCGAGTATGGCACAGGAGCGATTATGTGTGTCCCTGCTCATGATAAACGAGATTTTATCTTTGCAAAAAAGTATAATTTACCTATCGTAGAAGTCATCCGTAAAGATAATTTTAATAGTGAGACAGACAATATAAATGATGCTTACGAAGGGGAAGGGCTTTTAGTTAATTCTCAACAGTTCAACGGCCTAACTTCTTCAGAAGCAAAGGAAAAATTAGCTGAGTATATGGAAAAGAAAGGCATAGGTAAAAGAGCAATAAATTATAAATTGAGAGATTGGCTTATTTCTCGACAAAGATATTGGGGAGCACCCATACCTATAATATACTGTGATAAGTGTGGAGAGGTGCCTGTGCCGGAAAAAGATTTACCCGTAATGCTTCCTGAAGAAGTGGAATTCCTTCCTACCGGTCAATCACCTCTAACTTATGTAGAAGAATTCTTAAATACTACCTGTCCAAAATGTAAAGGTAAGGCTAAAAGAGAAACAGATACTATGGATACCTTTGTAGATTCCAGTTGGTATTTTCTTCGTTATATTTCTCCTCGTAATGAAAATTTACCTTTCGTCAGTGATGATGTAAATTATTGGTTACCCGTGGACCAATATATTGGTGGGGTAGAACACGCTATCCTTCATCTTATGTATTCTCGGTTTATAAATAAATTTCTTTACGATTTAGGATTGATAAATTTCTCCGAACCTTTTAAAAGACTATTTACGCAAGGTATGATCATTAAAGACGGGGCGAAAATGTCTAAATCAAAAGGTAACGTTGTATCTCCTGATTATATAATAAATAAGTACGGTGCCGATACTATGCGACTTTATATCCTTTTTATGGGTCCATCGGAAAAAGATGCCGAGTGGCAGGATGAAGGACTTCTGGGTAGCTGGCGATTCATAAACCGAGTTATAAGATTATTGGATATACTTGAAGAATACAAGGATACAGATAGTGTTAAAGAACTTAATTCTACTGAGCAAGCTCTTTTAAGAAAAATGCATCTAACTATACGAGAAGTAACCCTTGACCTTGAAGGTAACTTCCAATTTAATACAGCTATAAGTAGGATTATGGAATTAGTAAATCATACTTACAAAGCATTGGAAGAAGGAGTCGTTAGGAAGGAATTATTTAGAGAAGTTGTAGATACAATATTTTTACTCCTATCTCCCTTTACCCCACATATCAGTGAAGAGGCAAATTGTATTTTGGGTTATAATACCTCTATTTTTAAAAGGAAATGGCCAGATTTCTCCGAGGAATATATAAAAGAACAAGAAATAGATATAGCTATTTTGGTTAATGGTAAGGTAAAGGAACATTTAAAAATACCCGCTAATGCTTCTCAAAAGGAGATAGAAAAAAGAGTTCTCGCTTTAGATAAAATCAAAAGTATTGTGGGAGATAGAACTCCCAAAAAAGTGTTTTATGTAGATAAAAAACTGGTAAATATAGTTATATAAAATGAGACTAAATAGTGTTTTTACTTCTCAAGAAAAAAGGGTAATAATATTTTTATGTTTCATACTTTTATTAGGTGGTTTCTTAAGGCTATGGGGAGTAAAGGAAAAGATAAACAGGGTAAGTTTAAAGGAAAAACAGAGTAAGGTTAACATAAATATAAACAAGGCTTCATTGGAAGAGATAAAATCTATCCCTACTATTGGAGAAAATATTGCTCAAGAGATTATAAATTACCGTAATAGTAAAGGTAGATTTGATTCTTTAGAAGATTTGTTAAAAATTAAAGGCATTGGAGAAAAAAAATTAGCAATTATAAAAGATTTTATTAGCTTTTAATATTTATTCCCAAGGAGGACCTGTGATGGATGATTCCAACCTTTACAGCACAATGAGGATTAAAGGTGATAGTCTTGAGGTATTTAAAAAAGAGAAACTACGCGTAGATAAAGAGAGTGTAGATATAGGTAAAAAGGGAGGAGCATTTTTTGTAATAATTGCTGGTATAGAGGTGGGAAGAATAATTATTATAGATAAACCAATAATGACTATAGGAAGAGAATTAGGAACTGATATCGTTATACCTGAATTACATATTTCTCGTCGTCATGCTCAAGTAACCTCTCAGGGTAAACAGATAACCATAGTTGACCTTAATAGCACTAATGGAACTTTTGTCAATAATCAGCGCATAGAGAAGTCATTACTTAAAGATGGAGATGAGGTTCGTATAGGAGAGGTAATTATGAAATTTTTCCAGGAGGATTTAGATACAGTGGGCATAGGATTAACTGGTAACGAAGAACCCCCGTCAGAGTATTATCATAGGGTATATAAAGAGTGTGAAGCGTATTTTGGGAAAAGGACAAAACAATTTTTAGATAGACAGATAACCACTCATTTAGGTAAAACCCCGCAAAGTATTTTCCCTACGGATAAGGAAGAGTTAGCTAAATGGATACGAATTTCCGCTAGTTTATTCTTAGAAGAAGATCAAGCTAAGGAACTTTCTATAAAAATTCTTAATCTCTAATCTCCAAAAAATATAGATATTAACTCGCTAAAGACTTTCTCCGTAGATACAAAAGTATTGGTTATCCCCCAAATAATTCCCTTAGTTTCTTCTCCTATACCTCGCCAAAGAGCAAATAGTCTATAACGCAAAAGACCTCTCTTTTCTATTTTTTCTCTACCCCAAACTTCATAGTTGTACATTTTTATTATATTTTTTGGACCTTGGATAAAAACTCCATAAATGGGGCTACCTACCACCTCACATATTCTACGTGACATATTGTAGAGGTGATGTGGTGTAGATAAAGCAAAAGAAATTTTTTGCGAAAATAAAATTGAACAGAAAATTAAATTTGCCGTAAGTATTTTAAAAATCATAAGTTTCATTGTCCTCACCTACCTTTCCAAGATAATTGTTGACGAAATTAAACAAAGCTTTTCTATCTTTTAACTGTAAAATATATTTTTTCAAGACTACCTCTCCTCGGTATGGCCAGAAACCATACCTAAGAGCTTCTTTGTAACTTTCTTTAACTCCTCTACCTTCTACTACCACACGATAAACAGCAATCATTACCCCTGTTCTATCCCTACCATTTGTGCAATGAACAAATACAGGTTGGAGTTTAGGATTAAGGATTGTCTCAAAAAACTTAATAACTTTTTCGTCCTCGGGTTCAGAATAGATACTTAAAGGTATATGGACAAAGTTAAACCCATAATCGTGGGTAATTTTTTGTTCGTAAAAGAACCTTTTATTTTGACCACTGAAATTGACTATAGTTTTAATACCTAATGATTTTAGATAAATATAACCTTTATGTTTAGGATAACCACCACGATAAATATAATCGTTAACTTTGTAAAAATTAGGGATATCTACGAAAGGATCGTGAATATAGGTAAGATAGGCACATCCTGATATTAATAAGATAAACAAGATAAATAATCCTTTTTTCATTAGTGTCTCTCTGTTTATGTAAGATCGAACTTTCTATAAAAGATATAATCAACTATCTCTTGAGAAGGTCTATTTTTAAAATTTAACTGCTCTTTTCTCTTTAGAAGATTATAGTGGCTCAAAAAATAATCTATGTTAGTTTGAGAAAATTTAGAAAGAATGACGTTTTCCCCCAACCCCTCTTGACGCTCGGTAAAATTTCTTAGAAGAAGACAGGGTTTATCCAAATAGTAGCTTTCTTCTTGAATACTACCTCCGTCGGTGATAACGAATTCACATTTTTCTAACAGATGAAGAAAATGTGCGTGAGATAGAATCTTAAAGAAAAAAATCCTGCTACTTTTCAATCTTTCCTCCAAAGCAAACTTTTTAATTTGCTCAAGAGTAGGAGGATGTTGAACAAATACTAAATTAATAGTTTGAGAAATATTTTTTAATAGTTCTACTATAAACTCTAATTTTTTTCTGAAAAAAATATTTTCCAATCTGTGAATGGTAACTAAACAAAACTTTCCAACATTAAAATCAAAATTTATCCTTTTGTTCAAACTATACAATGTTGATTCCCAAGAGGTATTGTAAGACAACAAAACACTCTTTTTACCTAATCCCATTCTTTTTAAGTTATCAAAAGCATAAGGATAAGGAGCAAAAAGGAGATCGGAGAATCTCATACATACTATGCGCACAATCTCCTCGGGAAATGGCTCAAGATAACTGTAAGAACGCAAACCTGCTTCTATATGGGCTACTTTTATTCCTACACGTTTTGCCAAATAAAGAGCTAAAAGAGTAGAAACAGTATCACCGTGAATTAAACATATCCCCTTCCTACCTAAAAATATCTCCTTTGTAATCTTATCCTTATCAACCCCTTTACATATAATATTTAAACTCCAAATTAAACCTTCAGAAACTTGAGAAATATTCTTACCCTGCGATAAATAAACATTTGGTTCTTTTAAATTAAACTCTTCTCTTAAATCCTCGGTTATGAGAGAATGCTGACCTAAGTCTATAAGATTAAACTCTACTCCTCTTCCTTTAAGTGCTGCCATTACAGGAAACATCTTTATAAATTGAGCTTTTGTCCCAATAGCAATATGAATCATATTCTTAGAACTTAAGATAATAAGATATTTATCTAACAACTGTCTTCTATTCTCTCCATTCTCAGGTGAGCAATCTGTTCAGAAATAAGCCCAAGCATAAATATGATTACTGAAGTAGTAAAAAGCAACATGCTCATATTAGTAAATCTATGGTAATTTATAAAAGTATATAGGTAATAAAGTGAACCTAATATAAAAAAAAGGATAGATACGGGTAAGAATATTTTAAGTGGTGAGAAAAAAATACTAATTTTTATAATTATAATAAAGAACCTAATACCATCTACAAATAAATTTATTTTGCTCTTCCCTCTCTTACGAGGTGATATTTCTACAGGGACAAAAGCAATAGGGTAAGCAGCTTTTATAAACGAAAGAGTTAACGTGGCTGGATAGGAAAAAGTATTAGGAAGTAAATACAAAAAATTCATTACCTTATCCTTTTTTACCACTCTAAAGCCCGAAGTTAAGTCTTTTATTTTTATTCCACTAACGTAAGAACCTAATAGATTGTATACTCTATTAGCTAAATGCCTTAACCAATTCTGTTTACCTTTACGCTCACCAATTACCATATCAAAATCATCTATTTTCTCTACAAGCTTTAATATCTGTGAAGGAAGATGCTGTCCATCAGCATCCATCAACACAACTATGGGATAACTAGCAACACGGAGACCTCTTTTTATGGCTGCACCATTACCCATATTGTAAGGATTTCTTATAACTTTTGCTCCTGCTTCTTTAGCAACTTTTGCTGTATTATCTGTAGAACCATCGTCAACAACAACTACTTCCACTTCTCTATCCAAGACAGTATATATCTCTTTCACAACCTCACCCATAGTCCTTTCCTCATTGTAAGCGGGTAAAACAACACTTATCTTCATCAAATTCTATTATATTTTCTAAGAGAAAACAATCAAGAAAATTTCCTATAGATTTAATTTTAAAATATTGTATAATAATATACAATGCAGGAAAAGGAATCTAAATCAAAAATTCTTATCATCGTTGAAGACCCAAAATTACAGGATTATCTCACCCTAATTCTTATGGGTGAAGGCTATATAGTACAAGTATACTCTTCGGAAGAGGAACTACGCAAGAACATAAATAAAGAAAGTTTTGACCTACTTATCGTTGATTTCCTATCCCAAAATATTGATGGCCTAAAAATATGTAAACTGGTGAGGGAAACTTTATTCTTACGTTATACCTCAATGATTACTCTCTTACCTGATAGCGATCCTTTAAATAAAGCAAAATCTATATATAGTGGCGCTGACGATTATATAGAAAAATCTATCATCTCCCAAGAATTACTCTTTAAAGTAAAGGCTGCTTTATGGAGAATCTATCGTTATCAAGATATTGACCCATTAACCAAACTACCTAGCATCTCTACTGCTTTAAAAGAACTTCAGAATAAAATAAATAGTAGAGCTTCGTTTGCTGTAGGATACGCTGAATTATTTGAATTCCAAAGATTTAATGAGCGTTACGGATTCAAAAGAGGTGATGAAGTAATTATTCACACTGCCAATCTAATACGTCAAGCAATAGTGGAGTTGGGTTCTCCTTCGGATTTTCTCTTTCACTTTGGAGGAGATGATTTTATTTTTATTACCTTACCGGAGAGTATAGATACTATTTGTAAAAAAATAGTTAGTGATTTCGATGATACTATTATCTCTTTTTACGATGAAAATGACCGGAGGAACAAATGTATATATATTAAAAACCGTCGAGGAGAAATATGTCGTTACCCACTTATGAAAATATCTATTGGCATAGTTAGCAGTGTAAATTACCCCCTTACTTCTCCTGCCCAGATAATTCAAATTGTTACGGAATTAAAAGATTATGCAAAAAAATTTGAGAAAAGTGAATACGTCAAGGAACGAAGAAAAATATTTCCCTTCCATCAATAATTTTTATGAACCACTTATTTTAGATTTTAAAAGATAATCGAACTCAGCATTTAACCAATCTCCAACCTTTTTATAACGAAGATTAGTTGCACGTAAAGTATGAGGGATAATACTTACAGTAAAATAATTGGTAAATACCTTTTGAACGGTAAGACTTATACCTTCCAAAGCTATAGAGCCTTTATCTACAAGGTGTCGCTTGAACATCAAAGGGAAAACAATACTTAGAAGCCTATAGTGAGCAGTTGAATTTATATTTTTTATCTTTAGTTCGCTATCTATATGACCTAAAACAAAATGCCCCCCCAATTTATCTCCTACTTTTAAAGAAGGTTCTAAATTAACGTAGGAACCGATTTTTAATCTCTTAAGGTTAGTGGTATCAAGTGTATTTTTAACTACATCAAAAAAGATTAAATCACCTTTTTTATCCACCACGGTTAAACACACACCGTTTACTGCTACACTATCTCCTAAATTTACTTCTTTAGAAACTTTAAAAGATTCAATTACTATTTGCCACAAACCAGCTTTCTTGTTAATCTTCTTTATCCTTCCTACTTCCTGAATAATACCGGTGAACATAACTCTAATTTAGTTTTTCTACAAAATCCTTTATTCTATCTATACCCTTTTCTATATTTCTTAAAGATGTGGCATAGGATAATCTAATATAATCATCGTTACCAAAAGCAATACCTGCTACTACTGCTACATTTGCTTCTTCTAAAAGCACTTCGGAAAATTGCAAAGAGCTTTCTATTAATTTCCCCTTATATTTTTTACCCAACAATTCTTTTATACAAGGGAAAACGTAAAAAGCTCCCTTTGGTTTAAAACAACTTACTCCTTTAATAGAATTAAGTTTATCTACGATATAGTTTCTTCTCTTAGCAAATTCTTCTACCATCTTACTTACACAATCCTGCGGACCGGTTAAAGCAGCTAATGCTGCCTTTTGTGATATAGAAGTAGGATTAGATGTGGAATGACTCTGGAAACTACTCATAGCTTGAATAATCTTTTCGTCAGCACAAGCATAACCTATTCTCCAACCGGTCATAGAGTATGCTTTAGATACTCCATTTACTAAAATGGTCAAATCTTTCATCTCTTCATTTAGAGAAGCAATACTTACAAAATCTGTGTTATCGTATAAGATTTTCTCGTATATCTCATCGGATAAACAAAAAATTCTATGTTTCAAAATAACTTTAGCCAACTCTTCTAATTCCTCTTTCAAATACACCGTGCCTGTAGGATTGGAAGGGTAATTCAAAATAAATAATTTTGTGCGAGGTGTGATTGCTCTCTCTAACTGTTCAGAGGTGACTTTAAAATCATTTTTATGGTCAGTTTCTATTATCACTATCTTTGCTCCCGATGCTCTAATCATCTCAGGATAACTAACCCAGAATGGTGAAGGTAATATTACCTCATCACCTTCCTCACACAATGTCATTATCGCATTAAAAATAGCGTGCTTTGCCCCACAAGAAACGATAACCTGGTTCTCTCTATAAAATAAATTATTTTCCTCTCTTAATTTCTTGCATATAGCAGATTTTAACTCTTTCATCCCACTAGCAGGGGTATATTTAGTAAATCCTTCCTCAATTGCCTTTTTAGCTGCTTCTTTTATATGAGTAGGTGTATCAAAATCAGGTTCACCAGCACCAAAGCCAATTATATCTCTACCCTCCCTTGCTAACTGTTTTGCTTTTGCTTCTGTAGCTAAAGTAATTGACTCTTTTATTGAATTTATCCTTTTAGAAATAACCATAACCCCTCCCTAAGAGTTTATTTTAACACTTTGTTTTGCAATTAGATAGGCGGCACAACCAGCACAAAATCCATTATCTATATTAACTACAACCAAACCCGGACTACAGGAGTTAAGCATACTCATCAAAGCAGATTCTCCTCTACCACCATAACCGTAACCTATAGATGTAGGTACTCCAATTACAGGTAAATCCACTAAACTTTTAACTAAGGTGGGCAATATTCCATCCATCCCTGCTACCACAATTATACATTTTACTTTCTCTTTAACCATCTTCTTTAAAGGTTTAATCAATCTATGCATACCAGCCACACCCACATCGTAATCGTAAAATACTTGACAACCTAAAAGCTGGGCAGTAATACGTGCCTCCTCACCTATACAAATATCAGAACTACCTGCGCTTAATATCCCTATTCTAACAGGTAAATATTTTATCTTATAGTTCTTTTTCTTCAAAACTATCATTCGGGCATCCTGGTAATACTCAAAAATAAAATTTTTTGGTATGTTTTTCCTTATAAATTCTATCCGTTCAGCATTAACTTTAGTAGCATAAGCTACACCATTATTTTCTACCATTCTTAACAAAAGTTTAGAAATAACCTCATCGGATTTACCTATAGATAAAATAAACTCAGGAATCCCTGTTCGCTTATGCCTAAATATATCCAATTTGGCAATATCTTTGATATATTCTATTTTATCCATTCTTAATTTCTTTAATTCTGTCCATTACTTTTTCTATCACTTCCTCTAAACCCATAGCTCTTGAAGCCTTAACCAACACGGTATCACCATTTTCTAATAAATTGATAAGAGATTTTACCGCTTCTTCTTTACTTTTACAATAAATAATATTCTTTATGTTTTCTTCCTTAGCACCATTAACCATAAATTTAGAAAGTTTTCCTATAGCAATTAAAAAATCAATTTTCAACTCCCCACACAACTTACCGATAAGATAATGAAATTTTTCTTTCTGGCTACCTAACTCTAACATATCTCCTAAAAGAACAATCTTTCTTTTACCCTCTAAATTATTAAAAGCTAAAATAGCTTCCCTCATTGAATCAGGATTAGCATTAAAACAGTCATTTATAAATCTAATACCTTTTATTTCTATTAACTGGAATCTTAAAGGTAAAAAGGTAAAATTTTCTAAGAGCGGTTTTATTTCTCTAAGCTTAAAACCAAAGTATCTGCAAGCTACACTAATGGCACCTAAAGCATTGTAAACATTTCTATAAAAAATCGTATTTAAATTTATTCTGTAGTTACCGTTCAGAGTAAAACAAAGATATTTATCTTTGATCTCTATATTAGTTGCATAAAATTTAGCTTTGTTTTTAATCCCAAAGGTAACTATTTTTCTCTTACCGCATACTTTTTTTAATCTATCAAAGTATCTGTCATCTATATTAAGAAAAGCGTAACCATCATAAGGTAAAGACTCTAAAAGTTCAGATTTTTCTCTAAACACGTTGTATTCTTTTACCAAGAACTCTAAATGGGTCTTACCTATATTTGTTACCAATCCTAAATTTGGCCGAGCAATATAACACAATCTTTTTATCCCACCAAGGATATTGGTTTCCATCTCCTGAATAAGCACTTCCGTATTACTATTTATAGAAAAAATAGTCAAGGGAACACCTACAAAATTATTGAAACTAGCTAAAGACTTAACTACATTAAATCTAAAGGAAAGTATATGCCCTAAAATCTCTTTAGTTGTGCTTTTCCCATTAGAACCGGTTATCCCTACAACTTTAACTCTAAATTTTGACTGATAATAACTTGCGATATCTCCTAAAGCATCCAAGGTATTCTCTACTTTTATAAGAGGTTTATCTATATCTAATTTCTTAGATACCACTGCTAATTTAGCTCCCTTCTCAAATGCTTGCTTAACAAAATTGTGCCCATCAAAATTCTTCCCTTTTAAAGCGATAAATAAATCTCCTTGCTTTAAAGTGCGGGTATCTGTAGAAATATTTTTTATTATTCCATCTCCTCTACGATGGTAATTAAATAATAACCCTTTAGTAGCTCTAATTATTTCATCAATAGTCAACTGCTCCATATTTTGTCTAAAACTATCTAAAAATGGTACGTTTATCTCACAAATAATAAGAACTCCCTACATCAAGAGGGGAAGGAGTGTAAACTCATTAAATTGTATTAAAAGCTAATTTTTAAGTTGAAATATTACTTACCAAGAAGTTTATTCTTAACATCATCTACTGCTTTCTAGGCAGTAGCTTGCAATTGAACTTTTGCCTTTTCCATTAAATCTTTAGCTGACTGTGAATCTTTATCTAAATTATTTAAAATATACTGGGCTATCTGGATAGCTTGTTGGAATTCTTTAGAGTTATAAAAGGCTTCTGCTTGTTTAATAAGATAATTTATCTTCTCTTGAACATTGTTAAGTGTTTCTGCGTTTTTAATAGCCTCTTGTGATGATGCCGCTTTTTTTGTGCAACCAATGCTTATCAATATTAGAGAACTTATTAATAAAATACTTACTAAACCTAATTTTATCTTCATAGCTCACCTCTTTTTCACTTAAAATAAATATTTTAATCAATTTTTATTTCTTATTTTCTTTCCTCAATCTTTTTTCTTCTCTTATTCTCTGTTGTCTAACTTCTTTCTCCCTCTTCCTTGCTTCTTTCCTTTTAGCTTCAAACTGAGCTTTACGCGCTCTTACTACCTCAAGAACCTTAGCAGAAAGTGCCTTACCTTTTAAACCTTGTGCTTGAGCCTCATGCACTGCTTGAGCAACAATATTCTTAGCCTCCTCCTTAGTCGCTCCACTATCAATAAGTGTCTTAACTGAAGACTCTACTACAGAAGCATCCTCCTCAGTGATAGAACCTGATTCCTGTAGCTGGTGGGTTACTTCTTGAGCAATCTCATCACTAGTTTGTGCATAAGCATCTGCGTTAAGTCCAATTATTAAAACAATTACTAATAAAAATTTTCTCATATTTGTACCCCCCTTTTATCCTTATCTATCCGTGCTATTGCTTAGGAGACAATTTTCTAAGATTATTTATAACTTTGACCACTATAAAAATAGAAAAAACTACTATCAAAAAATCAATCACATTATTTATAAACTGCCCATAATTAAGATTTACTGCCGGTTTATCAACTGTTGCCTTTTTAAGAACAATCTTTAAGTCTTTAAAATCAACTCCTCCCAACACCAGACCTATAGGTGGCATAATTACATCGTTAACTAAAGAGTTAACTATTTTACCGAAAGATACTCCTATTACAATACCCACTGCCATATCTACAGCATTACATTTAATAGCGAAATCCTTGAATTCTTTTAAAATAGACATTTATTTCACCACCCCTTCCTTTTTTATTTTGCCTTTAGTTGCTCTTGTATTTTGTAAATTACTCCTGAAGCTATCTCTGGTTTAGGAATACCTACCTTTCGTGCGTAAACTGTAATTTCTGTGGTTTTATCATCTATCTTTTTAAGTTTAAACGTTACATTAGCACCACTAACTTCTGCGTTAATAACACCTTCTTTGCTATCTTCCTTTTTTATTACTCCCATCTGTTTAAGCATCTCTAATCCTATTTCGTATACTTTATCCCTATTTACTTCTAAGGAAGCTTGAGCATAATCTCTACCAGCAAAAGTAACTGCCACCGCTACCGGTAAAGCAGCTATACCCGTAAGCAGAGAAACGGTATAAACTTTAAGACCTTGTATACCAGCAGACCTTAAAGGTTCTGCAATTATTAAAAGAACCAATTGGTTAAGACTATTAATATTCTCATACCTCTTCTCTAAATTTATATCGTAAACCTTAATTGCTTCACTACCTTCCACACTATAATCCTTACTGACTATTCTACCTATACCTAAATTCATCAAATCAATGTGGAGAGCTATTTCTTTCTGTGGTTTTTCTACTTTCTTTTCTTTAGTAGATTTGCTTTTACCTTCCATTATTTTAAGAGAATCTATATTGAGCTTACCTTCTTTATTCTTTACCATTGCTATCTCTTTAAGCTCAAAATCTACTCTCTTAAAATGAACTTTGCCTTTAAGCAATGCTCCTAAATCATACTCCACACCCATTTGGGGAATATCTATGAGAATATCTTGAGGGAAACCTTTGGGGTTATACATCTTAAAATTAGAAATTTTTATTGATTGTTTTACTACGCTTAGAGAAAAACTGCCAATACGAGTAGGAGTACCTATAAGATTACTTATAACTGTTTCTATAATTGATTTAATAAAAAAATCTCTAACTAAACAAAATCCCAAAATAATAACGATTACCAAAACTATAATTTTTATCCTCTTAGACATTAAATATCCCCCTGGTATAATCTTTTTCTAAATTCCTTCAGGGTATAAAATCTATATATCTTTTAACAGAAGATTTGCTGGTGATTCTTCTATAATTTTACCAAAAATTTCTAAACTTTCTTTTATTCTTTTCAGTTCTTTTGTGTTTACTACGGGTAGAGAATCAGTGCCATAAGTATCCAACTTATCCATAACAAACTTTATAGTAAGCAAATTTATATCTAAAGCAGGTTGATATGCGGGTGTTCTTGTTCCTTCTTGAACAGAGGTAAAAATACCTACCTTAGTTAACTCGTACAATATATCTCTTACCAGCCTTATAGGAATATCAAGGTTACTAGATATTTCTTGGGCAGTGAAAGGTTTATTACCTTGAGCGAAGTTTTTACTTACCATATTAACTATTCGTAAAGTAAGTAATCTTTTAAATAAGAAACTTACATTTAAACAATCTGGCTCAAACTCATAAGTATCAACATTCTGATGAGCAAAAGAAATTTCTGCACCTAAAAGAACCATTCGCCAGCTTAATTGTAACCATACCAAAAATAAAGGTAAAGCGGCAAAACTCCCATAAATAGCATTATACTTAGCTACACCAATTTGTAAATCTACGTATATCCATTGCATAAGTTGATAAAATGTGCCAGCGACTATTCCTCCCAACAACCCAGAAATGAAATTAACTTTTGTGTTGGGAATAAATATGTAGATAAATGTGAATACCACCCAGATAACTGTGTAAGGTAGAAAACCAAGAGAAAATCTTATCAAAGGGACAAATAATCCCAACATCTTTATTTTCTGAGTTATCAGTTCAGTTTGGGCATTAATAAAAATAGTAAAACTACTTGCCATAATTATTAAAATCGGGCAGATAAACATTATTGAAAGATAATCAGCAAATAGTCTCATAATTGGACGCATATTTTTAACTCCCCAAATATCATTGAATGACCTCTCTATATTACTTAAAACCTTTATTACTGACCAAAATAACACAACTACACCTACTCCGGCAATAACTCCTCCCTTTGCATTCTCAAGAAGGGTATGAGAAAAACTAATAATATTGGTAATAACCTCATCTTGTAAAGGGAATCTACTAACTAAATGTTTCTCTAATAATTTCTCTAAACCAAAGCCTTTGGCTATCCCAAAAATCATAGCAAAAACAGGGACGATGGAAAGGAGAGTATAAAAAGTTAATGCAGAGGCACGTAAAGAACATTTATCTTCATTAAATCCCCGTGTAGCTAAAGTAATTATTCTTAAAGTTCTTATTAAAAATGCGCGTCTGCGAGAGAGTTCTTTTAGAGGAATACGCCAGAGGTCACGATTTAAAAAATCTACAACCTTGTTTTTTACATCTTTTTTTATAATCACAAAGTCTTCTTGGGATTTTATTTTAAATCCTTATAGTATTCCTGCAAAGGTTTCACTCTTAAATCATCTTTTAGTAAAACTTCAATACCTTTTACTGTAGCATTAGCTCCTGCGATAGTGGTAGTATAAGGGATATTGTATAAGATTACATGTGAGCGAATTTTTACCTCATCCTGACGAGGTATTCTTCCTGAGGGAGTATTAATAACTAACTGAATCTTACCATCTTTCATCAAATCTAACACATTGGGTCTACTCTCAGCAATTTTGGGAAGAATCTTTACCTGTATACCACTTTTTTCTAAGACATTCGCTGTGCCAGAAGTAGCAAAAATATTAAATCCTAAATCTCTTAATTTTTTTGCTATTGGTGCTATCTTATTTTTATCTTCATCTCTTACGGAAATAAAAACATTACCTTTCTTAGGTAAATTCTGACCACCAGCAATCTGACTTTTTATATAAGCTGAACTAAAATCTTTATCTATACCCATTACTTCACCTGTGGATTTCATTTCCGGACCCAAAATTATATCCACACCGGGGAAACGGTTAAAAGGGAATACTGATTCTTTAACCGCAGTATGTTTAGGGATTATCTCTTTAATAAAACCTAAATCTTTTAGTTTTTTACCTAACATTACTTTAGTAGCTAATTTTGCTAAAGGAACTCCTATCGCTTTAGAGACGAACGGTATGGTTCGTGATGCACGGGGATTAACCTCTAAAACATATACTTCGTTATCCTTAACAGCATATTGCACGTTCATCAATCCTACAATATTTAACTCTTCTGCTAACTTATAAGTTGCTCTACGAATATCTTCCAATACCTTTGATGATAAACTATAAGTAGGTAATGCCATAGCCGAATCCCCCGAATGAATACCAGCATACTCAATATGTTCCATAATCCCCCCAATAACAAAAGTAGAACCATCACCTATTAAATCTACATCTACCTCAGTAGCATCCTCTAAAAATTTATCTATTAGTACAGGATGTTCTCCAGAAACCTCTGCCGCTTCCTTAATAAATATCTCTAAAGTTTGTTCATCGTAAACTATCTCCATAGCTCTACCACCTAAAACATAAGATGGTCTAACTAAAACAGGATAACCTATTTTTTTAGCAATCTTTTTTGCTTGAGAAAATGTAAAAGCTGTATCATTGGGAGGTTGTAAAAGTTCTAACTTATGCAGTATCTTCTTAAAACGCTCTCTATCCTCAGCGATATCAATATTCTCAGCAGTTGTCCCTAATAGTTTTACTCCTGATTTATATAGAGGTATTGCCAAATTAAGAGGAGTTTGACCACCAAATTGAACAATTACCCCAAGGGGTTTTTCTATATCTATTATATTTAGAATATCCTCTAAGGTTAAAGGTTCAAAATAAAGCCTGGTTGATGTATCGTAATCCGTAGAAACAGTTTCAGGATTACAATTTATCATTATGCTTTCTATACTCTCTTCTTTCAAAGCATAGGCAGCATGACAACAACAGTAGTCAAACTCTATCCCTTGACCAATACGATTTGGCCCTCCCCCTAAAATAATCACTTTTTTACTATTCAAAGGCACCCTTGCTTCTTCTTGACTCTCGTAAGTAGAATAAAAATACGGTCTTTCGGCAAAAAATTCTCCTGCACAGGTATCAACCGGTTTAAATACAGGCTTAATTTTATTTTTCTTGCGGAAACTGCGAATCAATTCCTCCTTACATCCTAAAAGATAAGCTAATTGCCTATCAGAAAAACCATCCTGTTTTGCTTTCCTAAGTAAATCTACACTTATATTTATCTCATTATAGTTTCTACTGTTCTTAAATTTCTTTATTTCCTCTTCTAATTCTACCAATTGCTTTATGTTATCTATAAACCAAGGGTCAATTTTAGAAAGCTCGTATATCTCCTCTACGGATAAACCTGCTTTTAATCCATAACGGATATAAAAAATGCGTTCATCGTTAGGTATACGTATTTTATCTTTGATTAAATTTAAAAGTATACTATCAGGTTTTTTCAACATCTCATCACTAATTTTATCTTTACCATCGCAACCTAAACCGAACCGACCAATTTCAATAGAACGAATCCCTTTTTGCAGAGCTTCTCTAAAATTCCTTCCTATAGACATAGCTTCCCCTACAGCTTTCATAGAAGTATTAAGAACTCTTTCTGTTTTAGGAAATTTTTCAAAAGTAAATCTACATATCTTAAAAACACAGTAATCCACAGTGGGTTCAAAAAAAGAAGTAGTCTTACCCGTAATTTGATTTGCTACCTCTTGTAAAGTTAATCCTATTGCCAATTTTGTAGCTACCCTTGCGATAGGAAACCCTGTAGCCTTAGAAGCCAAAGCGGAAGACCTACTTAAACGCGGGTTAACCTCAATAATTACAATTTCCCCATTACGAGGATCCTGAGCAAACTGAATATTTACTCCTCCACCCGTAATACCTACCCTTCTAATTATCTTTTTACATAAATTAACAAAATTGGTATACTCTTCCCAAGTCAATGTTTGAGAGGGAGCAACTACCATACTATCTCCTGTATGCACACCCATCGGATCTACGTTTTCCATAGAGGTAACTATAATTACGTTATCCACACAATCACGCATTACCTCAAATTCAATCTCTTTCCATCCTAACACGGATTGTTCTACCAAAACCTGTTTAACTGGCGAGGCTTCTAACCCCTTCACTAAAAATTCAGCTAACTCCTCTTTGTTATAAGCTATAGCACCACCTCTACCCCCTAAACAATAGGCAGGTCTTAAAATTAAAGGGAACCCAATATTCAGACCTATTCTTATACCTTCTTCTAACGAAGTAGCAATACCACTTTTAGGAACCTTTATCCCTATCTCTTGCATTGCTTTTTTAAAAAGCTCTCTATCTTCAGCACAGGAAATCGCTTCTACTGAAGCACCAATAGATTCTACTCCATATTTTTTTAATATACCTTCTTTCATTAAGAAGAAAGCTAAATTCAATCCTGTTTGACCGCCAAGAGTGGGAAGAATAGCATCTGGTCTTTCCTTTTCAATAATCTTAGTAACCATTTCTACAGTTAGTGGCTCAATATAGGTAATATCTGCCATATGTGGGTCAGTCATAATCGTAGCAGGATTAGAATTAACTAAGATGGTAAAATAACCCTCTTCACGTAAAGACTTACAAGCTTGCGAACCTGAATAATCAAATTCACAGGCTTGCCCAATAACAATAGGTCCTGAACCAATCATAAGAATCTTTTTAATATCCTTGCGTTTAGGCATATAGATTAACTCCTTTCTATTAATTGAATAAATCTAATAAGAACAGGATTTATTTCATCAAATCCTCCACTCAATGGTAAATACTGCGTTCCTATAAATTTATATTCTTTACTCTCTATCTCTTCAACGGTATCATCGTTCAAATTAAAAGCAGTTATATTTATATTATTCTTCTCTAATCCATCTCTATCTATAACATAAGAATGGTTCTGAACAGTAATCTCTCCTTGTAAAGAATTTGGTCTTTTTATGGGATAATTTACTCCTCGATGACCTAATCTCATCTTCCTTACTTTAACTCCCTTAGATAAAGCTAAAACTTGACAACCCGTAGAAATACCTAATATAGGCATGGTTCCTATCAAATCTCTTACATTACCTACAACTTCTTTTAAACCAACATCATCCTCTGGCCCTGAAGAGATAATTATACCAGCGGGATTATATTTTAAAATATCCTTGGATGATATATTAAACGGTAAAATAGTAAAAGTAACCCCTAAATTCTTTAATTGTGTTAATATACTATTAGTTATACCTAAATCCAAAATAGCAATTTTAGTTTGATTTTTACCTTTAAAAATCTTAGGTTTATCTATGGATATTTCCTTAAGCACACTCTTTTTTGGTCTGCTCTTAAACTCTTCTATCTTATTGATAAGTACCTTTTCTCTAAATTCATCCGTAGAGATAATTCCATACATTGAGCCCTTTTCTCTAAGATACACCATTAACGAACGCACATCAACATTGTTCAAAATAAACAAACCTTCTTTATCAGCAAACTCATCAAGACTTAATTCTGCTTGCCAATTAGAGTATATTCTTGACATCTCTTTAATCACTAAAGCTTTAACCCATACTTTCTTTGACTCATTGAATTTATAATTACAACCATAGTTGCCAATCAAAGGGTAAGTTAATACTAAAATTTTTCCATAATTAGCGGGATCGGTAAGTATCTCTTGATACCCCACAACTGCTGTATTAAAAATTATCTCTCCAATAATTTCACCTTTATTTTTTGCCTCGCCAAAAAAAGTTGTTTTGTCCTCTAACATCAAAATTGCTTTCATTTCTCACCCCTTCCAAAAATTGTTTTACCTTTATAATAGCCTCATCTATTGTTTCTACTTTAATTACCCCTTTTATATCCCAAGATTTTAGACTAATTACAGGTATATCAAACTGTAAACAGTAAGCTATCTCCGACAGAGTCCCATATTCTCCCGGCAAAGCAATAACCACATCCGATGTCTTTACTACTAAAACATTTCTTGCTAATCCCATACCTGTAGGGATAACAATATCAACGTAAGGATTAGCATCGATCTTATCGTAACCGGGTATAATCCCTATAGCTGTTCCTCCCCCATTTTTAAATCCTCGGCAGACAGCTTTCATTACCCCTTCTAAACCACCACAAACAAGATAATCGTTTACCTTTGCTAATTCTTTACCCAAGTTTTCTGCCAATTCCTCAATTTCTCTACTACAACTATGACCACCAATTACTCCTACAACTTTCTTGCACATTTTCTTACCTTAAATCTTCTAATAACCACTTCCATAAGGGGATATAATTAATCACTCTATCATTCTTTAATTTTTCTTTTTTATCATAATCCTTGTTTATTATAACTAAGTTATTACATTTTAATTCATTGCTAGCTTTAATTAAACTTTCCAATTCTCTATCCTGATTTCTTTCTTCTTCTAAATCTATACATACCTGAATAAGTTGTTTTATATTAATATTCTCTCTTACTACAAAATCTACTGCCCGATATTGATAATCCTTCCAATAATAAATATCTTTCTTCCTACGTCTTAATTCTACGGCGACAATGTTTTCGTATAACTTATCCGCATCCCAAGATAATTTATGGCTTAAAATATTAATTAGGCCTGTATCTATAGTGTATATTTTAAAAGGATGCTGGAGCTGCTCTTTAATATTGTAAGAAAATATTCTTACAGGAAAAAACAAAAAAGCATCCACAAAGAGCCAAAAATAATTCTCTAACGTTGGTA
>JAMWBQ010000020.1 GCA_023819315.1 Candidatus Omnitrophota bacterium
TAATCGCACAACCCCAGTTTTGGTTAAAGGTATAGGGGGAGTAGGCTACTTAGGTGATGGTATAAATGGTGGGCCAATATCACAAATTGCGACCGCTTCGGGGTATGAAAGAGCTCACAGCGTAGCCTTAAAGAGTGGTGGTAGTAGGGTATATGCCTGGGGTCGTAATAATTATGGTCAATTAGGAGATAGAGTAACTACTAATCGCACAACCCCTATTATCACTATTCAATGTCTTTTTCAACCATTTGTGGTTTACGGTTTTTTTGATAGCCAGAATTCTACCTTTGAGTATACTAATAGTGCGCATCCTTTTGTAAGTTTTCCTTCGGTAGATTTTTACAATTTAAGACTAAATAACTCTTTGATAGAGTATATATTAACTGATAATCTGAATATATATAATGATTTAGAGATAATAGGAGGGGTATTAGATACAAATTATGACTATAACTATTCAATAGATATAGGTGGTGATTGGTATAGTGCGGATAGATTTATTAGCAGGGGTAGCATGGTTAGGTTTAGTGGTATTGGTGAACAAGGGATTTATTCAGGTGGTAATCGATTTTATAATTTAACTATAGATAAAAGTAGTGGTAAAGTGATTTTACAGGACAGATTAGATGTAGGTAAAGATTTAAAGATAACAAATGGTATTTTAAATGGTAACGGTAAGATTATAAGTATAGGTGGTGATTGGGTTAATAGAGGTGATTTTATCTCTGGGGATAATACTGTAGAATTATATGGTAGTGGAGAAAGTGGTATTTATGGTTCAAATATATTTTATAATTTTATTTGCAATAGTGGTGGTAAGACGATTAAATTTGAAGCTGGTTCTATACAGAGGATATTAGGTGGGGTATATTTAAATGGGGAAGCGAGGAATTTAATTAAATTGAGGAGCACAACAGATGGTAATTTTTGGGATATAGAGGTTGGAGGTGTATCGGCGATAAGTTATGTAGATGTAATGGATTCAAGGAATATAAGCATTGATGATATAACAGCTTTTACTTCCAAGGACAGGGGCAATAATATTAAATGGTGGTTTGTTAGTAGTGTTATAAATTGGGAGGGGGATGTTTCTACTGATTGGGGAGATGATGATAACTGGGATTTAGGATATGTGCCAAATGCGGGAGATGATGTTATTATAGGTAATAGTAGTAATAGGGCTATTCTTGATATAAATAGGGTTATAAACAGTTTAAGGAATGATACTAATGGAGTGATTGATTTAAATGGTAAGAATCTTACCATAAGCACAAACTTTACTAACCGCGGTATATTGAGATTGATTGGTACAGAAGAATTTGTAGTAGGAGGTATTAATAATATTGCTTATGATGGTATGGTAGAATATTATGGTAATGATTCTTATATAGGATTAGTAGGTGGTAACAATTATTATAATTTAAAATTTTCTGGTAGTGGTAGTTACACATTGACAGGTGATTTAGAAGTTAATAAGGACTTAGATATTAACAGTGGCACATTAATTGTGGGAGATAACACGATAACTATATTTGGCAATTTTTCTAATTTAGGGACATTTGATGCTGGGACGGGTGAGGTTATTTTCAGTGGTATTCTACCGAGCACTATTTCAGGAGAGAATATTTTTAATGATTTTATTTGCACAAGTGAAGGTAAGGTTCTATATTTTGAAGCAGGTAAGAAGCAGACAATAAGAGGTAGATTAATTTTGAGAGGGGAATTTAATGAAGATATAGTTTTAAGGAGCACAATTGAAGGTATTCAATGGGATATATGTCCAGAAGGAGAAGTAGAAATAAGCTATGTAGATATTAAGGATAGTAACAATGTTAAAGGTGATTTAATAATAGTTAGTTATGGTAAAGATAGTGGGAATAACGATAATTGGTTTTTAGCCAAATATTTAAAGATAACAGGTGACAATACCATGGTAGCTGGGTTGGGTAATGAGATAAGGGTTATTGCCTATGACTGGTACGATAATATTTCCTTATCATATCAAGGGGAGAAGAATTTAATATTTAGTGGTTTAGGTATAGCACCTAATGGTAACAAGGCAGAAGTGGAGGGTATAGAATTAGGCAATGCGACATTAATAAATTTTATAGGAGGTATTTCTGTAGAAGGGTTAGCAACATTAACAGCGTACAAATGTGAGAGAGGGATATTAGAGGTAAGCGATGGTATAATTAGTTCGGGATTAGTTTACGGTTTAAATTTAGATATTACTCCTGGTGAATTAGGATATTTCATAGTAGAAGGCATAGAAAGTCCACAGTTAGCGGGGACATTAAGCACAGTTAGTGTAAGAGCATACGATATATACGACAATATAAAGACTGATTATTTAGGGGAGATAGTTTTCAGTTCAAGTGATAGTGGTGAGAATACGGTTTTACCGCCGGCATACAGATATGTAATAGATGACCAAGGGGAACACACATTTTTTGAAGGTATAAGACTTACCACTGCTGGTATACACTGGGTAAAGGTTATGGGAGATGGTAGATGGGGTATGCAGAGTGGTATAGAAGTGACATCGGTATCGGAGACAATACAAATACAATTACCTGAATTATTACCTGAATTGTTGCCATCTTTGTCTTTACCGGAATTACCTCCACCATCAATAGAGTTGCCGAGTTTAGAGGAGATAGGTTCTTTTATAGAAGAATTAAAAGGGCAAGATTATGTAAATGAAGCAGGGGGTAGTAAAACATCTTCAGATGGAGGTAAGGTAAGTGAAATGGTAAAGGAAGATATAGAAGATGGTTCATTTTTTATTTATTATGAAGATGACGGGGATGACGAAAAGAGGAGATACAAGCGATATTATAGGCCGGGTAAATATAGGACAAGTGTTATAGTATTTGAAGGTAAGGTAATAGTTTCTCCCTATGATGAGATGGGACCTAAAGACGAAGGTGTTCGTTATTTAAATAAGGGTGATAATATAAAGCAGGAGGGAGAAGTTAAATGAATTTATTTTATATGTTTTTTATTTTCCCTTAATTGTTTGATACGTTTGATTTCCTGAGTAAATTTATCTTGGAAATCTACTGAGAAATGGAATCGTGAATATCCTTCCTCAGTAAGAGTCTTGTTACTAGCAAAAGGGAAGCCCCATTCCAGACGTAATCGGAACTGGTTAAAAAGGTTAAATCTTAATCCTACACCCATACTCAATAAATTATTTGATTGTTTATCATTAATAAGAGGGTTTCTTTTTTTACCCCAGCCATGGTCGATAAAAATAACTGTTTTAGTTTGATTTTTTAGTGAAGATTCCGAGTATGGTAGACGTATATTTGATGGTATGAAGAAAGCTGGAATAAGCAATTCAATTGTTTCTTGTGAAGCATTGTCAGCTTTATAATCATCGGAAGGATAACCTCTCACAGAGTTAATACCCCCTAAGCTGAATCTTTCCGAAGAAGGTAGGCGGTGGGAAGAGAGTTGAATTTTGAATTTAAGATTTGCTTGTAGACTAAGTGGCAAGAATTTTCTATATTGGATACCGAAATTAAACTTTGTGAAAGTTGGTTTTATGTCTTCTTCCCTGGAGGAATTGTTTTTTATACTTGCCCCAAAGGAATCCACTCCTTGAGATAACTCATTAGATATATAAGTAACATTATTATAACCATAAGAAACAAAATCACCTCCTAAATTAAATATACGTAGACGTTCTCTGCTGTATGTTCCTGTATTCGTCCATATAGTTTTATCATTAGCATCTAATCCTAAAGATAGTTCGCCTAAGTATTGATTATTTTTGAAAAGGTCTTGTTTCAAAGATATGCTTGTATTTTTACCTAAAGCTTTAATTCCGTATTCGGTATACTCTTTTTTAGGTGTTGATTTGTTTTGACTATAACCATAAAATAAGAATGTCCCGTAGGGATTAATAGGTATATTATGGTAGACATAGGATATAGTGAAATCTTTTCCTAAATTATAGCCACTTATAAGTACATCATCAAGGCATAAAAAATTGTTATGTCTTATTCCATAACCTATTCTTGATTTACCGGTTATAGGATACCCTTCTCTATCAAATGTAGATAATAGGTGGATAGGAAAATTCGTTTGGGCATCTAAAGAAATATCAACTATACCTAGTTTTTCTCCTTTATGTAAAGTGGTTTTTACTTCACGGTCAGGATTTCTATTTATCATCCATAAGCTTTCATAAATTTTATCATAACGTAGAATATCTCCTTGAGGTATTTTCCAATAGTAATTTATTCTGTTTTTATTAAAATATTTATGTTCTTGGATTTCAAGTTTACCCATTCTGGCTTCTATAACATGTAAGGTTACGTTTTCATCCTTAATTTCTTGAGGATATAGAAATACCGCTGCAATTATGCCTTTTTTAAAATATTCTTTTTCTATTTCTTTAGATAAGTTTTCTAAATCGTGTAAAGATAATTCTTTATTCGTGTATTTTTCTACTATATAAGAGAATTCTTTAGGTGAGAAACTTTCACATCCGGTTAGAGTTATATTTTTTACAAAGAAAACTTTTTCTTCTTTAGAAGCAACTATCCCTTCATTTTGAGGTCTTATTTCAATAGGTTTTTGTGGTATTTGTTTTAGTTCATTTTCTATTTTTTCTTTAGGTTTTAGGGGGGTTATCTCATCTGTAGCTTTATTTACATCAAACTGTGAATAGGCAGGGAAATTAATTAATAGAAGGGATATAACAGAAAATATTATAAAAAATATTTCTACTTTTGTTAGTCCCATTGATAATAGATTCTTTATAATAGTCTATACTATATTTAATATACACTATAGTATAATTTTTGTAAAGAAAATTAAATAGGTGATAGTGTGTCCCAAAAGACACACAACTTAAAATAAAGGAAGGTTTTTAGTTTAAAGAATTTGGGTTTTGGATTTGTTTTGGTTTTAAAAATCTTGTTATTATCTAAGTGGGATTTTAAGCTAAAAATGGATTTTCCAGCAACGTGGAATCAAAATCCCTTGACACCCATATACCTTCCTTGTAGAATTTAAGATGAAGTGGAAATTGCCAAAAAGAAAGATAAAAAATTTTCTGCGAAGATTTCTTCTGTTGAGATTATCTCTACAGTAAAAGATTTTTTTCTTGCCACACAGTGTATCCTCGGTTTAGATATAGGTAGCCACTATATTAAAATAGTTCAGATACGTAGATCGCATGATAGTTATGTAGTTAATAACTATCGTGTGCGTGCTTTACCTTATCAAATAAAAGATAATCCTAAGGAAAGGAGTAAGTTTATTGTAGAATTTTTAAGAGAATTCATTTCTGAGACACGACCAAAGACTTCTATGGGTAGGATAGCTCTTTGGGGGAGCGGAGCATATATATTTTCTCTTAGTATACCATCTGTATCCGAAAAAGATATAAGAGGGGTGATAAGTATAGAATTAAAGAAAAAATTACCATTCCAGGTAGATTTAAGCAGTATCATTTTTAATTTTTTTCTTACCGATAAAGTTAAAGATGAAAAAGGATTTACTTCTCAGATAACTTGTCTTGCTATGGATAAGTATGCTTTGGAGGAGAGTATTTCTATCTTTAAAGAGACTGGCGTTAGACCAATAGCAGTTTATCTCATTCCTGATGTTTTAGGTAATCTTGTTAGATATATGGTAGGAGATACTGATTACGTAAGTGTCTTAGATATGGGATCAAAAGAGAGTGTATTGAGTTTCTATAGGAAAGGAGCTCTCCAGTTTAGTAGGCAGATACCCATTGGAGGGGAACAATTTACATCCGCGATTATGAAAGCAATGAGTAATTTAGGTGTAGATAATTTAACTTATGATAATGCTGAGAAGATAAAACGTCAGTGTGGTATACCTCTTGAAGAGGAGGTTTTTTTAGAGTATTTTACTGACTTTGGGGTAATCAAAGGTAATCAAATAGCTGTAGCATTAAGACCACTTATGGAGAGATTTTATACGGAGTTGTCCAGAACGATAAATTACTATTATCGGACATTCCACACTGAGAAGATTGAGTGTCTTTATATTACCGGTGGTGGCTCAAGACTTAAGAATATAGATAAATTTTTGCAGTCCAATCTTAAGAATTTAGGTATAGTTAATATTCAGTTACTTAATCCTTTAAAGATTGTTAAAGGATGGCAGGATTCGGCAGTCTTTAGACATGAGTTAGTTATGGAGGAAGCAAGCCCTCATTTAAGCGCCTCAATAGGTTTATGTATAAATAGAGGAGGAAGAGTTAATCTTTTACCACCTAAGGAAAAGTTAGAACAGAAAGTTGTTTTCTTGGCTACTCTTACGAGAGTAGTTTTTCTTTTACTTCTCGCCATTATATTGAGTTTTTACTCTTTTTCCTTTTGGAAATGTTTGCTTTATAAGAAAATTATTACTAACACGGAGACAGAGATTGCTAAGTTAGAACCAATGGTGAGGAAAATTAACGAGTACTTATCAATGAAACGTGTACTTACAGAAAGAAAAGCATTGCTTGAAGATGCTATTGGTAGGCAACCATTATGGTGGGGAATATTGAAGGAGTTAAGTAATATTACACCTCAGGGCATTTCACTTAAGAGACTAGAAATTAAGATACAAGGGGGTAAAAAGGAACTTCACCTTATTGGTGAGGTTTTTGCTGAATACACTACTATTGATTTAGCTATTTCTCAGTACTTTGTTGGTTTAGAAGAATCCCCTTTCTTTACAAATGTTCGCCCGGTTTCTACAGAAAGGGATATATACTCTGCTGTGCCTAAGGCTAATTTTGAGATAGTTTGCGAGTTGGTTTATTGAAATATCTGAATTAGAAGGAGGATATTATTAAAAACTATCAATTAAAGTCAATTATTACAGCTATTTCCGAGGTACTATTTATTTTTGCTTTAATATTCTTCTTAGGTAGACCTTTATCAAAATATTCTAAGCGTGTAAAGAAGGAATTAGAAACTAAACAAGAGGAGTTAGAAAGAGCAGAAAGTTTGGTTAGAACGATACCTAATCCTCCTCAGGAGATAGAGAAAATTAGAAAAGCCTTAGATGAATTGAATGATAAGGCTGTATCTCAGCAGGAATTACCTCGCATTATTCAACAGTTGATTAGTAAGAGCAGCGAACTTAAAATTGAAATTATTTCTATTAAGCCACGTGACGATATAAGAAGGAATGATGAATTTCTTCCCAAAGGAGTAAGTAAAGCCTACGTAGAGATGATAGTTAAATGTCCTTATAGAGTGTTGGGTGAATACTTAAAAGCATTAAGCGATTTACCTATAATTTTTACTATTGAAAGCATGCGTATAGAGAGAGCTAAAACTGAAAAAGATAAGATTGATACTAAAGAGGAAGCAAATCCTCTTATAGCTACTCTTATTCTTAGTACCTATACTATTTGGCAGATTTAGCTATGGAGAAAAAGAAGAGTATAGAATTAATTTTTACCTTAGTATTGATAATAATTTTTATATTTCTTTTAATAAACTTAACTAAAAAAAATAGGGTAACTAAAAAAGAATTATCACATACACAAATTAAGGAGGAAGTTCCCTTAAGCACCCCAGAAAAAAAAATAAAAGAGAGAAACGAAGAAATCTTTTCCCTCCAGAAACAGAGAGCAGAGCTTGCTTGGGGTAGAGACCCTTTCTTTTTTGTTAAAACGACAAAATCTTCTCAAGGATCTACTTTGGTTCTAAAGGGAATAACTTTGGATAGAAACAATAGAGGTTTTGCTTTTATTAACGAGGATATAGTTACTGTAGGTGAAAGAATAGATGGATATACGGTTTTAGATATTCAGCGAGATAAAGTGCTTCTTAAAAAAGGAGATGATACTTTCTATTTAGGTTTACCTGAGGAAATTACTATCAAAAATAGATGAGTTTATTGTTTCTTAAAGCTTTTTATTTTGTCTTGAGGAATATTTTTTTTAAACTATAATAAAATTATGAAGGTTATGCGAAAGTGCATATTTAAATTTTGTTTTTTATGGTTAATAATTCTTACTACATTTGCCTTAGCACAGGATAAAGATATCCCCATTATTGAATATTTAGAATTTAGAGAGGTAGATATTAAAGATGTTTTAAGACAGCTTGCTAAACAGTTTAATCTCAATATTGTTTTTTCTGAGTCAGTAAAAGGACCTATAACCGTTCAGCTACATAATATTAGGTTAGAGGATGCGTTAGACTCAATTATTACGGTCAATGGATTTTCCTACATTAAAAAGGATAACGTAATCAAAGTTACTACTCCTGAGGAAGCACAGAGAGAAGGTAGATTTACCAAGTTGTTTAAGCTTAACCATGCCGATGCTTCCAAACTCAAGGATACTTTAAAAAAAGTTTTATCTACAGAAGGAACAATTGAAGCAGATATTCGTTCAAATTCTTTGATTGTTACTGATATGCCGGCGGTAATAAATAGGATAGAGGAGATGCTTAGAGAACTTGATCAGATTACACCTCAGGTTTTAATAGAAGCACGTTTCGTGGAGACAAGTCTTAATGTGTCTGAGGCACTGGGAATAAATTGGACAGCTAAGATTGTAGCTTCTGGCTCTAAAAGACCAACAACTTTCCCTTTTAACAAATGGGGTTCATATAAGAGTATGTATCCTGTTCCCAAGTATTCTACGGAGATAGATTCTGCTACGGGTGAGGTAACGGTTGATTCTAATTTCCCTTTTAAAGGAGAAAGGATATTCTTTCCCCAAGATACCTATCAGCTTGGTTCATTCCCTATGGTAGAAACTTCCCAGTTTGCTTTTGGTATTCTTGATTTTACCGAGTTTCAGAGCATACTAAATTTTATTAAAACACAGCAGGACGCAAAACTTATGGCTAATCCTCGTATTACTACCCTTAATAATCAAAAAGCGATTATCCATGTAGGTAAAAGTGTTCCTGTACCAAAATTTGAGAGAAATAGCGAGACAGGTAAATGGGAGATTACTGGATGGGAAAGCGAATCAGAAAGGATAGGCGTGACCTTAGAGGTTACTCCTCAGATAAGTCCTGATGACCATATAAGAATGAAAATAAAACCTGAGGTAAGTAATATTGAAAGTTGGATAACTATCCAAGGCGATCAAGTAAGACCAATTACCACTACTCGCACAGCAGAAACAGAGGTTCAGATTAAAGATAATCAGACCGTGGTAATCGGTGGGTTAATAAAAGATAAATCATCTCATACGGTAAAAAAGGTTCCTATTTTAGGTTCAATACCTATTTTGGGAGCTATTTTTACTTATAGCGCCAAGGATTCAGAGGAGAGTCCGGGAGAGAAAACCGATTTAATTATTTTTGTTACTGCCCGTATATTGAAAGATACTAACGAACCATTAGTAGGATATAAGAGAGGAGTTTTGACTTCCTTACCCAAACCTTTTAAATTGGAATTGAGAGAGGTAAAGATAGAAAGATGAAACCACTACCTTTTTTAGTTTTTCCTTTAGTTATCTTATTAATATTGTTATCCATTTTTATAGTAAATTTAAAAGTTAGTATTATGTTACGCAGAGCGAAAAACATAGAGGAAAGGTTTACTGATGGTATGAATAAATTATTGGAAGATACCATCAACTACAGTGCTAATCTTAAAGAAGATATACAGAGTAAAGAAGAGATAATTTCTCAGTTAAATAGGTTGAGTTACAATCTAAGTGAGCAAGTAGAGAATTTAAAGAGAGAAAATTATCAACTTAAAGAGAGAGTAGCAATTTTAACTAAAGAAAATGCCATTTCTCTTGAGAAATTAGAGGCACTAAAATTAGCTTCCCAAGGTGAAAGTAATGATAATATAAAGGTATAGAGAAAAATAAAAGATTTCTTTAAAGAGGTTAAAGAAGAATTAGAGGGTAAGATTAAGGTATTGAACGATAATATTGCTAAGTTAAGAAAAGAGAATATAGAACTTCAGAAAAAACTTAATGCTAAAGATAGACAGTTAATAAGAGCAATTCGGGAAAATGAATTTAAAAATGGAGAGTTGCTAAGGGTTAAGAATAAATACCAAGAATTAGTCTCTCTTAACAACGATATCAATCAAAAGTTATCTATGTTATCTAAGGAGAATTACAATTTGAAAAAAGATTTAGTCAAGAAAGATAAAGAATTAAAAAATATTAGTGGGTATATAGCAGTTTGGGATGATAGTTTAAGAAATTTAGAGAAATTGAAAGCAGGTTTATCACAAAGAAAAGAGATAATAGAACAGATGAAATCTGGGATAGAAAAAATTAGTAATGATTATATGGCGATAAAAAAGGAGGATGAAGAGAATAAAAAGAATATAGACGCTCTTAAAATAGAGTTAGGGAGAAGAGCAGAAAGAATCCTTAACCTTGAGGAGGAATTGTCAAAGCGTAATAAAGAAGTAACCGAACTTAATCAGCGCATCGACAGTTATATAAAGGAGATTGCTTTGATTAAGCAAAGTTATATAGATGGAAATTTGGAAAAGGCACGGTTAATAGAGCGATTAAAATTAAACGAAAATAAGATAAAAGAACTAAAGATTATTTTATCAGATATAGCTAAGATGAATTCTCAGTTAAGAGAAAGAATAGATTCCTTACCTAACTTTTGGGAAGAGGAAATTGACCAGAAACAAACAAAAGATAACCAGCCAAAGTCTGTGGAGGTTGAACTTAATTCTATAAATTATTGATATAAAGTTTTTTATGAGGAGAGGAATTAAAAATTTAATTGTTTTTTGTGTGCTATTTTTTAGTACAAGTATTTACTATTCTTGTTTAGGAAATACCGATGATGATTATTCCCGTCTCGTAAGAGAGGCAGAGGAACATTATTTAAAAGCAAAAGAGTATAATTCTCAAGGAGAATATTTAAAAGCTGAAGAAGAATTCAAGAAAGCAGAAGAATTACTAACAAAAGCTTTCTCTTTATCTGTTATAGAGGATAATAAATCTTCTAAGAAAGAAGATAAAGTCAACTTTAAAGATAGTCATTTGGATACAATTTTAAAGGATATAAGTAATGCCTTGGCAGAAGATAACCTACATAAAGCCATAGAAGCTTACTTACAGTTGTTGAAATTACAACCTCACAATCCTCACATTCATTATAATTTGGCTATCCTTTATTTACAACTTGGCTATTACTGGGAAGCTTCTCAATATTTGCTTTCCACTTTAGAATTAGACCCTAACGATAGTGATGCTTACTATAACTTAGGTATCCTTTACGAAATCTTTCTTAACGATAAAGATAAAGCTATTGCTTGTTATAAAAAGTATTTAAATTTATCCCCTCGTGCTTGGGATAGGAAGTTAGTAGAGAGTTGGATTAATTCATTAAAGAAAAAATAATGAAGGATGAAGAGTTAAAACAGATACTTATAGAATCTCAGCTCCTTTCTCCTCAAGAGTTAGAAAAGGCTATTAATGAAACGAAGAAGTTAAAAAGACCATTAGAGAGAATCATCGTAGATATGCATCTGCTCAACAAAGATGCTCTGTATACGATAATTGCTCAGAAGCTTGGTGTGGAGTATATGGTTTTAAGCAATATTACGGTAAGTGAGGATTTGTTGAAAATTTATCCTGAGGATTTAGCACGTAATACTCAATCCGTTCCTCTTTATATAAAAAATGAATCTTTACATGTAGCAATGCAAGATCCCACCAATGTTTCTTATATTGATCAAATTCAGCTTTTTACTGGCTATCCTTTAGAGGTCTATCTTTCTGCTTCCACAGATATTGAGGAAACCATTAAGAAGATATACTATAAAAAAGAGCAGGGAGGAAATATCTTTTCGGAAGTAAAGGTAGAAAAAGGTAAGCCCTTAAGTGAGACAACTTCAATAGTTAAAATAGTTGACCTTATTATTTCCCAGGCAGTTAGAGATAGGGCGTCAGATATTCATATTGAGCCTGAGGAGAACTCTACAAGGATTCGGTTCCGTATAGATGGAATATTGCATGAAATTCCCCCTCCCCCTAAAGAATGGGAGTTAGCTATAATTTCAAGAGTAAAGGTTTTGGCGGGTATGGATATTGCTGAATCACGGCAACCGCAAGATGGGCATTTTCAGATGCAGGTTGATAATCGGATAATTGATTTTAGAGTATCTACTTTGCCTACTATTCATGGAGAAAATTTGGTTTTGCGTCTTTTAGATACAGGTTCAGTAGCTATTGGTTTAGAGAGATTGGGATTTACTACTTATGAAGATTTGAAAAGATACGAGGAGTTGATATCTAAACCATATGGGATAATCCTCTCTACAGGACCGACAGGTTGTGGTAAAACAACTACTCTTTATTCAGCACTTATGAGGATAAATACTCCTGACCGAAACATTATCACCTTAGAGGATCCTGTAGAGTATAGGTTAGGACTTATTCGTCAGGTTCAGATAAATCCCAAGGCAGGGATAACTTTTGCCAATGGCTTACGGGCAATCTTAAGACAGGACCCTGATGTGATAATGGTAGGAGAGATAAGAGATTTAGAGACAGCGAGGATGTCTGTGCAAGCCGCTTTGACCGGGCACTTAGTTTTTTCTACTCTACATACTAACGATGCTGTTAGTGCTGTAGCAAGATTAGTGGATATGGGTATAGAGCCTTTTTTGGTTTCTGCTTCTCTTATTGGAGTAATGGCACAGAGATTAGTAAGATTAGTTTGTCCTCATTGCCGAGAACCTTATAAACCTTCTAAAGTAATATGTAAGAAGTGGAATATAGAGGATAAGCCTGATCTGATAGTGTATCGTAGTAGAGGTTGTGATGAATGTAAAGGCACAGGTTACTATGGTAGAACAGGTATTTTTGAGCTTATGTGTGTAGATGATGAGATCAGGGAAATGATTATAGATGGTGCTTCTACAGTAGATTTAAGAAGAAAAATGTCTGAAAAAGGGATGACCCTTTTATGGGAAGATGGTAAAAGGAAGGTTCTAAAAGGTTTAACTACTTTTGAAGAAGTTGCTCGTGTTTGTGAAGAGAAGTTAGAATTAAAGGAAGAAGTAGAGAAGAAAAGAGAAGAAGTACCTCTTACTTTTAAGCCTTATAAAGAAATAGGACAAGCAGAAACTATGTCTATTAAGAATATCCGAGTAAACATAAAGGATATAGAGGATTATAAAGATAAAATTGCCCGTTGGCTTAGTGAGAAGAAGTAATGTATGAAGCGTATTGGAATTTAAAAGAAAGACCATTTCAAAATACACCTGACCCTCGCTATCTTTATCTTTCTCCTCAGCATGAAGATGTCCTTATGAAGTTAACTTACGCTATTGCTCAAGGTTTAGGGTGTGCTTTACTTACAGGAGTTTTTGGTTGTGGTAAGACTTTGATCGCCAGGGTTATTTTACGTGACTTGGGTAATCAGCGTTTCTGTTGGGCGTACGTAAATAACCCCGCCTTTAGTGAACCCGCAGAATTAATTAGAGCAATATTACGTTCCTTAAGCCCCCAGATTTTACCGGAAAAAAAAACAGAACTCCTCCTTGATCCCTTGTTAGAAAGATTGTATAACGTTTTATTGGATAATGTGCGTGAAGGGAAAGAGAATGTAATTGTTATAGATGAGGCTCATATTATTGAAGATACAAGTATTTTAGAACAACTCAGGTTAATCTTAAATTTTCAGACAGAAGATAGATTCCTTCTCACTCTTTTGATTTTAGGACAGCCGGAGTTGAAGTCTAAAATAGATGCTTTAAAACCACTTTCTCAGAGAATAGCTGTTCGGTGTCATTTAGGCACATTGAATGAAGAGGAGGTAGGTAAATACATAGCCTATAGACTAAAGATTGCTAAGGGTAGTGATAGCGCTAACGAATGCGAAGATATTTTTGATAAAGAGGCAGCAAAATTAATATTTTTACATACAGGAGGTATTCCCCGTAAAATTAATACATTATGCGATTTTGTTCTTCTCTCCGGTTTTGCTAAAAAAGTTAATCGTATAGATTCATCGTTTATAGATAAGGTTATAAAAGAATTCAATTTAAGTTGAAATGGGTATTTATATTTACAAAGCTTTAGACCAACAAGGTAGAACAGTAAAAGGAGAGATAGAAGCTGAAGGTGAGCTCGATGCTTCTAAACAGCTTGCTCAATTGGGATACTTACCCATAAGCATTGGATTTAAAGGAGAAACTCCGCAGTTTTTTCTTGAACGTTTTTTTACCAAAAAGAAAGAAAAAGTTTCTCTTCGCTGTCTTATCGTATTTACTCGTCAGTTTGCTACCATTGTAAAAGCGGCTGTTCCTATAGTAGAGGGGTTAGGTGTTCTTGCTGAGCAGAGCGATGATGAGAGTTTAAAGGAGGCACTTAATCATATAGTTCATGATATAGAGGGAGGAGAAAAACTTTCTGATGCAATGGCTAAACACCCTAACGTGTTCAATGATCTTTACGTTAATACTGTCGTTGCTGGAGAAGCAGGAGGTGTATTGGATAAAGTTCTTTTAAGGTTAGCTAACGTTTTAGAGGAAGATAACGAGACGATGATGAATATAAAATCAGCTTTCCGTTACCCTATAATGGTTATAGTAGCTTTATTTGTTGCCATAATTATTTTTTCTTTTAAGGTAATTCCTGAATTCTCTAAAATCTATGCCACACTTAAGGGTAATTTACCTTTACCTACACAAGTTATGATATTTATTAGCCATAGTTTACAGGGGCCTTGGAGAAATAGACCAGAGATTTATTTAAAAATTATCTGGTATCTTATCCTTATGGGAGCAATGATAGGTATATGGACAACTTTTAAATGGTTTATCAATACTCCTCGAGGAAGATACTGGTGGGATGGTTTCAAATTTAGAATATTTATTTTTGGCAAAATTTATAATAAAATTGTAATGTTAAGATTCGCTTCTATGCTCAATGTCCTTTATCAATCAGGTTTACCCATATTACATATATTGGATATAGTTAAGATTACTGTGGGTAATGTAGTTTTGTCACAGGAGATTAATTCGGTTAAAAAAGATATTGCTGATGGTAAAGGTATTTCCGGTGGTATATTGGCGAGTAAGTTTTTCCCTCGCCTTGCTGGATATATGATTTCTATTGGAGAAAAAACTGGTTCGCTCTCTTTAATGTTAGATTCCCTATGTGAGTATTTCACTTTAGAGGTTCGTTCAGCTTTAAAGACACTATCATCTTTAATTGAACCAATAATGACACTTATTTTAGGTATAGTTGTTTCCTTTATGGCTTTAGCTGTTTTTATGCCCATGTGGAATTTAATTAGAGTGTTTAAACAGGGTTAGAGAGTGAAAATTAGCAGGAGGTTGATATGAAGAAAGATTATTTAGTTTGTGGGGATATTTTCATTGCTGGTGGATTCGTGACTTTTATAGTGGGAGTATTTTTAAAACTCGTTGGTATTAATGAGATAATTTTGGGGGTTACCTCTTTAGAATTAATAAAAGTTTCCTATTGGTTTCTTCTCTTCAGTATAGCTCTTAGTCTAATAGATATAGCACATAAAGGTGATAAAAAGTAATTAGAGAATTTATTTTTTCTATTAGATTCAGTAATTGTGGAAGATTTAGAAAAAAAATTATTAGAAGAACATTGGATAGGTCCTAACGAATTAATAAAGGCAAAAGAGGATAAAGAGACTATTAAGAAATCTATTTTTGCCTCTTTGCTAAGATTAGGTTATATATCCGATATAGAGCTATTTATGTTTTTTGGCGAGTTATCTTCTATTCCCTTCGTTACTATTCAGGATTATGTGATTGATAAGGATATCCTAAGATTTCTTCCTGAAGAATTTTGTAGAGATAATTTAGTTATTCCTTTGTTTAAGGTAGATTCTACTCTCTTTATAGCTATGGCAAATCCTTTTGATACTGAAATTATAAACAGTATTGGTAATATAACGGGTTTAGAAGTTAATCCTTTGATAGCTTCTCCTAAAGATATTCTTAAATTTTTAGATGATAATTTTGGTTTTCCAAGTAATTTTTTTAATATAGAGAAATTTATATTTCCCTTATCAAAACTTAATAATTTTCCCCATCATCGTGAATCCGGCCGAATACCTCTCAATCTACCTTTAGAGTTTAAAGTAATAGATGATAGAGTAAGATTAGTTTCTCAACAGAATATACCGGCCACTACTTTTGATATATCTTGTAATGGTAAAGCCTTAGGTATAAAGACTTTCATATTTATACCTCCTACTGTGCAGTTATTATTAAACTTTTCTTTAAACATAGGTGTAGTGCAGGCAAAAGGAGAAGTTGCTTATTCTCGTATGGAGAAAGGAGGAAGATTCAATATGGGAGTAAAATTCTTAGATATAGACGATACAGTAATAAGTTATCTTTTAGATTTAGCCGAAGAGAATGGTGGATATAAATAAATATTTATGGTAAAATATTTATGATGAGAAAAAAGGGTATAGTTTTAGTAGTGGTTGTTGGGATTATGCTTATTATTATTATTTTATCTTTAGCAGGTATCTATCTTATGCGTGAGCAGACAAATTTATCTGAAAATAAAATTAGAAGGATACGCGCTTACTATGCTGCTTATGCGGGTGTAGTGGATACTTTAGCACGATTATACAATGGTCAAATAGCTATTCCTAATATCGCACCTATTAACAGAACAATAACTGTAGATACGGATAACGATGGTGTTGCTGAAACCACAGTAAATATAACGATTTCTCTTCCTACCCCTATTGGTTCACAAATTACCGCTACGGTAGGATATTAACTCATATATTCTTTAATAATTTCCCCTCTTTATCCACTATATATGGCTAAATATAAAAATATATACAATATATAGAAAAATATAAATAATTTTAATAAATTATACTTGACATAAATAGATAAAAATATTTTAATATAATTGAAAATAAATTATAAAAAATGAAAAAAGATAAAAATTTAAAATTAATGGGTATAGAAGAGTTAGCTAATTATTTAGGGTTAGGGAAACAAACTATTTATAATTGGCTATATCAAAAGAAGATTTCCGGTATTAAAATCGGTAAGGTATGGCGTTTTGACCCTAATGAAATAGATAAGTGGCTTAAAAGTTGTCATATAAGGAAGAAATGAGTAAGAGAGTAGGATTATATTTGGGTGAAAATTTTGTCTCTTCTGTAGTAGTTGAAGGAAGGGGAATTATTTCTTTTATCAAGATTAATTTATCTCCTCTGCGTAAGTTCGATGAACAGAATTTAGATGAAGTCACCCTTTGGGAGCTTGCCATAAGTAAGAGCTTAAAAGAAGTTAAAGCTGAGGGAGAAGTTTTTGTTTCTTTGGCAGATAAAGATTTTATTTTCAGGATATTCCAGTTACCGAGGATGAAGAAAAAAGAACTCACATTAGCATTAACTTATGGAATAGCTGATTCTATACCATTCAAAATAGAAGAGCTTATGTGTGATTACCGTTATATTACTAATCCTAAACTTAAAAAGTTGGAGGTTTCTTTTTTGGGAATAAAAACTTCTCTTTATAATAAATATAAAGATATTTTTTTTAATATGGATATTAACGTGTTAAATATTGAGCCGTCAGCAATTAGTCTTGTTAGAGTGGTTAAATTAATGCCAAAAGTGAAAGAAGCGAAAAATTTTGCCCTTTTAGATGTTTCTAGTGAAGAAGCTTATATAACTTTCTTTTATAAAGATTTACCTGTATTTAATAGGTATTTGAAAATGTCTGTAAATAAAAGTAAAGATGAAATAGATAAATTGTTGGAAGAGGTAAGAATATCTCTTCGCTATTTTCAGCGAGAATTTAAATGGCAGTCGTTAGATACCTTAGTAATTATTTGCGATTCTAATTTAAAGACAATACTTTCTTCTTTGCAAGATGTGGGAGTGGAGATTTTGCTGTTTACTCCCTTAGATATAGTTAATAGGGATGATATAAATGTTTCTCATCTTAAAGCTTATGGAGTAGCTTTATTTGGCAAGTTACCTTATAATTTTAATCCAAAGTTTAAGGAAATTAAAGCTGAGCCTACTTTCTCTCAAAAAACAACAGTGGATTTGAGTAGTTTGAATTTTAAATTAATAGGGATAATTTTAGTTTTAGGGATAATATTGTGTTTTGGTTTAAATGTATTTTTAGGGAATTTGCTTTTTGATAAAGAGGTAAATTTGAAGAAAAAAGAGGAAAGTTTACAATTACCTGAATTTATAAAGAATAGCTCTTTGGATGAGATAAACTCTTTTTATCAAGAAAAAGAAAGGAGGTTATTTAATCTAAAAAATAGATTCACTAAGATAGTTCGTATATCCCCCTTCTTAGAAATATTACCCTCTATTTTGACTGATGGTTTATGGTTAGATACGATTGATTTTAAATTAGTAGAAGGTAAGGCAAATTTATCTATTTCTGGTTATGTTTTCCTTATTAATCCTGCAAAAGAAAAAATGAGCTTTGATAAATTCGTATCTAATTTAAGAGAATCACAGGATTTTAAAAAAATTTTTTCCCACATAGAATTAAAGTCCACAGAGAGAGTTGAGATGAAAGGGAGGAACGTTCTACGTTTCTTAATAAATCTATATTAATTAGAAGATGAAAGATTTATTAAAGTATATAAATATAATTATAGCTCTATTAATTATTTTAGTTTTTGGTTTTATTGCTGAAAAAATTTATTCTTATTATTCATTTAAAGATAGCCAATTAAAAAATAAAGATAAGGAAATACAAGAAAAACAAGATTTGCGCACAAAGATAGAAGAGATGGATATAGAATTTAATCGTTTAGAGAATAATCTTATTAAAGAAGATACGTTTGGTTTTAAAGTATTATTGGATAATATAGGTGAAAGAGCATCTGTTACGATAGATTCTTTTAGACCTTTAGGGTTAAAAGATTATGATGTTTATAGAGAAATAAGAGTTGAGATAGGTGTTAATAGTGATTATAGAGGGTTGAGTAAGTTCATTAACCTTTTAGAGAGCACAGGAGCCATAGAGGTAGAAAGTTTAGTGAAAACTGGTGGTACGAATTGTAGAATATATATTTTGGTTCTGCTTAAGAAATGAAGAAATTTTTGGTAAGTATATTTTTTTTCTTTATTTTAGTAAATAGAGCTTTTGGGGAAAAAAATTATCGTGACCCCTTTGTTTCTCTTTTACCTGGAGAAAGGGAAGGTGAACAATCTACTATCCCAACTGAAAGTTCTCAGGCAGTTTCCTTGCCATCACTTGATGTTAAAGTGCAGGGAATTGTATGGTCAGATAACCCTTTAGCAATTATCGAGGGAGAAGTTTACGGTAAAGGTGATAGTTTAAAAAATTTTGATGCCCAGATATTAGATATAGAAAAGGGGAAGGTTTTTATTCTTTACAATGGGGTTGTATTGGAAAAGTCGATAGAAAAATTAGAATACAAGGGAGGTAAGCCGTGAATAAGAAAATAGTAAAATTATTTGTTGTTCTTTTTTTATTTCCCGCCTTAGTATTCAGTAGTAATCCTGAGATAGATAACATCTACGGTAATTACATAATTGCTAGAACGAAAAAGAAGATTTCTTTAGATTTGGAGAGTGTATCCTTAAACGATATGTTAAAGGTTTTCTCTAAACAGTCAGGACTAAATTTTATTTGTAAAGAGGATGTTAAGGATAGGCTCATAACTGTTTATTTAGAAGATGTTCCTTTAATAGAAGCGATTAATACAATTTTTAATGCTAATGGATTGGTTTACGATTATTTTCCTGAATCTAAAATATTCGTAGTGAAAGAAGCTCCTAAAATTGATTATAAAACCAAAGTTTATCGTCTTAAGTACGTTAGAGTAAATTCTTCTAATTTAGAGAACGAGGCTATTAAATTAATGGGAGGAAATAGTTCAGGCGGTGGACAAACCAGTGCCGTTTCTTTAAAAGATGCCGTAGAAAAACTTCTCACTCCCAATGGCAAAGTTAGTGAGGATAAGCTTACCAATTCTCTTATCGTTACTGATGTTCCTTCTCAGTTTAGTATTATAGATGAGCTTATCGATAGATTGGATATTCCTCAGCCAAAGATTTTAATTGAGGCAGAAGTTTTAGATGTCTCTAAGCGTGATGTGGATAAATTAGGTGTAGAGTGGCCTGAGGAATTATTGAAGTTAGATGTAACGGGCAGGAGAGCTACATCTTTCCCTTTTACGGGTAAACATAAGCCTAAGACAGGCAATATATTGTGGAAGGAGTTCACCTCCCCTGGTGGTGTAGAGTTTAGCGAAGGATTTAGTGCACATGATTTTACTCCCTCAGTTTTAACTGTAATAGGTGCTGAGCTTGTATTGAATTTCTTAAAAACACGTACGGATGCAAGGTCTTTAGCCCGACCAAAAATACTAACTGTCTCTAACGAAGTAGCGGAAATAAAAATGACTACAAATGAAGCAGTAGGTATTAAAAAAACAGAGACCGGTGAGGGGCAAAGCGTAGAGTATACTATAGAGAGAGTAGAAACAGGAACGATTTTGAGAGTTACTCCTCAAGTAAATTTAGATACCAAAGAGATAACTCTTTTGGTAGACATTTCCGAGAAACAGGCGAGGGAGAGTGGGTTTTTCACTTCCTCTCAAGCTTTTATTGAAGGTAGTATAAAGGACCCTGAGGAAAGAAGTGCAAAATCTATCGTTAGACTGAAAGATGGCGAGGTTCTTTTGATTGGTGGACTTATTAGAAATGTTGAGAGTGATACAGGTAAAGAATTGCCTATATTTTCAAAGATACCTTTGTTAGGAAATATATTTAAGAGTAAGAATAAAACTGTTCAAGAAAGGGAGCTATTTATATTTATTACTCCCCATATTTTAGAGGACCAGTTACAGTTATCCAATGTTTCTCCTATATCTATTTTACGTGAACAAGGTTCATCTTTGCGTAAAGAAGCAATAGCTTCTGCTTTGAATAAATTCACTAAGGAAAGTTACCCCACTAAAAAATAATTTATATAATATAAATTATTTATTATGCCGTCCCACAAGAAATTAGGAGAGATTCTTATAAACGAGGGTATGGTTACCCCTAAACAGATTTCTGAAGCGATAGCTTTACAAGCTAAAGAAGGAGGGAGGTTAGGAGAAATACTGGTAAAGTTAGGATATATAGAAGAAGAACAGATAGTTGTAGCTTTAAGTAAACAATTATCTTTACCCTACATAACTCTTCGTTCAGGGAAATTAAAGCCAGCACCTGACCAGGATTTAGATAAGATTATTCCTTACGAGTTTGCCATAAGGAATTTAGTTTTACCACTTCACCGTAGTTTGAATTCTCTTACCGTAGCTATTTTTGACCCTCTTGATTTAATCCTTATTGATAATTTAAAAAAAATAACCGGTTACGATATAAATCCCATCATTACCACTCATACAGATATTTTGAAAGCTATAGATGACTTCTATGGCAAAGGGAGAGCGTATCGTGAGATAGTAGAAGCTTCTTATAAGATAGAGGAGGAAGGAGTTACTGATACTTCGTCGGAGGATGTTCAGTTAAGTTTAGATAGGTTGATTGCTAAAACAGAGGAAGCCACTATAGTTAAGTTAGTTGATTTGATATTACATCAAGCTATAGAATCTAACGCTTCCGATATTCATATTGAGCCACAGAGAAACAAGATTAGTTTACGCTACCGTATAGATGGTATTCTTTACGAGATAACACCACCTTCTAAGAGTATGCAATTAGCTCTTATATCAAGAATCAAGATTCTTTCTAAAATGAATATTGCTGAGAAACGTTTACCTCAAGATGGAGGATTTGTTGTTAATTTTAACAATAAATTGATTGATTTAAGGGTTTCTACAATGCCTACCATTTATGGAGAAAAAGTGGTTATTCGTATACTTGATAAAGCACGTTTACCTTTGGATTTATCAAAGTTGGGATTTTTACCACAAGAGGTGTCCTTACTAAAGAAAGGATTAAATTTCCCTTACGGATTAGTTTTCATTACCGGTCCCACCGGTAGCGGTAAAACTACAACTTTATATTCAGCGATAAATGAGCTTAACGATTCTTCTAAAAATATTCTTACCGTAGAGGATCCTGTAGAGTTTCATTTAGATAGAGTAAACCAAGTTCAGGTAAAACCAGAGATAGGTTTAACTTTTGCCAACGTTCTACGTAGTTTTCTAAGACAGGATCCCGATATTATCCTTGTGGGAGAAGTAAGGGATTTAGAGACTGCTGAAATATGTGTGCGTGCCGCATTAACCGGCCATTTAGTTCTTTCTACCCTTCATACCAATACAGCGGCAGATTCCATTGTTAGATTAGTAGATATGGGTATACCTCATTACCTTATATCAGCTTCTTTAAGATTGGTAGCAGCACAACGATTGGTAAGAGTGCTCTGTTCTTGTAAAGAACCTTACGAGATAAAAGACCTTAGTATTTTTAAAGGGATTAAATTGTCCACGCCTGTAGTTTATCGTGCTAAAGGTTGTTCCAATTGTAATTTTATCGGTTATAAAGGTAGGAGCATTATTGCTGAAGTTGTACTTGTAGATGAAGAGATAAGGGAGGCTATCTATAAGAACTATCCTCCTGAGAAGCTCTTAGCTATCGCTAAGAAGAAAGGCACACTATCCCTATTGGAAAGTGGATTGATAAGAGTAGCCGAAGGTATTACCTCTTTAGAAGAGGTATTATCTAAAACCACATTCTAAATCTATGGGTTTATATACTTATTTAGCAAAAACTAAAGATGCTAAAACCATAAAAGATAAAATAGAAGCTGGTTCAAAGGAAGAAGCTATTGCTAATATTAGGTACAAAGGGTTATTTCTTATTTACATAGAAGAAGTTTTAAGAGAAAAGAAAGACCGCACTCTTTTTATGCTTCCAAGAGATTCGCTCAAAAATCAAATTCTTGTAGTTATTAACAGGTTAAACC
>JAMWBQ010000112.1 GCA_023819315.1 Candidatus Omnitrophota bacterium
CCTATAGAGCAAGTTATGCCAAGGCAGAAGAGGAAGTCTTTGAACATTTGAATGGTAAGGTCTCTATAGTGTATAAAGGAAGGAAGTTAAACTATAAAAAGATACCTGAATACAATAAACGAAGAGAGATTACTTTAGAAGAATTTCTTTCAAAAAGATGACATTTCTATTTTGCAAAAAAGATGACATTTTTATGTTGCATTAACACAATCATAAATTTTCTCTTGTTTTTTGCTTAAATTATGATAAATTATATAAATTATGATAAAAGAGATTATTAATCCTAAATTGAAAAAACCAATTTTTATTCCTGTCTGGCCGGGCATGGGAGAAGTTGCCTATAGAACCGCTCTTTTCCTTCGTGAAGCTTTAGATTTTAAGATGTTTGCTAAACTTGAAGCAACAGGATTCTTTAAACCAGCAGGAGTAATTGTAGACAAAGGGATTTTAAGTATACCTAATATGCCTGCTGGATTCTTTTATTATTTTAAATCTTCTCATCATCCTCATATTTTACTTTTTATTGGAGAAACTCAACCACCTTTAGAATATGGCATAGATTTAAGTAGGGTAATAATCGAGTTTGCTAAAAAACACGATGCAGAATTCATCGTTACTTTTGCTGCTAAACCCGAACCGATTGACCATAAAACTGATCCTCAGGTATGGATAACAGTTACACATAGAAGTGTTTTAGAACAATTCAAAAGATTTAATCTTAAAGTTCTCAATGAAGGCCAAATAAGTGGATTAAACGGTCTAATAATAGGAGAAGCAAAAAACCAAAATATGAAAGGTATCTGTCTCTTAGCAGAAATTCCTTTCTATACTGTGCAAATAGAAAACCCCCGAGCAAATATAAATATACTAAAGATACTCGATTCATACCTTAACTTAAATCTTAATTTAAACCCACTTATTGAACGAGCTTCGATTATAGAAGCTGAGATAGATAAACTTATAAATTATCTAAAAGGTGAGGGAGATACTCCTCCCCCCTTAAGTGAAGAAGACATAGATAAAATCAGAAAAGACTTATCAGCTTACACAAAGTTACCTCAATCGGTCAGAGAAAAGATTGAGAAATATTTTAAAGAAGCCCAAAAAGATATCTCCAAAGCAAGAATATTAAAAGAAGAACTCGACCATTGGAACGTATACAAAGAATACGAAGATAGATTCTTAGACCTGTTTAAAAGAGATAAAAAAGAAGAGATACACTAATCCTATATGCACTTCCTTATCAAGGGATTACCTTCCTCGGGAAAAACCACTCTTGTAAAAGAAATCATTCCTGAAATAAAAAACAAAAGAGGATTCTATACAGAAGAGATAAGAGATATTAAAGGTAAACGCATAGGTTTTAAACTAATAATTTTAAGTAACAATAAAGAAATCATCTTTGCTCATCAAGATTTTAAAACCCCTTTTAAGATATCTAAATATTCGATAGATGTGAAAGTTTTTGAAGATGCTGTTATAAAAGAATTGGAAGAGGGAATAAAAAGTGATTGCGATTTTTTAATTATAGATGAGATAGGTAAGATAGAACTAATTTCAGAAAAATTTAAAGAAACTTGCCTACGCGCTTTCCATTACAAAAATGCCATCGCTACTATCCCTATGCAAAATATCCCTTATATAAAAAATATACAAGAAAATAAAGATGTATGTGTTGTGGAATTAAAAAGAGAAAACTTTTTAGAAGTAAAAGAATATCTAAAGATGGGGCTTAAAGTTTGGGACATAGAAAGGATAAGACAATTCGAACAAAAGGCTTACCAATTAGGACTAAGCGAAAGAATCCTTATAGAGAATGCTTCCACAAATATGCTAAATATAATAGAGAAACTTAATTTGGGCAAATCGCTTCTAATCGTTGCCGGTAGAGGTAACAATGGAGCTGATGTTTTAAGTTGCGCAAGAAAAATGATAGCAAAAGGATTTATTTTGGACATAGTAGTATTAGGAGAGAAACCACCTAACCAAGAGTGTGGTTTCCAAATAGGTGTTTTACAAAAACTCAATGTAAATATTAATTTTATTAAGGATGTTGATGAGTTAAGTTTATTGAATAAACTATTAGAAAAAAAAGATTTTGTTTTAGATGGTCTCTTAGGTATAGGTGTAAAGGGAGAAGTATCTTCGTTAATTAAACGTGTTATGGAAAGAATAAACGAAAGTAAAAAAATTGTAGTTAGCTGTGATATACCTTCAGGACTTGATCCACAAACGGGTAAAATTTTAGGTGAGGCTATAAAATCTACTTTCACCATTACGTTTATTGCTCCTAAAAAGGGATTTTTTCTTAACGATGGACCAAATCTTTGTGGTAAAATACATCTAACGGATATAGGTATCCCTATATAGATATGGAAGAAAAAATTACTTTAAACCATGGTAATGGCACAAAATCCAGTTACGAACTTATAAGAAAAATATTTCTTCCTAAATTATCTAATCCAATCTTAGAAGAATTATCCGATGGAGCTAATATTGGAGAATATGTATTTAGCTGTGATGCTTTTACTGTATCTCCTATTAGCTTCCCTTCCTCAGATATAGGTAAACTTTCGGTTTTTGGAACGGTAAATGACATCTGTGTAAGTGCGGCGATACCATTATACTTAAGTCTATCTATAATTGTAGAAGAAGGATTCTATAAAAAAGATTTAGAAAAAATTATTGATTCTATAAGCTTTGCCGCTAAGATATCAAAAGTTAAAATAGTTACAGGTGACTTTAAAGTAGTGGAAAGGAAAAAAGTTGACAAAATATTCATCGTCACTTCAGGTATAGGTAAAAGAATAAAAAAGGCGAATCCATCGATGAAAAAAATTAAAGTAAAAGATAAAATCATCCTTACCGGTCCTATAGCTGAACACGGGACAGCGATATTATTGGCACGCAATAAAATTTTTGATACTCACATAAAAAGTGATTGTAGCAGTCTAAGGGATATACTCATCCCTCTATGGGAAAAATTCCCCCAGATAAAATTTATGCGTGACCCTACCAGAGGAGGGTTAGCAAGCGTGCTTAACGAAATATCTTTAGCGACTATATTGGGTATAAGAATATTTGAAGAAAAAGTTCCTATTAAGAAAGATGTAGAGAGTGCTTGTGAAATATTAGGTATTGACCCTTACTATATTGCTAGTGAAGGGCAAGCTATAATTATTGCTGAAAGAAGTATAGCAAAAGATATTTTAAAATTTCTAAGAAATAGCGGTTATAAGGAAGCTGAAATTATCGGAGAAATATCATCTAAAATTAAAGGAGTCGTAGTAAAAACTCTGACAGGAGGGGAAAGGATATTGGATTTTAGCTATTCTCTAACTATTCCACGTATATGTTAACAAAAAACATTAAAAATCATAAAAATGTACGAAGAAAGATTCTACCGCTACTATTGCTCTAAAAAAGAATACAACTTAGATATAAGCTATAAAGAAAGCGACCTTTATATTGTATCGGATAAACCATTAGAAAAAAATTTTACCTTAAAGATATTAGTTAAATACTACAATCAGATTAAAGATTATATAAAAAAGAATCCTCATTTTCTTACTTCTCTCTCTCCTCTTCCCATAGACGAACAAGCCTTACCTATAGTAAAAGATATGCTTTTAGCAGGTAAAATATCCGCAGTAGGACCGTTCGCTTCTGTGGCAGGAGCAATAGCTTTTTATGTAGGTAAAGAACTACTCAACTACTGTAACCAAATAATTATAGAGAACGGTGGAGATGTATTCCTTAAGATAGATACCGACATAATCATGGGAGTATATTTAGGAGATAATTTTAATCCTAAAAATTTAACTATAAAAGTAAGCAAACGTAACAGTCCTTTTGGTATATGTAGTTCTTCAGCAAAAATTGGTCATAGCCTTAACTTTGGTTGCGTAGACCTTCTTACGGTAATAAGCAAAGATGTAATCGTAGCCGATGCTTTAGCTACAGCTTACTCTAACGAAATAAAAAAAGAAAAGGATGTGAAAAACATCCTTAACCAAGCTCGTCAAAATCCTTATGTGGATGGAATAATTGTAGCTTTTAGGGGTAAACTCTTTCTCTGGGGAGATATAGAATTAACTTAGCTATAAAAGAATAGATTGAAAATCGTTGGGTATAAATACTCTCTCCCCTAATATTTTCAATTCCTTATTAATTCTTCTCATCTCCCTATAAGAACTTTCAAGAAAATGAATGGGGATAATTTTTTTAATATTCGTAGATAAGAAAACTCTTGCCAGCGTAAGAGAATCAGTATGCACACTATACAGTTGAGGGTGCTTATTAAAAAAAAGAGAAGAAGCAGTGCAATCATGAATAAGATAATAACAATCTTTGCTATTTTCTACTATATTCTTAGAAATTGCCGTATCTGAACTATAAAGGATAGATTTATCTTTAAAATTAAAGCTTACTCCAAAGGATTCCTTTACATGCTTATTTCTCACCGCCTTTATCTTTATTCCTTGCTCTTCATAAAAAAACTCCTTAGAAAATACATTAACGTATTTTAATTGAGGGAAATTTTTACCATTCAACTTAAATAAAAATACTAATTTTCTTACCAAATCATTAGTATAATTATTACTAAATATGGTTATCTTCTTCTTAGAGTAAAGTAAACAATGAATTAAACTTACTATGCCGTAGGTATGATCGGGATGATGGTGAGTTAAAATAACTTTATCAATCTTTCTAAAATCAAGGTTAACCTTCTTTAACTTTTGCACAACTGCTCCTGGACAATCAACAAGAAAATACTCCCTCCCGTAAACAAACAATAGTGAGGTATTATCTCTAATCTTAGAAGGAACACTTGCGGAAGTGCCTAAAAATATTATCCTTGGCTTTTTCATTTACTTTTTAAGTTACCTCTTCCAAATTCCACAAGAAAGCTTTTATCCCCTCTTTTCCTAATTTCTTTCTTAACTCTTTTATACCTAAAATCAAATCTTTACTATCTTTATCCTCTATAGAAATAAAAAGAAGATTATTTCTTCCCGGCCATATATCGTTACCTAAATGTGCTCCTGATGCATCACCTCTACCGAATATTCCTTTTATTTTTGTATAATTTTTTAAGGTGCAACTATGTAAAATCTCCATAACCTCCTCATCGATTGCTTCATTATAGGCTATCATTACCATCTTCATTTCTTTCTACCTCCCTTAATTCTTGTTTCAAAAACAGCGTATAAAGTGGGAAC
>JAMWBQ010000021.1 GCA_023819315.1 Candidatus Omnitrophota bacterium
AAATTGTTGAAGAAGGAATCCACGATACTTTGATTAGAAAGAAAGGTATGTATTACCAATTATACCAAACAAAGTTAATAGAAGATTAGGTGCTTTTTAAAACTCAAGAATTTTATGTAAATATTTATGAGTTCTAAATTAGTGCTTAGATTATTTCTGTTTAAATATATTAAACATTATTGGGTAGTGGGCTTACTCTGTCTATTTATACAGATTGGGACAGTGTTTATTTGGATAAGTTACTTTTGGATAACAAAAATAATATTCAGTAATTTTATCCCTGAAGCTTCGTTCTTGGTTTTTCTTAAAAAAGCATTAATTTTATACACTATTTTATTTATTATTAATAATATTTCTCTAAATTTTCTTACTACATATCTTCCTAATTTTTTGGGGGCTAAAATTACTACTATTTTGCGGCAAGATATATTTAGAAAAATTTGGGAGAGAAAGATTAGTGTTATAGATAATATCTCCTTAGGTAACCTATTAAGCATAATTATCAATGATGTTATAGCTGTTGAGAATTTTATATCGGATAATTTATTTCGCTTAATAGGTATGTTTATCTTAAGTGCAGGGATAATTATCTATTTATCTATTTTAAATCTTAGATTGACTTTAATTATAATTTCTTTAATTTTAATATTTGTGATAATATTTCATTTAATAAATTTTGAGATACATAGTTTAAATAAAAAAATTAGAGATTATTTTGCTCATATAAATTCTTTTTTCCAGGAAAATTTAGAAGGTTTTACTCTTGTGAAAGTGTTTAATCGTCAAGAAAGACAGAAAAACATATTAGAAAATTTAAATGAGCACTATTTCAACAGTTTTCTTAAAAATATAAAATTTTATGGGATATCTTGGTGTATAGGATATTTATTTAAAGGGCTTATCTTATGTTTACTTTTTATTTTTATGTATAAGAAGATTTATGAAGAAAGTGGAAGTTTTATAGAGTTAGGAACTTTTGTAGTTTTTATAACCTCTTTAGGAATGATTTTCGTTTTTTTACAAGAGATAGTGAGTAAAAATAAGCTTTTTCAAATGTTCAGCGTTTCTTTAGAGAGAATTTTTGAATTTATGGAAGAGAATGACCAAGAAAAACCTAAATCTTTAGTTCATAAAGAAATTAATTTAAAAGAAAAAATTGAGTTTAAAGATGTATGGTTTAGTTATAAGGATGAGGAGTTTGTGTTAAAGAATTTTAATTTAGAGATTAAAAAAGGGGAACAGATTGGGATTGTAGGAAGAACAGGGGCAGGTAAAACAACTATTGCTAATCTACTTTTACGCTTTTACGATGTCAATAAAGGAGAGATTTTAATAGATGGGGTTAATGTAAAAGATGTTTCTCCGCAAGCTGTGCGTTCTTTGTTTGCTCTTATTCCTCAAGAAACTTTTATTTTCTCTGGTAGTATTGCTGATAATATTAGCTTAGGTGACCCTAATGTATCTATTGATTTAATTAAAGAGGCAGCTAAGTTCGTAGGGTTAGATAATTTTATTAAAGAATTGCCTAATGGTTACAATGAAGATATGAAAGAGGCAGGAAACCGTTTATCCGAAGGCCAGAAGCAATTAATTTCTTTTGCCAGAGCTTATGTTTTTAATAGACCAATAATAATTTTTGATGAGGCAACTTCTCAATTGGACAATAAAACAATGATTGCTTTAGAAAATACCTTAGAGAGAATTAAGGGTATAAAAACTACTATAATCATTGCCCATCATCTTTCTACCGTGCGTTTTGCTGATAAGATTATTGTTTTAGATAAAGGTGAAATACAAGAAGTGGGCACACATCAGGAATTGTTAGAAAAGAAAGGTATTTATTATCGTTTATGGCAATTGCAGAGGTTAGAGGAAAAGCCAATATTGATAGAAGAGTTAGGAGGGATTTTGAGTAAAATTGTAGGTTATTATCGTCAGGGCTATATTAGAAATGCCTCATTAGCAAAGATGGTAGGAGAAAGAATGGGATTATCTTTTGAAAGTATAGAGAGATTAAAGATAGCCACTTTAATATACGATATTGGGAAGATATTTCTACCCAAAAATATTTTGACTAAGGAAGAGAAGTTAACACCTGAAGAATATGAGTTAGTAAAGACCCATGTTAAGTATAGTAAGGAATTTATAGAGAAGTGGGAGGAGTATAGAGATTTAGCCGAGATTGTTTATTATCATCATGAACGTTGGGATGGTAAGGGTTATCTTTGTGGGTTAAAAGGAGAAGAGATTCCTTTAGAATCAAGAATAATTTCTGTAATTGATGCTTATTATGCTTTAACCAATGATAGACCATATAGAAAAGCTTTATCTCAAGAGGAAGCAAAGAGTGAGTTAATTAAATGTGCAGGAACTCAGTTTGACCCAAACGTAGTTAAAAGTTTTTTAGCTGTATTGGAAGAAGAAATTGCAAAATGAGGAATATAGATTATTTACCATAGAGTTGTAGATAAAAATGTTTTTATAATTTTCCGTAGTTGGTTGAATAAATAAAGTATTGTAGGCTAATCTATAATTAGAGTGGGATATAGTGCAAACGAAAACTTATCTTTAGAGATATTTAGAAAAAGATTTGAGTATTCAATTTATGAGGAATAAAAGGTGGCGAGTTTGTATAATTGGAGCAGGAGCAGGTGGAGCAATAGTAGCTTACGACTTATCAATAAAAGGAATAGAAGTAGTGCTTATAGAAGCAGGAGAATTTTGGGATGTTTCTAAATACTACTGGCATCCTGATGCACGTTCCGTTTTTACCACAGATATGAAGTTAGAGCCGTATTTATCAGGAGATAAGCCCTTTAGATTAGAAAGGATAAGAGGAGTAGGGGGGCAGACTATAGTTTATAATGCTGTTTCTTTACGCTATAGCGAGTTTGATTTTAGGATAAAAAATTATAAGGGTATAGGGGAAGATTGGCCAATTACTTATAAAGATTTAGAACCTTATTATAATAAGTTAGAAAAAGAATTGGGTGTTTCAGGAGGGAGAGAGAATTTAGAAGATTTGCCTTGTGGCGAATACTTACCTCCTATTAGGCTATCTAAAGGAGAGAAACTTTTAAAGAAAACTTGTGATAGATTAGGAGTTAATTTGATACCCACAAGAAAGGCAATAAATACACGCTCTTATGATAATCGGCCTCCTTGTATTTTTTGTAGTCGTTGTGTTTTAGGTTGTAGAATTGGAGCAAAAGGTAGCACTGATTTTACTCATATCCCAAAAGCTTTAGCTACAAAGAAGTGTAAATTGATAACTAATGCTATGGCTAAAGAAATCCTCAGCGATAAACGAGGATTAGTTAAAGGTGTAGTTTATGTGGATAAAAATACAGGTAAAGAGAAAAGAATAGATTGTGATATCTGTGTATTAGCATGTGGAGCGGTTGAAACTCCCCGATTATTACTTAATTCCAAGAGTAAATTATTCCCTGCGGGATTGGCTAATAATTCCCGTAACGTGGGTAAATATTTGATGGAGAATACAATGACTGTTCTTGCCGGCCTCTTACCCATAGGGGAAAAAATTAAAGCTCCTTTAGGTGTGGGAACTCAAGATAATAGTTTGATCCCTGATTTTTATAAAGAAGGGTTTCATTTTCAAGTAGGGGCTCAGAAGTTAGATTCAAACTTTCTTTACCAATTAGCAATGGACACAAATGGTTTTGGTAAAGAACATAAAGAGAGAATAAGGAAGATGGTTTTGGAAGGTGTTTTTATTGCTTTGGTGGGATTTGGAGAGATTATGCCTTATAGAGAGAATAGGGTTGAAGTTGATAATGAGGTTAAGGATTATTGGGGTATACCTGTACCTAAGATCTATATGGATATAACTTCCTATGAAACAGATATTATGAAAAAAATGTTAGATAAGTCTAATGAAATTTTACAAGAAGCTAAATCGTATAAGATTTTCAATTATATTACTAAGTATATCCCTGGTATAGTTGTGCATCAGGTGGGAACTTGCCGTATGGGGAATGACTCTAAAACTTCAGTGGTTAATAAATATTGTCAGGCACATGAAGTTAAAAATCTTTTTATTGCTGACGGTAGTGTATTGGTTACTTCTCCTGCTAAGAATCCAGCACTTACTATTCAAGCTTTAGCATCAAGAACTGCTGATTATATTATCTATAAGATGAAAAAGGGAGAAATTTAAATTTATATATGGAAAAAGGCACGTTTAAAATATGTTCTAACACGAAAGTATTTCCTAAAGGATAATAAATAATGTTTTCCAGAAGAGTAACAAGACGAAGATTTCTTAAAATAATTTTCTTGGCCTGGGGAAGTTTGTGGTTTATTTCTAAAGGGAAATTAATTGCTCAGCTAAAGGATAATAGCTATTCCTTGCAAGATAGAGGGGATAATTCTAAAGAGAATCTTAAATTTTTTGACGATGGTCAAATAAAGCTTTTGGAAGCAATTTGTAGTCAAATCGTTCCCACCGATGAATATCCTGGAGCTAAGGAAGTCGACGTGGCTAATAAGATTGATAAGTTGGTGTTAAACTCAGAAAAATTACAACAAGAGTATCTCCTTGGACTCAGATTGGTAGATGAACTCTCGTTGGTGTTGTTCAATAAGAGATTCGTAGAGTTAGAATTTGATGAACAATTTAAGATATGCGAAGATATGTATAATTTAGACAAAGATAATCCTCTCTACGTATTTTTTAATCTTGTGCGTTCCCACACTTTTAAGATTTTTTATGAAAGCGATATAGTAAGTAGAATTTTTAATGTTCCTAAATTTGGTGAGATAATTTCCGATTATTATGATCAGTAAAGCCAAATTTAACCCTCTAACTTAAAGCATCCCTTGGCTGAATTAAATTCTAAAGATTAGGAGTCTTGACAAATAATAATGAGATTGTAAACTTAAAGGGAGGGTAAAAATGGGAAGAATTGGTTTTTCAGAATTAATAGTTATTCTTCTAATCCTTCTTTTACTTTTTGGTGCTTCTCGGCTTCCTCAAATTGCGCGCGCTTTAGGAGAAAGTATCAAAGAATTCAAAAAGGGTTTATCGGGTAAGAAAAACGAAGAAGAATCAAATCACCAAAAGTAACAGGAAAGGAGAATAATTGAAATTTACACGAAGAGAGTTTTTGAAACTTTGTGGTAGCACTTTAGTTGGTGCGGGAATTTCTCGTGTTTATCTTCCTGAGATTGCTTCTGCATTAGAGAGTGTTGCCTATGGCCATCCTTCAGTTATTTGGTTACAGGGTGCCAGTGACGGTGGGTGTTCTCTATCTTTACTTAATACAGCCCATCCTAAAATCTCAGAACTTTTGTTTAAAATAATAAGTTTAAGGTACCACCCCACTTTATCTACTGCTCAAGGTAATATATTTAATCTTATTCTTGAAAAGGTAAAGGAGGACTCTATAGATAAATATATTTTAGTAGTGGAAGGTTCTATTCAGACAGCTTATGGAGGTAGGTGTTGTATCTTAGGAGAAAAGGATAACAAGTCTTTTACTCTCATAGACGTTTTAGGAGATTTAGCTTATAAATCAAATGTTATTTTAGCCGTAGGTAGTTGTTCTGCATTTGGTGGGATACCTAAGGGAGAACCTAATCCTACAGGAGCAATGGGAGTTAAAGAATTCTTAGAAGAATTGGGTATAGAAAAAACGGTTATAAATATTCCCGGTTGTCCTGCTCATCCTGATTGGATTATAGGAACTTTAATACATATCCTCTTTTATGGTCTACCTGAACTGGATTTTCTCCACAGGCCAAAGTTATTCTTTGATAAAACCATTCATGAGAATTGTAGTCGGTATTACTATTTTTCCGAGAGGAGATTTGCCTCCTCTTTAGGAGAGGAAGGATGTTTGATTAATTTAGGATGTAAGGGTCCTTATACAAGAGCTGATTGCTCTTTACGCCGTTGGAACAAGGGAGTTAATTGGTGTGTAGAGAGTGGGGGTATGTGTATCGGTTGTTGTTCACCCAATTTCCCTGATGGTCTTTCTCCTATTTATTCCGCTTTACCTCAAGATTTTTTCTTATCCCAAGAGAGAGTGTAATTAAAAGATGCCGGTAAAGATAGTAATTGATCCCTTAACTCGTTTGGAAGGTCATTTAGGAATAGAAGTAGAAGTTGATGACCACAAGGTGATTTCTGCTCGTTGTAAAGGGAATATGTTTAGAGGATTTGAATTTATTCTAAAAGGTAGAGCGCCTCAAGATGCTTTACATATCACTCAAAGAATTTGTGGAGTATGTTCTGCCTCTCATGGTTGTGCTTCGGTAATGTGTTTGGAGAGTGCTTTTGGTATAGTGCCCCCTGATAATGCCAAGATAATCAGAAATTTAATCTTAGGAGCAGATTGTCTACAATCTCATATCTTTCATTTTTATCATTTAGCTATCTTAGATTATGTTTTAGGTCCTGATATTCCCCCTTTTTTGCCCCGTTATAAAGGAGATTATCGGTTATCTAAATCTATGAATAGAACCTTTATGGAACATTATTTAGAAGCTTTTAAGATACTTGCTATTGCTCACGAGATGCGGGCAATATGGGGTGGTAAATCTCCTCATCATGTCACTGTGGTTATAGGAGGTGTTACAGAAAAACCTACCGTAGATAAAATAACCGCTTATGTTTGGAGATTAAGGCAGATAAGAGAGTTTATAGATAGTGTTTATCTACCTGATGTAATGACTATTGCCAAGATATACGAAGATTATAGGAGTATTGGTAGGGGTTATGGAAATTTCTTAGCTTACGGTATGGAAAATATCGTTGGTGATAGTAAAAAGACAATGTTTCGGTCAGGAGTATATATTAAGGGAGAATATAAAAGTTTGGATTTTTCTCGTATAAGGGAGGAAGTTACATCTTCTTGGTATAGAGAGAAGAGAGATGATTTAAAGAGTGGTGAATTTCAACCGGATGTAGAGAAAGAAGGAGCCTATACTTGGATAAAAGCTCCTCGTTATGAGGGAGAGGCTTTAGAGACTGGTCCATTAGCAAGAATGTGGATAAATGGTGATTATTCCCAAGGTATTTCCGTGATTGATAGACATTTAGCAAGAGCTATGGAAACTAAGAAAATCGTGGATAGTTTAGAGGAGCAAATAAAGAGTATTAAGATAGGTGGTCCGGTTTATAAAAAGTTCGAAATACCTTCTTTTGGCTGGGGTGCTGGTTTTTTGGAAGCTCCGAGGGGAGCTTTAGGACATTGGATTAGGGTAAGAGATTCTAAAATTACCCATTATGAAGTTATCTCTCCTTCTACTTGGAATCTTTCCCCTCAAGATAGTAAAGGAAGATTGGGACCAGTAGAAAAAGCTCTTATTGGTACACCAGTTGTTGATATTGATAATCCCATTGAGGTAGCAAGGGTGGTGCGTTCTTTTGACCCCTGTTTATCCTGTGCTGTGCATCTTATCAAGCCTAACGGAGAACTAAAGAAATTTAGGATAGTTTGAGTTCAATTGTGTTATTCAGGGGTTAGAAAAAATCAGTAGATATCCCTATAAAGGTATTCAGTGTTTATATATAGTTTGCAACGATGTGTACAATTTTTCACTACGGGTTAATTCTATTAATCACAGATATATTGTTCTTATGGTTTCTTTAAGAAAAGACATTCTTATAATTGGCTGTGGGAATATTTTGTTAGGTGATGAGGGTATAGGTGTGTGGGTAATTAGAGAATTGATGAAAATGAAGAGGAAGTTACCACCGAATATTGAATTGCTTGATGGTGGGACTAAAGGATTAGAACTAGTTTATTATATAGAAGAAGCAGAGAGAGTTTTTATTATTGATGCTGTAAGAACAGATGGTGAAGGAGGAGAAATTTACAGATTTACACCATCTTCTTATGAAGAAAAGATTTATGCTTTGGGAAAATTTTCTTCCCATGATTTTGGTTTAAAGGAGATATTTAATATAATGAGACAATTGAAGATAGAAAGGGAAATTATTATTTTTGGTATTGAACCATACGAAATAAAGTTAAATATGAGTTTATCAAGAAGAATGAGAAAAAAAATACCTAAAATCATTGGAGTAATTTTAGAAGAAGTAAGATGCACGAATTAGGAATATGTAGAGAAATATTAGATTTTGTTATAAGCCAGGCAAAAGGGAAACGAGTTTTGCGAATTAAGGTAGAAATTCCTCAAGAAGAGCACCTGACAGCACAATTATTTAAGGAAATTTTTAAGATAGTTTCTTATAGAACCAACGTAGAAGGAGCTAATATTGATGTTACTCTTTCTTCTATTGATGCGGTAAGAGTATGTGAAATTGATTTGGAAGATTAAGTATAATTGATAAGGGGTAATTTAGAGTATGGAATTTAGATAATTGAGAGGTGAATAGTTTATATGTTTGGTATAAGTAATGGTGAACTCATCGTAATATTTTTGATTATTCTTACTGTAGTTGGGCCTAAAAGGTTACCCCAAATAGCAAGAGTTATTGGCAGAATATTACGCTATTTTAAAGACGGATTTCAAGAGTTAAACGATGCTATAGAGGATGAAGCTCCACAGGAGATTAAGGATGAGATAAGAAGACTTTTCTCAGATAAAGATACAAATATATAGACAATGTACACTTCCGAAGTGTACAACGGATAGGTATGGGCAAATTTTTATTAAAAGAAGTTGAAGATAAACCTCTCCCTTTTTTAGAACATCTTGAGGAGTTAAGGCGAAGGCTAATTTATAGTATTGTAGTAATTACTATTTTTTCTATTATTTCCCATAGGTTCGTTCCTCTGATTCTGAAGAATTTGGTTAAATCTACAGGTAAGTTAGTATTTATAAGTCCTACGGAAGCTTTCTTGGTAAATATTAAATTAACATTGTTTCTGGGGATTTATTTATCCTTACCCTTTCTATTTTATCAAATTTGGGTTTTCCTTGGTAAGGGATTAAAAAAAGATGAAAAGAAGATTATATTGCCCCTCTCTTTTATATCTTTTATCCTTTTTAATACAGGTGGTTTTTTATGTTATTTTTTTATTATCCCTATGGGAATTAAATTGCTATTCTCCTATTCTTTAGGAATTATTGAACCGATGATTTCTGTAAATAGTTATCTTTCTTTTATACTTGGTATGATATTTTCTTTTGGTTTGATTTTTGAGTTACCTTTAATAATGCTTTTTCTTACTAAGATAGGCTTGGTCTCTCCTCTAATATTAAGAAAATATAGAAGAGTGGTTATTGTAGCTATATTTATTGTTAGTGCTATTTTGACCCCTCCCGATATATTTACTCAAATAGCCTTAGCCTTACCTTTGATTGTTCTCTATGAGCTAAGTATCATTGTATCTAAGATTCTAACTAAACTAAAATAATACTTCTCTAAAAATTCAAAGCAATAAGACCATATAAATTTAGGCTAACGGATAACTTATGGCTAATATTCAGGTTTATAAGTGAGTTAGGATTTATATTTAATAAGTTCAATACGGTTTTTCAAAATTATATAAAAAGAAACATACCTTAACTAAAACAATTTAATCTTTACTTTTAATTAGCTATGATTTAAAATATTTTATATGTATGAGATAAATTTAAGAGAGTATATAGATATAGCGCCCAAGCAACTATTAAGAATTTGGTTTAAGCCTGAACGTTTGCTCAGAGAAGCTAAAAGGATTAAGAGATTAAAAATTATAAAAAGAGATAAAAATACAATTTTTAGTTTTTGGGAAGTAGAAGTTGATAACGTTTGTTTTAATTGGAGACAGATAGATGAGTTAGATGTTGACAGAGGCATAGTTAATTTTAAGATGTATGGAGGAGAATTCAAAGATTATAAAGGTATATGGTACATTTTACCTACCAATAATAATAATAAAACTCTGCTTTATCTAACTGTAACTATCAATTGGGGCATACCTGTTCTTGAGCCATATGTGAAAAAAGTTTTGGAAAGAAAGAGCCGTTTATTATTTAGAGGGTTTCTTAAAAGTATAAAAGTGGTTGCTGAAAATTATGGAAAAGAAAGTAGGTATTGTTATACATCCTATTGATAGAGGTTTACTTTACGATTACGAACCAGGTATGAAGAGGTTATCCATAGATGTGGCAAAGAAAATATTAGAATGGATGTCCCCTTTTAAAGCTTCCACCATTGAAGGTATAAGGTCAGCTTTTACAGGTGAGGAGTTTTATGGAGAGTTAATTATGTGTCCACTTTTAATGGAACAGATGGTATCTTTAAGCCCACGCAAAGTTTTAAATAGGGTGGTAAAGGCAGCACGTTTATCTAAAGATAGAGGAGCTAATATGGTTGCTTTAGTAGGTTACAGTGGTTTGGTAGGGATGGGAGGAATGAAGGTTTACGAAAAGGTAAGAATTCCCTTGACTATTGGTATGCATATGACCATTGCTATTGCTCCTCAAACAATCATAAAAGCAGCAAACCTTCTGGGATATAGACATCGTAGATTAAAGGCTCTTATTTGGGGAGTAAATATTTTTACTGAGATGGTCATTCATAAATTAGAACGTTTAGTTAGCGAATTTTACCTTTGCCATACTTCTTTAGATAGGAAGATAGCTTTTTATAATTATCTACCAGAGAATTTAAAGAAAAAGATAAAAATAGTTCATGATGACCCTTGGATATCTGTTAAGGATATGGATATTGTTATTAATTTTACTTCTAAGAAACCAATAGGTTTTGATGAAAATTATCTAAAAAAGGGAGCTATCGTATTTGATGCTTCTTATCCCAGAGATATAGTGATAAGTAGAGATGATGTATTGTTGATTGATGGTTTGGTATTGAGACCACCGGGGGAACCCAAATTCAATTTTAATTTTGGTTTAGAAGAAGGTTTCTGTTTCCCCTGTATGGCTGAGCCAATAACTTTATATTTTGAGAATAGATTTGAAAGTTACTCCTTAGATAAAGATTTTTCTATAGAAAGAGCAGAGGCAATTTATAATCTTGCTTTAAAACACGGATTTAAACTTGGTTTTCTAACTTCTTATGAGAAAATTATCCCCCCTCAAAAAATAGAAACTTTAAAGAAAAATCTTACCAGAAAAAGTTTCTTCTTTTCTCGTTTACGAAGCAAAAATTAGATTAAAATAATATAAAGATGTCGAAAAAACTAACATCATCTAACCTATTGATAAACAATGGGTTAAAAGAAAGTTAAATTTTAATCTAATTTTTAGTTCATTTTTTTAAACATCCTGCCTTTTGTTTTATCCATAATTAATTAATAAACTGTCTAAATTAATAAGTTAAATCTAATTAAATTTTTATTATTTTCAACTCTATTTTGGCAAGGAAAATGCTTATATAAATGAAAACGTTTACCTTTTAAGAGAATTAGATAAAAATGAGAAAGCCAAGATTGTACAGATTATATAAAGAATTAAGAAAAGAGATAGGTAATTTAAATTTAGCATGGAAGGAATATTTTAAAGAGTTTATTTATAGGCATAAGTTATTAATTATGATGATAATTGTTTCTTTGGGAGGTTTAATTTTTTGGGTTTTTATGCATTTTTCTGGGCAAGCAGAGTCGGAGATATTTATAATAAGCCCTAATGGGATATTTTTGCTAAATAAGTGGTTATCCTTGATTATTGGAGGTGGATTATTAAGTTATTCCTTAACAAAGAAATACTTTTTATTTAAAAGGATTTTTGATATAATTATTTCTTTTTTAGGTATTGTTTTTTTATCACCGCTCTTTTTAATTATTACTATATTGATAAAGATAGATTCTTATGGGCCTGTTTTTTTCCGTCAGGAAAGAGTAGGTGAAAATGGTCGGATATTTACTATTCTTAAATTTCGCACTATGCGTAATGGCGCAGAATTAGAGACAGGTCCTGTATGGGCTGATGATAATGACCCAAGAATAACAGGAATCGGTCGTTTTTTAAGGAAATCACATCTTGACGAGTTGCCTCAGCTTATAAATGTTTTTAAAGGAGATATGAGTATAATTGGTCCTCGACCAGAACGAGAAGTATTTCTGGATATGATAAGTAAACAGATACCCCATTTTAAAGAAAGACTTAAAGTTAAGCCAGGGATAACTGGTTTAGCCCAGGTTAGATATAGGTACGGTGCTTCTATAAAAGATGCTGGTAGAAAATTAAAATACGACCTCATATATATTAAAAGAATGTGTTGGCTTCTTGATTTTCAGATTATCCTCTGGACATTAGGTAGGGTTTTAACCGGAGAAGGCGCGCGATAGTTTTTTCATAAAAGATTTATAAATAAAAGCAGGAAATTTATAGAAATACAAGATAGATTTATTGAGAGGGAGAGAATTATTATTCAGCCTATCTTAAATTTTGGAAGAGATATTTATAAAAGTTTTTTTTATTCTTATGATTAAATCAGTAATTTTGATATGGAAAGAATGTTTTTTGATGTTTAAGAGGTATCCAAGAATCCTTTCACCTTTCTTTGTTGTATTAGTTACCAATATCCTAATCCTGTATATCCTTTATCTTATACCTCAGAAACCAATTTCTTACCTATTAGCTCCTCCTGTGCGAGTATTTTGGGGAGAAAAGTTTCTGCATTATCCTTTTAATTTGTTTCTTTTGCCTAAATTATTCTATTATGCTAATATACTATCTACATCTCTTATAGGTGTTTTAATGACTGCTTTAGCAATAGGTATGATTAAAGAAAGTTATTTAGGTTATATCCCCACGATAGGAAAAAATCTGTTTTTATCTTTAAGGAAGTATTTTACTCTCTTGATGGTGTGGATAGTAATATTAGTTTTATCGGAAACTCTTACAAGAATATTTAGGAGTATAGAGTATAGGAATCATTCTCTGTTCATATCTTATCTAATTAACTCTATAGGTATCTTTATACAACTATTTTTTATCTATACTATGCCAGCAATAGTAGTTGAGGATAGAAAGTTTTTCTCTGGTCTAAAAGAAAATTTTTCATTTTTAAAAAATGTTTTTTTAACTACTTTTACATTTATTTTACTGCCTACACTTTTTTATTTTCCTCTTTTAGGATTTAATAAGCTATTACCATCTATGATAGAAAGATTTTTTCCTGAAGTAATTATAATATTTATATTAGCAAGTATATTTATTTCTACAATCATAGATATTTTAATTACAACTGCATCTACGCTTATTTTTTTAAAGAAGAGAGTAAATTTTTAATTGGGAGGTGGATGATGAGAAAAATATTCTTATCGTTGTGTTTGGTAATAACTCCTTTAATAGGTTATGGTTATATTATTGATGGTTACATTTGGGATTGGGGAGTAGACCTTTCTCCTACTAGTGCTAAGATTAAAGGTTACTTAGATAGCAATTTACCTAAAGGTGGGTTAGATATTGATTTTATTACCGAGGATAATGCTGATTATACAGGGAATTGGAGTGTTGGACCAGGAGGAAGTACTAAGAACTATTACGATGCGGAGGCATTTTACTTTGATAACGATGCTAACTATGCTTATATAGCTTTAATCCAAGGGTTAAGTAGGTCGGGGTATAATTCTATTGATCCCGGCGATATAGCTATTGGGTTTTCTTTGAGTAGTTACTCTTATGGTATAGATGTGAGTAGTTATGATCAAACAAATAAAAAAGCAAATTTCTATGGAAATATAAAATCTTGGGATTCGGTAACTATATCTGCTCATAAGCCATATTCCGATCCTTGGAGATTTAAAATTACAGGGGGTAATGCGCAACTTTTAGGTGCTATAGATTTTGTATATAGTTCAGCTCAAAATACCCACTATGTATTAGAGGCAAGGATACCTTTATCTCTTTTAGGAGTTACTGCTACCCCTGGTTCTCCTATTACTCCTATATTCTTACATTGGACGATGGAGTGTGGTAATGATTTTTTAAATTTATCAGCAGATATTAATCCTGTGCCTGAACCAAGTAGCTTGGTGTTAATGCTTTTATCTTTCTTAGGTTTAGGTGGCTTAAAATTTTTAAATAAATACTTAAAATCATAGATGTTTAGTAAACTTATGAAGAAAATTTTATATTATCAAAATAGCTTGCTATTTTTAATTTTGGTTTTATTCTTATTATGCGCTTGCTCGGATAACCGCTATGGAGCGGAAAAACTTTACTGGCAGGCAGAAAGAAAGGGGGAGAGATTAATAAAAGATAAAGAGGGGAAGCTTAGCGAGGAAGATTATAAGGAGATTATAAGTTATTATCAGAAAGTAGTAGATAAATTCCCTTTAGAACCTTTATCGGCAAAAGCACAGTTTGTTATTGCAAATAATTATATTTCTCTTAAGCAGTTTGATAAAGCTCAAGAAGTTATTAACTCTATAATTCATAATTTCTCTAATTCTCCTGATATTGCTACTCAGGCTTACTTTGCCTTAGGAAATATTTTTGAAAGAGAGGGCAATTGGCAGAAAGCAGAGGATGAGTATGAGAAGATTATGGATATGTATCCTTTGACTAACCTTGGACTTAATATGCCCATTTATGTTCTTCAACATTATCAAAGAATTAAGGATAAAGGTAAAGAAGATAAGGCTTACGAGAAGGCTATCAGGAGATATAAATCTTTAATTGAAGAGTACAGTGATACGAGGATGGTTCCTGTGATTAAAGATTATTTAGCTCTTGTTCATTTTGAAGAGGGTAAATACCAAGAAGCTTTAGCTATTTGGGATAGTATAATTTCCGATTATCCTAACACCCCCCAGGCGGGTTTAGGATTATTGAAAAAGGCAGAAGTATATTTGAATAGATTGAACGATTTACCTAAAGCGATAAGTTCTTATGAAGAGTTCATTAAACGTTACCCGCATAGTAGTGACCTGGCAAAAGTGGAATACAGCTTAGCTTTACTTTATTTTCGTAACAACAATTTAGATAAGGCAAAAGAGTTGTTCTCTTCCTTGATAGATAAGTATCCTAAAGATAAGAAGCTTTCCTTGAAGGCATATTTAGGGTTAAGCTACTGTTATCGTAAAGAGTTAAATACTGATAAAGTAATGGAGATATATACAAAAATAAAAAAAGATTATCCTAAAACTAAAGAAGCAGTGGCTATACCTTTCCTTATTGCTCAGTACTATTGGCAAATAAATTTGGATACGAAAGCTGAGGAAGCAATTGTTAATGCTATAATAGAATATGAGAAATTGCTCAACGATAGTAGTATAGATGAAAGGTTAATCAGAGAGGTAGCAAATTTTTTAGCTTTAAGTTACATTAAACATAAGGATATAGATAAAGCGATAAAGTGTTTACGAGATTTAGCCGATAAATATCCTAAAAACCCTATTTATCTTTTTGACCTTGCTAATCTATTTCGTAATCTCAATAGTTTAGATAAGGCAATATCTATCTATAAGGAGATTATAGAGAGGTATCCTGAAAATAAACTTATAGCAAAGTTATGTGAAAGGGAGATATCTATTTTAGAGAAGAAAAGATAATCTATGTTTATATTTTATGTGGCGAATAGTAATATTGGTGATTTTAGTTTTTATCCTTTTTGCTCCTATCTATAGTGAACTTTTTCATAGGTTTACCGAAAGAGATTCTTACTATTCCCATGGATTTATCATTCCTTTTCTTTCTTTCTATTTGGTATGGAGGAAGAGAAAGGTATTAAAAAATATAACCCCTCAACCGTGTATTTGGGGATTAATATATCTTATCTTCTCCCTATTGGTTTACTTAATTAGTTTGGTTTTAAAGATAAATTTCCTTTCATACTTTTCTTTACCGTTAGTTATTTTTAGTATCGTTTTATATTTAGGCGGCAGGAAAATAACTCGTGAGATAATTTTCCCTATAGTTTTTCTTATATTTATGTTACCCCTACCTTCGGTAGTTATTATTGGCATAGCGTTTCATCTTAAAATATTGGCGGCTAAGAGTGCAGTTTTTTTAGTAAAACTTTTAGGTATGGAAGTAATTAGAGAAGGTTCAACTATATATTATCCGGGAGGATACTTATTAGTAGGGGACCCTTGTAGTGGTATAAGGTCGTTGATTGCCTTTTTAGCTTTGGGAGCGTTCTTTACTCAATTTATGCAATCTAATTGGATAAAGAAATTTATTCTGTTCGTTTCCTCCATATTTATTGCTTTTTTTTCTAATGTGGTAAGGGTAATTTTCTTACTTCTTGTAAGTTATATTTACGGTAAGGAAGTAGCTTTAGGGTTCATTCATGATTTTTCGGGAATAATGGTTTTTATCCTTGGTTTTTTAGGGTTATGGGGAATAAGTAAATTACTAAGATGCCGATTAGTTATCGAAAGTATTTAGTTACTGTGGGTTTACTAATTTGTGCTTCCCTGTTAGCTTTTTATATAAATAATAGCATTAAAAATGTCTCTACAAAGATAAACTTAGGTGTTTTTCCTATTGATTTAGGTGAGTGGAAAGGCAAAGATATAGAATTAGAAGATAAAGTTTATCAAATTTTAGGGACAAAAGATGTTCTTACCCGAGAATACAAAGATAGAGAAGGAGATTCTATATTTTTAGCCATAGTTTATTCTGAGACTAATCGCACCAGTTTCCATCCTCCTGAGATATGTTATGTTGGTGGGGGAGCAGAGGTAGTTAATAAGAGAATAGAGAAAATAGTTCTTAATAATGGGGAGTTCTTATTTACCAACAAGTTAGAGCTAACTTCCCCTCAAGGATTAATTTCATCTTGGTATTGGTTTGTTTTAGGGGATAAATTCTTTTCTCAATATTTTGTCCAACAGTTATATTTTCTTTACCACTTATTACGTAAAGAGTCTCCTAAAGGAGCATTGGTAAGGGTATCTACCAGAGGTAATTACCCTTTATTGGAGGAGAAGGCAAGAGCATTTATAAAGGAGATGATACCGTATTTAAATGATATTTTTTCAAAAAGTTCTTGATTAAGTTAGAATACAATGATAAAATCTTCTCACTTTTCCCCTAAATCCAATAATATGCACGCCATGAATAGTAAAAGAGATAATCGGATTAAAGAATTTTTATCTTTAAGTCTTGAGCGATGTTTAAAAGAAGTAGGAGCGCAAACCGGTTCTATTTTTCTTTTAGAAGATAGTAAAAAAGAATTAATATTAGAAGTAGCTCATCACATATCTGATATCCCTTTAGAGAGCGTTCGTAAACGAATGGGAGAGGATATCGTAGGAGTGGTTGCTTTACAGAGGAAGTCTCTTCTGGTTAGAGATATTGGTAAGGAAGCTAATTTAAAGAGAATTAATAGTAGTAGGAGGTATCGTTCTAGTTCGTTCATATCCGTTCCTATGCAAGCGCGGGGAGAATTAGTAGGGGTTATAAATATAACTGATAAGTTTGATGGAACACCATTTGATAATAATGACCTTAATACCGTGGAGAGAATTGCTAATTATTTAGGGATTGCTATCCATAGTTTGAATAATTATGTGATAGAACAGTATCGGCTAAATGAACAGCTTAAGAAAGAGATAGCAGAACTTAAAGATTCAATTAACCAATTGGAGAAGTTTGCTTCCATAGGTAAGATGATTGGAGGGTTTGTTCACGAGGTGAACAATCCTTTAGATGGTATTATTCGCTACGTAAATTTAGCTTTGGATTGTTTAGATGAGGATAGTTTAGTTAAATCTTATCTTACAGAAGCAAAAAAAGGATTAAATAGATTGGTGCGTTTTGTAAAAGTTATCTTAGATTTCTTTTGGGGTTTATCTTTAAAAGATAAAGAGATTAATATTGTAGAAGCAATTGAAGAAGCTTTTCTTATGAGATGTAATTGTTTTTCTTTGTATAATATAAAAGTAGAGAAAATTTTTCCTCCTAATTTGCCTAATATACCTGATTTTGGTATAAAGGTAGTTTTTGATAATCTTATAAAGAATGCTTGTGAAGCAATGAAAGAAGGAGGAGTTCTTAAAGTTACAGTTTTATGGGAAAATGGTGGTATAAAGATAATTTTTAAAGATAACGGGGTGGGTATACCTAAGGAAATTCAAGCAAAAATTTTTGAACCATTCTTTACTACAAAAAGCATGGGTGAAGGAGCAGGTTTGGGGTTGGCGATTTCTCGAGAGATTATTAATCGTTATCAGGGTAAAATCTATGTAAAAAGTGAACTATGTAAAGGCTCAGAGTTTACTGTATATATTCCTTTGATTAATTAGCGGTTTAGTTATGGGTAATAAACATATTCTTATAGCTGATGATGAACCATTAACGAGGAAATCTTTATACGAACTTTTAAGATTTGAAGGTTACAATGTATCTTTGGCTAACGATGGAGAAGAAGCTTTACAGATGGTTAAGAGTACATCTGTGGATTTGATTATCGCTGATTTAAAAATGCCCAAGGTAGATGGTTTGGAATTATTGAAGAGAGTAAGAGAAATAAATCCTGAAATAACTATTGTCCTTATTACCGGTTATGGGTCAATAGAGACAGCTGTGGAAGCAATGAAACTGGGAGCTTTCGATTATATTACAAAACCAATAATAGATAACGAGATAAAGTTAGTTATTCAGAGGATTTTTGAACAGAAGCGATTGATAGAGGAGAACAGAGCTTTAAAGGAAAAACTTGACGGCACAATTAGAACAAAATTTTATAATATAGTTGGTAGACATCCTAAGATGCAAAAAATATATAATCTCATAGAAGTAGTAGCTCCCACTAATGCCACTGTGCTTATCCAAGGAGAGAGTGGAACAGGGAAGCAGTTAATTGCTTATGCTTTGCATTATGGTAATCCTTTGAGGAAAGATAAGCCTTTTGTGGAGGTTAGTTGTGGGGCTCTGCCGGAAAATCTTTTAGAAAGTGAGTTGTTCGGTCATGTTAAAGGTTCTTTTACCACAGCCATTAGGGATAGAAAAGGTAGATTTGAATCAGCTAATGGAGGAACTATCTTCCTTGATGAAATAGATACGTTTAGTCCAAAACTACAAGTAAAGCTTCTAAGAGTGCTACAGCAAGGAGAATTTGAACGAGTGGGTGATTCAGAGACTATAAAGGTAGATGTGCGTGTAATTGCTGCTACCAATCAAGACCTAACCAAGCTTATAAAAAATGGTATGTTTAGAGAGGATCTTTATTACCGTTTAAATGTAGTGCCTATATTTGTTCCACCCCTAAGAGAGCGAGACGAAGATATAATACTTTTAGCTGAATATTTTTTAGATAAGTATAAAGAGAAAATAAAAGATAAAAAGATAGAAGGCTTTTCTTCAGAGGTTAAAGAGATATTTTTAACTTACCATTGGCCGGGTAATGTTAGAGAGTTAGAGAATGTTATCGAAAGAGCGATTATTCTCTGTAGAGGTAATATTATTGAAAAAGAAGATCTACCTGATTCTATGCAAGAAATTAAGATAAGCATAGCACCATCTAAGATAACCAATTTACCTTTAAAAGAAGCTTTGAGACGTTCGGAAAGGGAGATTATTGAAGAGGTATTAAAAGAGTGTAAAGGTAATCGTAAGTTGGCTGCTGAGCGTTTAGGGATAAATCGCACTACTCTTTACAATAAGATGAAAGAGTACGGTCTTATGGACTTTCAATATTAAATTAGATTGAGAGATTTTTATTATAGTGTATATGGAGATAAATTTTACAGATATCGTAGATAGAGATAAGTGGCAGGAGATTCAAGACCGCTTCTCAGAAGTTCTAAAGGTAACTCTTTTTACCGTAGATAGATACGGTAACTGTATAACTCGATGCAGTTTAGCCCCTCGTTTATGTCAAGAGGTTATGACTATTACAATTGAAAGCGCTAAAGTATGTAGCGATTGTCATAGAAGAGTGTTGGTAAATGCAGAAAAATCTTGGAAGGAAGGTTATTTATGTCCCATTGGTTTATATTTTTTCCCTGTTCCCTTGAAGATAAAAGAGGTAACTTTGGGATATCTTATAGTTGGTCCGGTAGTTTTAGGCAAGAGAGATGAATCTACTTATAAGGAGAGAATAGAGAATTTAGGAATAGATATAGATATTTTTTTAGATGCCTTAAGAGAAATAAAAGTTTTTTCTTTTTATGGTATAAAATCTGTGATTGAGTTGCTCTACGATTTAAGTGTTCAAATATTATCTACAAATTTTATCGTAGATAAGTTTTTAACCGTTCTTTTAGAAGCAGCACATAATTTTACCCAATCCGACCGAAGTTCGATAATGTTATTTAATGAGGATACAAAAGAATTATATATAAAAGTAGCTAAAGGTATAGAAGAAGATATAATCGCAAGTACGAGATTGAAATTAGGAGAAGGTTTAGCTGGTATTGCAGCTCAACAAGATACCCCTTTATTTTTGAGTAACGATACTGTTGATGAGAATATTCGTAAACGTTTTCGCAATCGAGCAATTACTTACTCTATTATAATGCCTATCAAGGTTCAAAATAAATTATTGGGTATATTGAATATTGCTACCTATAAGCAAAATTCCGATAAATTTAATTTCCAGAATATAGACACGATAACCAAACTAAAAAATTTGGTAGAAAGCACACTGGGAGAAGTTACCTAATCTAATTAGTTATTGTTTTTTCGTTGATGGTAAGGAGGTATTTTTAATTCTTCTCTATATTTAGTTACTGTTCTCCGAGCGATCTCTATTCCGCGGTTTTTTAGAATCTGGACAATGTCTTTATCCCTTAAGGGTTTATTTTTATCCTCTTCACTTATTATATCCCATATTTCAGATTTTACTAATTCCTGAGATATTTTTTCCCCATTTTTAGTCTTTAGTGATTTTGTAAAAAAATAAGATAGCTTAAATGTTCCGTAAGAAGTTTGAATATATTTACTGTTTACTACCCTGCTTATAGTAGATTCGTTATGGTTAGTTATTTTGGCGATATCTTTCAACGATAATGGTTTAAAGAGTGCGCTATCACCGCTTTCTAAAAATTTTTTTTGGATTTTTACAATATGTTGAGCAATCTTTAGGATAGTTTCATCTCTTTGCGATATAGCTTTAATTAATCCCAGTGCAGAATTTATCTTTTCTTGAATATATTTCTTTATAGAAGAAGATACCTTATTTGATTTAAGAAGCTTTAAATAATAATCGTTGATTTTTATTCTTGGTAAACTTCTCGTATTTAAAATTATTTCGTAGCTACCATTTGTATTATCTAAAATTATATCGGGATAATTATATAGGGTTACTCCTTTAGTTATAGATGTAGGTAGAGCTTTTGCTGGTTTGGGGTGAAGCAAGGATATTTCTTTGATAGCTTTGTTCAATTCTTCTTGGGATACTTTTAATTTTTTTGCAATGAATTTAGTTTTATTTTTTAATAATTCGGGAAGATAAGAAGATAATATTTTATAAGCTAAGGTATTAGCTTTATTTTTACATTTTAATTGGATAAGTAGGGATTCCTTAAGATTTCTTGCTCCTATACCATAAGGTTCAAATTTGTGAATAATTTCTAAAACTTCTTTAATATCTTGCTGAGTTACTTTTTCTTCGCCCACATTTTTGTTTAACTCGTTTAGTAATTCTTTATCAGAAACAGTTAAGTAACCATTTTCATCGAGATGAGTAATTATGTACTCTCCAATCCTATACTTTTTGTCACTTATAGGTAAGGTTCTTAGTTGTTTTAAGAGAGTTTCTTCTAAGGTTAATGGTTGAACAATTAACCCCTGTTTATATTCGTATGACCTTTCTTTATCTGGAGAGCTGTTTAGATGTGGTTCGCATATCTCTTTAGTGTATTGTAGAATATTCTCTGTTTTTTCTTCCCACTCGTTAAGAGGATATTCTGATTCAACCTCTTCTTTTTCTAAAACAGGGTTTTCTTCCAATTGCTTTTCTAAATAATTTTTTAATTCCATAATGGGCAATTGCAGGATATAAAGGGATTGCTTCATTTGTGGGGTAAGAGCTAATTTCTGAGTTAATTTCTGTGATTGTTTAAGTTCCATATTAGATATAATATACCATATTTTTTAGGTAATTTTCTATTTTAATTCTCCTTAATGTAGCCGTAATACAATTAATTATTTAATTTGTTTTATATTGTAAAAAAAAGGGAAGATTTTAGAAGAATAATAAACAGAGGGTATTCACATTTGTAAATTATTTAAGAGAAGAAGGATTTAAATTATTAAAGAGGATAGGTTGTAATTTTTAAAAAGAGCAGGTAAATTTTTTAAAAAGGGCCAAAACACATCTTTTAGCTCAGTTACATCAGAAAGAAATGTTGACACGATACAAAAGTTAATTACAGCTACACCCGGCGGGTGTAATGAGGGGGCTTAACAGTGGGGAAAATTTTTCTGTCACCGCAATATAATAATGTCACCTTATTGCAAAGTAGAAATGTCAGGGCAACTTGATGTAAAATACCACCTCTTAGAAGCAA
>JAMWBQ010000113.1 GCA_023819315.1 Candidatus Omnitrophota bacterium
ACGCCTATGTAGCGCATCGTGCACCTCCTTTCTTTTTTCTTATATTTTACCAAAATCTTAGAGGTGCACTATGTTTTCATTGTATCTCCATATTTATTATTTCCAGTATTTCTCTAAAGCCTTAATATATGTTTGCACAAGTTTTTCCATCTCTTCTCTATTTATGGTAGCACCTGTCTGAGTAACCTTAATATCTACACCTTTTGCTATATCTCCATCTCTTATGAGACGAACCTCAGGTATAAACTGTCTCCACAATGTAGTGAAAAAAATGGGCTTTTGCCGTCCGTTCTCCGGTCTCTGCTTTTGCCATAAGGGTAACTATCCCTTTTTCTTTGTTAGGGTTAGGATACTTAGCATATTCAAAGGTTTTTTCATAAGAAATAGAAGGCAAAGTTGTTTCTCTACTTATTTTAGGTTGAACTACCGTTGCACAACCCACAAAAAAGATGCACAATATTAAGAGAACTTTCTTAAACATATCTTACCTCTTTTATTCCTTATTTATTCTTTTTAAGCCCGTATTGAGTAGATGTTTTTCAATCTGGCTTACATTTATTTTACCACCAGAAGAGATTATTTCATCATTTACCATAACTATAGGAATCTTTATTTGGCCTTTATTTATTAAATTAATTATTTTAGGGAATTCTTTCCACTTGGGAGGAAGGAAATCTATGTATTCTACATCAACTTGCTCGCCAAACTTTAAGGTGAGTAATTTTTTAGCCAGGTTTGCTGCTGCCTGCCAAGTCTTAGCTGGATTACAGCCTGAAGCCTGAACCCCAAATATTCTCACAATAGCCTTATAATATTTCTCCATAATCTACCTCAATCCCATCGTCAATTTTTCTATAAAAGATAATTTTAATTCCTATATGTTCTGGCAATGCTGCCTTTACTTCATAAGTGTGAGGTTTTATTGAAACGGGGATATCTCCAATGTAACCATCAATTCCTTTTGATTCTTCTTCGGGTTCGGACAGACGGTAATTAGTCCCCTTTATCTCCGCACCTTTCTTAAGTATCGCCTCCTGAAATCTTAGCCCAGCAAAGGTTTTTACAATCACTAAATCCCTTACCCATTGTTCAACAGTCTCTTTGTCAATCATAGTTAAGGCATTTTTTAATTCTTTCAATTTCTGAAGTATTTTCTCAGTAGCATTCTTTATTGCCTTAGGTTTTTTCTTTAGATACCATTCCTCCCATTTTGATAATGTCTTCCCTTCAAATTCCTGGATAAGCTCGCTCATCTGACCAACAACTCTTGGTCTTGTTCCCTGGGCATACTGATTCGCCAGATTGATAAGTGGTGCAACATACTTGGGAAATTCGGGGGTTTCTATATCAAGATTTTTTCTGATTTCTTCAATAGTGATTTTTATCTTCATCCTATACCCTTTGACTTTTGATTAGTTCATTTCGTAAGTTCAAAAATTTCGTTTTATATTTATAATCAAAAGTAATATCCACAGCCACCAGGCCGTGTTTAATCAAGTGAGCATTCAAGAAAGTCTTATTCCATAAATAAAGATAGCTAAGTAAATTACCGTTTGCATCGTATTTTATGTTGTCAAATTTCATAAATACCTTCTGTCCTTTTGTTTTCTCTTTTAAAAACTGAATAGCCTCTCCATTTTTTTCTGGCCTCTCCTTTACTCCTATTAACCTGGTCTTTAATCCATTGTTTAGAACCAATATCTCAGGTGAGATTATCTCCTTTACTGTATAATAAGTTTCTCTTTCATAATGGGAATTATCTATTTTTGAACCAAACCTTAATTTCTTGGGGTCAACTTTTTTGTCGAACTTAATAGGGTCCTTAAAGATATATGGCAATTTTTTAATTTCTTCTTTAAAATCTATCTTCGGTTCTTCTTGCTTGATTATCTCAAAAGTTGCATCTTGAAGGATTGAAATTTGGGTTAATCCAAGTTTTTCTTTTATGATTGGTAAGAAATCTTCATTTATCTCGTATCCGATAGAATTTCTATTCAGATTTTTTGCCGCTAAAGTCGTTGTTCCGCTTCCAAGAAATGGGTCAAGAATAGTATCACCAACGAAGCTAAACATCTTAATGAGACGTTTTGGCAATTCTTCTGGAAACATTGCCAGGTGTTTATCCTGCCTTTCACCAGGAAAATTCCAGTGTCCACTGAAATATTGATTCCATTCTTCATCAGCTAATTTTGATTTTTCTTTTATTTCTTTACTAACTTTTGGAGGATTGCCGTATTTCTTAAAAATTAAAATGAACTCATAATCTAATTTAATAATTCCACTTCTTGGATAGGGATAAGAACCCATTACTGTTGCGCCACCGGTTGTATGACAGGTGGTTACTTTTTGCCAGATGATTGCTCCCATATAATCAAATCTAGAACTTTCGCAAAACTTGATAATTTCTGTTCTTATGGGGATAATCTTATATCTCCCGTAATAGACTGAGCGGGCAAATTGGTCACCAATATTTATGCACAAACGGCAACCTTTATGTAAAACCCGCTGGCACTCCTTCCAAACAAGGTTTAGATTGTTGATATACTCCTCATAGGTATCATTAAATCCTATTTGTTTTCCATTACCATAATCCTTTAATTGCCAATATGGGGGGGAGGTAATGATAAGGTGGATAGATTCGTCTGCTATTTCTTTCATCCATCTTGAATCACCGATGATTATTTTATGTAGTGTTTTCGCTGTCATTTACCTTTCTATTCTTCTTTTTCTCTTGCGCTTCTAATACCTCTACTACCTTATTTATAATTACAGGTATTCTGGCAAGTCTACCTATTCCTTCTGTGCCACAGGCAGTATTTCCGTATTCTGGATCAATAAAATGAAATCCCAGTTCTTTTAATTTCTTAATGTTTTCCTGGGTAATCTTATTTGCATACATATTAGGATTCATTGCCGGGGCAATAACAATCGAAGCTTTTGTAGCTAAAACAGTGGTTGAGAGCAAATCATCAGCAATACCATTGGCAATTTTTCCAATGATATTGGCAGTAGCGGGCGCAATTAAAAGAAGGTCAGCAATATCGGCTAAACCAATATGGGCGAATTCCATTCCTTTCTGCGCTCAAACATATCTACCGCTACAGGATTTTGACTAGAGACTTGTAGAGTAAGAGGCGTGATAAACTCGGTGGCGGATTTAGTCATAATGCAATAGACATTTAGCATTAGATCTTTTAAACGGCCGATAATCTCCGGTACCAACCAACAGGCAATACCTCCGCTCACCCCTAAAACCACTGTCTTTCCTGCAAGCATAAGATATTCCTAAATCAACAACATCCCGGACCTGCAGTTGGACCACAACCTGGCATAAAACCACTGCGCGGGCTAAAACCACCACTCTTAGAACCACCCATAACCATAAATCCACCAAAAACCTGAGCAGTCTTTTTGCTGTGGCAATTTGGACATTCCGGTTTTAACCCTTTCTCTTTCTCCTCAAAAGTAGCACGCACATCAAATTTATTTTGACAATCTAAACAAATATACTCATATGTAGGCATATCCTTTTCACCTCCTATGATATCATTAAAGCTTCTCTTTTACTACTTGAACCGCTTCTTCGGGTGTAGGTGTTCCTATAGAGATAATTTCATCTCCTATAGCCAAAACCGGCACAATCCCTGGACCGAAACTACCTAATAAGTTAGCCACCGCAGGAAAGCGCCTAGAAAACCCATCTTCCATTATATCATATATTTCTACTTCTACACCCAAATTTTTTATAGCATCAGAAAGTCTTTTTATATCTTCTTCGCTTTGTCCTATAGGTCCGCAACAACTTGCATTTGGTCCGCAGGGAAATCGAAGGGGAAGAGTAAAAATCATTACGACTTTATTATTGTCACTCATAGTTTCTTACCTCCTGTTAAAATAAATTAAATATATACCCGGCAATTACACAACCCACAAAGTTTAAACCCACATAAAGAAATAAAAGTTTTGGTTTAAATACTCCTGATAGCATCGCTATAGAAGGAAGACTTAATCCCGGCCCACCTAAAAGATAAGCAAGAGTTGCTCCTGGCCCCATTCCTTTTGCAATTAAGGCTAAAGCTGTAGGAACCTCTACATATGTACAAACATAAGCAAGTATTGCTACTACTGACGAGACTAAAACCGAATTTAAAGCTTTACCACCCACAAAATTAACGATAACACTGGTGGGGATTAAAACCCGAATTGCCCCAGCAATAATTACCGCTAAAACTAAATAATAATTTAAGGAAAAAAATAACTGCCAGGAAACCTTCCAAAGCTGGATAAGTTTTTGTTTGAATGTTCCTTGATAACCTTGAGGTAAGACCATACAACCAGCTTGATATTTGTTAGTATCTCTTTTAATTAGACGCCACTTCCCCTCTTTGGTTTGCTCAATTATTTCCGCCTCCTCAAGTTCTTCTAATTTATCCTTATTTTCTTGACCAATTTCTTCTAAGGTAAGGCCCTCCGTTTTCTGCATTAGCTTAACCGCTAAAGAATAGGCAAATTTCTGTATCTGAGGCGATAGATTAGGTTGAACATATATTTTAACCAGATGCCTTAAGCCTCTGCGTTTCTTCTGCCAATAAGAGACAATTAACCCTATAGACATGGCAATAGCAAATACCGCAATAACCCGGGCAATCGCCATTTTTTTACCTAAAAGTGTGGCGGTCATAAAAACTGTAGGTACATTAAGCATAGGTGCAGCAATTAAAAAGGCAAGTGTAGGCCCTAAGGGAATACCTGACTCAACCATTCCGGCTAATACCGGAACGATTCCACAAGAACATATTGGTATTACTGCACCCGCAGCAGTAGCCATAAAATTCGCACCAAAACTGCCATAACCCATCTTGTGTTTAACTTTTTCCCAGGAAACAAAAACAACAAGTGAGCCGGCGATAAACATACCGATAATCCAATAAGGAAGAAGTTCTACTAAAAGTGCAGCACCTTTAATAATAATATACCAGATTACCAAAGGTATATTCCAACTTAAAGGAGTATCTATTTCCTTTACTCTTGCATCCAAACCAGTAACACCTTTTTCTTGCAGAAGCCCTGCTTTAAACATT
>JAMWBQ010000114.1 GCA_023819315.1 Candidatus Omnitrophota bacterium
TTCGCTTACTAAAAGAGTAATATTTATCCAAATAGCGAAAGATTTGCGATTTGTCCCAAAATTCCCCATCTATTTTGCCTGGGTAACGATATTGGTTGATAAAATTGAATGTAAAATTTAACGGTTGATAAGTATGTATGCTTATAGCTATTTTTTCTCCTAAAATGTCTTGAAGGAATTCAATTTCTTGAGCCCAAATGTTTCCTTCTAAAAAAATAAATTTTTCCTTATCAATATTTCTTATACTTTTAATGATTTCCTTATAAAGTTCTTTTAAGGTAACTAATTTACTTTTTTCTATTACCGGTTCATTTAATAAATCGTATCCATAGATAGTTTCTTCACCCTTATATCTTTTGGCAATTGTTTCCCAAAGTTTATTAACTCTTTTTCTTAAATTGTTGCTTTCCCAGAGATAGGCTTTTCCAGAACTATCAGAATGCCAGTCGCAATTTTGTCCCCCTTGGGCAGAGTGTAAATCAAGAATGATTTTAAGTTTATAACTTTTTGCCCAAGAAATAGCCCTATCTAAATAGAGGAAACCGTCTTCTTCGTATTTAAAAGGTTTCTTTTCTAAGATACGATAGTTAAAAGGTAGTCTTACGCAATTTGCTCCTAATTGAGATATTCTATAAAAGTCTTCTTTTTGAATAAAATTATCTCTATACAATTTTTCAAAATTTCTAAGTTCGCTATCTCCATAGATATTTTTGAATCTTTTCTTGAATAAATGTTCAGCTATATTTCTTCCTCCTAATATATAACCTTCCATTAATAACCATCCACCTAAATTTACACCTTTTATTCTCATTTTAAATTATCGATTACTAATTACATTTATTTTTTTACAGTATTTATTCACATAGCACTTGCTACATAAGGGGCGAACAGGTAAACATATATTTTGTCCAAAGGCAACGAGTAATGTATTAAGCTTAATCCACCAATTTTTAGGAATAATTTTTTTTAAATTATTCTCTGTAGACTGAGGAGTTTTTGTTTCAACCCAACCTAAACGATTAGATATTCTATGCACATGAGTATCTACGCATATAGAAGGTATTCCATAGCCTAACCCTAAAACTAAATTAGCTGTTTTCCTTCCCACTCCTTTAAATTCAAGGAGACAAGTTTCATTATTAGGGACAACTCCTTTATATTTTTTGATTAATTGGATAGCTAAATTATGAAGGTTTTTAGCTTTTTTTCTATAGAAACCTACAGGATATATTAGCTTTTCAATCTGTTTAGGTTTTAATTTAGCTAAATCAAAAGAATTTTTTGCTACTTTAAATAAACGTAAAGAAGCCTCTTGGGTAACTTTATCCTTAGTGCGAAGACTCAATATGCATGATACTAAAACTCTAAAAGGGTTATGGTGTTTATGAAAATCTTTTGTCACCCAAGGGATATTGAAAGTTTTAACCTGTTTTTCTATTAGTTTTAATATATCGCTATCTATCATCAAAATTATTTATAACAATTATACCATATAACAAAAAAGAAAAAACTACATTAATGAAAAAAAGATGGTAGAATAAAAATCAAATAAATTATGGAAAACTTAGGATTATCTATAGTTATTCCCTCTTTAAATGAAGAAAAATATTTACCTCAACTTATTCAATCTTTAATTAACCAAAAAGGGTTAGAGTTAGAGGTGATTATTGTTGATGCTTGTTCTTGGGATAATACTGTTTCAAAAGTTAAAGAGACTTTTAATAATAACTCTAATCTCAATATTTGTGTAGAGGTCTATACGGTTGATAAAAGGAATGTCAGTTTTCAACGTAACTTTGGGGCAAAAAAAGCAAAGTATCCCTATTTAGCATTTATGGATGCTGATACCCTTATTAAAGGTGAAGATACTCTATACAATATCTTAGAGAGATTTAGGAAGATGAATTTGGTAGTTTGTTCTTGTAGATTTAGACCTATAGAAGGTGGGTTATTAGCAAATTTTATATATAGTTTTCTATATATATTTCAAAAAGCTACGGCAAAATTTAAACCTTTCGTTGCAGGTATATTTATTTTGACTAAGAAAGATATCTTTGAAAAAGCAGGTGGGTTTGATGAAGAAATTTTGGTAAACGAAGATGCCGAATTATGCAATCGTATTAAAAGTTTAGGTAAATTAGCTATTTTAAATTATTTTATTTACACATCCAATCGAAGATTCCAAAAACAAGGATATATTTACAGTATTTATCAATATATAAAAATATTTTTTTACACTATTTTTAAGAAGAAGATTAAGAGAAACTATTTTCATTATTTTGAGAAAGATGTTTTAGAGAAAAGAAAAAATATATTTTTAGGACGTTTATTCTTTGCCACAGGAACATTTTTTTTGTTGATAAACCTTATAAATTCTAAAGGTATCTTTTCCTATATTAATACCATATTTTATCTTTTGCTTCTTATCAATACATACTTTTCTATAGTGTTTTGTAAGAGTAATTATCCCATATACGATAATATAGAGAAATTATTAGATAGTTTGTTGGTAGCAATTTACATCACTGCTACCTTTTTTTTAGATAACCCTTTGAAATTTTATTCAACGATAAGTCTGCTATTTTTATTTGCCATATTGAAATATATAAATATGGGTAGGTATTATACTCTTAGAGGGTTCTTAATTAGAAAAATTAGAGTGGATTTTATGGGATTTTTGTTTTTTACCATATTGAGTTTAATTATGTTTTTAATTCCTTCCGCCCAACTTTTATTAACTGTTTTTGCCCTTGTTTCTTTCTTTATAGCCAACGTTCACTTTATAATTTTAGCTCCTCTATATAAACTTTGATTTAATTTTATATCCACACAGGTAATCTTTCTTCCAATGGGAGTTTAGAATTTTTCTTATCTCCACACAATAAAATTTTTCTCCTTTTATTGTCTCTCTTAAACCAAAGCGTTTCTCGTATATTTCGCAGTAGTATTTTCCTTCTTTATTCAATTTCAGATGTTTACAAGGGTCATCGTATGCTCCACAACAGGCACCACATCGTTTACACATATTCTCGTATTCTTTTTCCTTTTCTTCAAGGTATTTTTCGTAATCCATAAATTTATTTCTATATTTTCATAATTAGTCTTTTCTCTTGGGGCTTGTTTTTAATTATATCAAAAAAAATTAAAAAAATTTAATTTTTTTCTTGCAAAATATAAATTTTTTGTTTTAATATTAATTGATTAAATGAATTAGTTTTTATGTTTTTAGTAAAGATTTTTTTATTAAGAGGAATTATTAGGGGGGATGGGAAAGGAATTCTGTGCCACTAATGGACATATAAAATATGCGGGGGTGCACCTCGTAATTGAACTGTGGGAAGCTTGTAATTTAACATCTCTACCTAAAATTCGTAAAATTTTAAAAGATTCCGTTAAAGCCTGTCAAGCCACTCTTCTTAAAATTGACCTACATAAATTTTCTCCCTCAGGAGGAATTTCAGGAATAGCTATAATTCAAGAGTCGCATATAAGTATCCATACTTGGCCGGAATACCATTACGGGGCTTTAGATATTTTCGTTTGTGGGGAAGTTGACCCCTATAAAGCGATACCGGTAATAAAGAAAGGATTTAAACCCAAAAGAATGCAAATAGCGGAAATGAAGAGGGGTATATTCTAATGTGGTATTACGAAAAATTATTTCCTGATGTAAAGTTGGGTTTGGAAGGTAAGATTATCTATAAGAAGAAGTCGTCTTACCAGAATATAGTGATATACCAAACACCTCGTTTAGGTCGTATTCTTTTCTTAGATGATACTATTCAAACCACGGAGAAGGATAATTTTGTTTATCATGAAATGCTCACTCACCCTTTGCTTCTTAGTCATCCTTCTCCTAAGAAAATTCTTGTAATTGGGGCAGGTGATGGTGGTGTATTAAAGGAAGTTTTAAAACATGATGTAGAAAAAGTATACTTGGTAGAAATAGATAGAGAGGTGATAGAGGTTTCTAAAAAGTATCTTAAATCTATATGTGGTAAATCTTTTAACGATAAGAGAGTAGAAACAATAATAGATGATGGAGCAAAGTTTGTCCAAAATAAAGAGGAGAAATTTGATATTGTTATCGTTGATTCTCCTGACCCAATGGGAGTGGCTAAGGTTCTATTTTCTCAGAAGTTTTATCAAGATATATTTTCCCTATTGAACGAAGACGGGATGATGATTAGACAGACAGGTTCGAGTATCTTACAACCAAAAGAGTTAAGAGAAAATTACAATCGTATAAAGAAAATATTTCCTAAGATTACTCCTATGGTGGCAGCCTGTCCTACTTATATAATTGGGTTCTTTACTTTTCTAATAGCTTGTAAAGGTAAAACTCCTCTTAATATTCCTTTTGAAGATTTAAATAGAAAATACCAGCAGAAAAAATTGAGAACAAAGTATTATAATCCCGAGATACATTTTGCAAGTTTCTCTCTGCCTAATTATATAAAAGGAGGTATAGAAGAATGAAAAGGGAGATTTACGGGTACGAGTTGATTATGGATTTATACGATTGTGATGAGGAAGTTATTACCTCTAAGAAAAAACTTCAAGAGTATGTGGATAAACTATGCAAATTGATAAAGATGAAGAAATTTGGGAAAACTCTTCTTCCTTATTTCGGAGAGAATGCTGCTTACACCAAAGGTTATTCTTTGGTCCAACTAATAGAAACCAGTTCAATCACCGGGCATTTTTCCGATTTATGGAAGACAGCTTATATAAATATATTTTCCTGTAAGAAGTATGACCATACGGTAGCGAAGAAATTTACCCAGGAATTTTTTAAAGCCAAAAAGATTAAATCCCGTTTTATCGTCCGTTGAACCTACCATTTCGTTAAAATATATTTGAGTGCAAATTATTAATTTTTATATGTCACCGCAATATAATAATGTCACCTTATTGCAAAGTAGAAATGTCAGGGCAACTTGATGTAAAATACCACCTCTTAGAAGCAAAAAGGAGGTGGTATTATGGAAGAAGTAATTACCCTGACGATGAAAGAACAAAATAAATACGAGGTGATTAGAGATAGTCTAAAAAAGTTAATTA
>JAMWBQ010000115.1 GCA_023819315.1 Candidatus Omnitrophota bacterium
CTTAAATATATTTCCAGTGGTTTTTCCTTACTTGGCAAAACTCCATTTATGAGAAATCTGGCATTCTTGGCTTTTGGATTATCTGGATAACTCTTTGCAAAGAAAGGAGATGAAATGTTCCACTGAATCTCTCTTTCCTCCTCCCCATTCTTAAGTATCAACTGGTAATCACCCTCCACTTCCTTCTTAAGCAAAACTAAACCACCTATACTGAGCTTACCACCACCTAATAAATCCATCTGTAAAACATCCAACCTCATAAACTCAACTTCTTCTGCTGGATAGTATTCTATCTTTGGTTTTTCAATAAAAACATTGATTTTACTTTCATATTGGGAATTTAATAATCTTATAAATGCTTTTATCAATTCTACAAGGTGACTTCCTTCATATCCGAACCTTTTTTGCCAATCATCATCAGATTCTTCTATCTCTTTATTTAACCAATTTAAATAATCTGAACCTAAATACTTTTCACACAACAATTCATTTGAATTCTTATAGGTCTCCCAGATCGTTCTTTTTATGGAAGGAGGTATAAAATCGTATTTGGGTAAATCAGGTAAACTCTCGCTAAGTTTTAGTCCAGCTTTAATCAGCCAAGGTAAAACAATGTTCTTTGACCTTTGTGAATTATAGTCTCTCGCTATTAAAGTAATAAAATCTGGTGCAGTAATATTGATTTTAGCATATTTAAGGGGATTGTAATTTTGTGGAGGTAGTATTTCCTTTTCCATAATTGTTGATACCACAGATAAAAAATCCAGATTTATATCTCCTTTGGGAAATTTCTCTCTTATATAGGGTCTAACTATAACCTTACAACCTATTTCTTCCCACCGCCTCGCCACAGAATAATAATCAAAGAGTAATTGCCGTTCTTCAAACCATTTCATAAAATCATAAGAATTAGAATTAAATAAAACATCTGTTTGGTATAAAGCTGGCGCAGCCTCTACTTGTCTCCGCACATAAAGTATAACATTTATATCTTCAAAATATTCTTGAACAATTTGAAGAAAATCCTGAGGATTTTCAACCCACATAAAGTTTTCAGATGATAAAATGAAGCTTTTGTTGTTGGTTTGTTGTACCAAATCTTTAAAATACTCAATTTTATTTCTAAGCTTATTAAGCTCAGTATTTTTGATTTGAGAAGCATGATACCGAGAGTATAACCACGCTATATAATGCTGACCGTAAAGAAACAAAAATTCCCCCTTTGGATAAATCAGATTAAATTGCTTTTCCATATACTCTGCATGGTCGCAGAAAAACCTCTGTATTGCTGTGGTTCCAGTCTTATGGGCACCTATATGGATTATTAGCTTCCTCATTAGATTACCTCCTACTTAATTTTGCACTCCTCAAGTATAACCTTTCTTATCTCTTTTATTCTCTCATCTCCTTCAATTAGGGTTGGCATAATCCATCCTCCTTCACTAAATTCATTCCAAGCATATATAATTATAAAGGGACTTTTGTTTTTTATTGCCCATCTAATACCCTCCCTAAGGTGATCTGCAATCTCCTCCGGCTTAGGTTTTGTATAAAATATTTCGCCCGCTCGTCTTTTGTAAACCTCTGATTGCCACGGTGCTGGTGTATTAGCTCTTGGTCGTGGGTCCCATCCAGACATAACTATGGGAATAACTGTTATTCCTGTCTTTTTAGCACGTTCCCACCATCTATATGCACATTTTCTTAGCTCTTCGTATGTCCCTCTTCTACCACAGTGGACTGCATAAGTGGTTACTGCATCAAAATTAAACACTCTCGCTAAATGGGCAGTTTTTTCTGGATTAAAACCCATCAAAACATAATAAGGCTTCTCAAGACCTGCGCTGATAATTTTCTCCTCTAAATCATTCAAAACCTTTTGAAATCCCTCATGCCCGCCCCATATTTCCTCCAATGCTTCTTCTTCCATTTTAAAAATAAAAATTACAGGTTTGTTTCTGTACTTTAAAAAGTTGTCTTGTTTAATAAACTCTAAAAAATAACTATTTGTATCTTGGTAAGTTTTAGGTATCCATCTTTTAAAAGGAATAATAAGACTAAACTTAACCTTTTCCCTCTCCTTGTTCATCAAGAAAAGTCTTATTTGCTGGCTCATAGCTGTATTCCGAGGGAATACAACGAAAGCCCAATAATCCAAATTTGCATAAAATGCATACTCAATTTCTTTGCCCATGGCTTCTTCTGTAGCACATTCTATTGATATACCTTGATCAGTTAAAATAGTGCAGAAGGGTAATCTATAGTGCCATTTTATGTCCGATAAAATCTTTTCCTCGTATTTTCCAACTTCGCTCATTTTTCCATGCCACGCATCCCATCTGATAGCTCCTATCTGCGGGCAGGTCGTTTCTTCCGCAAAGACTGCTACACAATTAAAAGGTAATAAAAAAGTTAATAAAATTAACAGGCTTATATACCTAATCCTCATTTTTAAGCCTTAACCGATTATAAAGTCTCCTTAAAACTTCTACAAAGCTTCCTGTCTGTTCCTTTTTATCGTAAACCCTCCAATATGGTTCCTTACCACCAGATTCCCTCACCCAAAAAGATTGATAACCTTGTCTTTTAATAAAGATTTGAAAATATCCAGGCCAGTTTTCTGGAGAAGGGCAAAGAGGGTTTAAAGGTTTGTAAGTACTAATGGCTCTAAAAAATCTTCTGAGTACTACTTCTGTTTCAATAAAAGCCAAGGGTTTAACCTCTTTGAATGTATTTACCTCGTGCAATCTATAATAGTATAGGGTTTTTTTTACAAAAAGAGGCTCTGTAATAAGAAGACTTCTTAGAATAAAATCCCAGTCATGGCTATATCTTAAGGAAATAAAACCACCAAGATAATCTAATATTCTTCTCCTAAAAAGAAAATTTCCCGTAGAAACTGCTATATTTTCTCTTAATAGGGCAAAGCCTATGGAAGGTTCTGCATCGGCAAGACAAATTTGCTTAAGGGGATAGGAATAAAGGGAATCGGGAACATCCAAATTAGAAGGAAGTTCATCCTTTTCTAAGGAACTGTAAAAGAAAGCAATTCTACTAAAGGCAAAATCTGCTTTGTGTTGTTTCATCTCCTCAATCATTATAGAGATTCTGTCCTTATGATAAACATCATCTGAATTTATAATACCAATAAATTCGCCCTGAGCAATACTTAATCCAATATTAATAGAATCATGCGCACCTGAATTTTTCTCTTTCTTTTTTAACACAATCCTATGGAACCGCTTCTGCATTGCAGCATGAGATAATAGCTTTGAAGCAATTTCAAAAGTTTTATCCGTAGAGCAATCATCAATAAGAATAAGCTCAATATTTTCGTAAGATTGATCATAAATTGAGTATATGCAATCAGCTATATACTTCTCATGATTATAGGACGGTATAATTATACTTACAAGGTCGCTCATAACAGCCTCCTATCCGATAAACAGAACATAATCAGTTTTGTATAGCATATACTCATTCGGTCTATTTGGAAGCAAAAAACCAAGTATGTATGCACCCTGATCTACCCTCTTTAGTTCCCCCGTAAAAGAAAATCCGTGGAAATAATCCTTAGGACTTTTGAAATGTTCTGCTACATCCTCTCTTTTGTGTCTGAGATAGATTTGGGCAAAATACTTAATTTCATCATCTTTTATGAGTACTGCATATGTCGGTATATATTCTGTCAAAGGAAAGTCCTCAACAAATTGCCATCCACGAAGGGTTAAGTAACCCAATCTATCTAAAATATGCGTTTTTATACTAAAAGGCCGCCCATTTATATTCTCACACACTACAAGACACTTTTTATTAGGTATACTATTTATTTTAAAGTTTGAGTTATAAACATCCTCTTCGAAGGGTATAAACTTACTCTTATAATATTCCTGCCCTGAACCAAAGGATGTTACGGTTTTTATTAGAATGTCCAAGGAATTTTTAAGTGTAGTGAGATAGTCAAACTGGTTTTTTGTATCTTCGGATGAGTTTACCGCCGATAGAAAGCTTTCCATTAATGACATATTTGCCATAGTTAACGAATTTTTTACTGCTTGAAGTAGTCTATGACCATATTTTCTGTCTGGTTCAAGATAGGTTCCTTCCCCCCATTCGTTCCACGCATTAATAAAAACAAACTTCATCCCCGGTGGTAATTCTTTCTTAGCCTCAACCACAGCAAAACTTAACCAAGCTTCAAAAAGCTCTGGCGTAAAATTATGGAAAATGTTTCCGGCTTTACCTCTCCTTGGTGTGTTATCCCATGGACCCATAATTGTTCTAAACAATATATAAGAAGGCTTGGACTTTTTAATTTCATTCGCCACTACTTCTTCATAATCATATATATTCCCTGAAAAATCACTTGGTAGGTCTTCTATCTTAGAATTTATTAATCTTGATACTACTTTATGAGGGGGGAATTCACAAGCACTATCGCATATGCCATGACTGTTATCCTGTCCAAAAGTTTCGGCCATACATACATGTAGGTCGGGAAATCCAAGACTTCTTACATACTCTTTCCATATTCTTATTATCCTTTCTGGATTAGGGATTTTACGTAAGTTATATACTATTAAGAAAGGAGCACCTTTAATTTTAATGTAATAGGGGCTATGAAAGTACTTAGAAATATCTTCAATAAAGGCTAAAGCGTCACCCTCTGTATCTTGCTGAGCTATCAGTACTTCGTTTTCAGAACCATCCCACCGCCTTGACCAATTTTCATTAGCCCAGCAAATACAAAAAGGAAATTCGTAATTATTATTAAAATGACGCTCAATAGGAAGTTCCATAAGCTTTTTTCCAGAAAACCAATAATAATAGTAACAGAACCCGTAAACCCCGTACTTTTTAGCTAACTCTATTTGTTTAAGCTGAGTATCTTCAGATCTTAAATCGTAAAACCCTAAGTCAGCTGGTATCCTTGGTTGATAATGACCATCAAAAAGAGGTTTAGCTGTTGCAACATGTGTCCATTCTGTGAAACCTGGAC
>JAMWBQ010000116.1 GCA_023819315.1 Candidatus Omnitrophota bacterium
CAGGGTAATTACTTCTTCCATAATACCACCTCCTTTTTGCTCCTAAGAGGTGGTATTTTACATCAAGTTACCCTGACATTTCTACTTTGCAATAAGATGACATTATTATATTGCGGTGACATTCTTTAAGAAAAATAACCTAAAAACGCTGAAAGAAAATTTATGTTTAAAAATGGTAAACACCTCTTTGATGTGGATATTTCTTGTATAGAACTATAAAACACAGATTATCATCATTCTGCTTTAGACTATAAAACAACTATTTAATATGATATTTACTCTTATAATTTACTAATCTTTATTTTTTAAATACTTGCTTAATCTCTCCCAAGTTTTAGGTCCCACTTTACCATCAGGAACCAACCCTTCTCTTTTCTGAAACTCTATTATTGCTTTTTTTGTTTTAGCACCTAATTTGCCATCAATTGGACCAGGTGAAAAGCCTGCGTTTTTTAAAGCAGTCTGTATCTGTAAAACACTTATCTTTTTAAAACTTTCTCCTTTTTTTTCTACAACCTGTTCTTTAATTAACTTTTCTTTATTAACAATATCTATCTTTTTGACTTGTTCTACATCTTTACCAATTTTTACATTATCTAAAGGGGCAAATCTTTCTTTATATAATCTATTTATCTCTTCCCAAGTTTTTTTATCAATGTATCCTGTAATTTTTAAGGATTGGTCTGATTGGAACTTTTTTATCGCATCCCTTGTCCTAAAGCCAATCTTACCATCAATTACCCCTGGTCTATAACCTAATTCCTTCAACATCTTTTGGATTTCTTCTACTTTAGAATTATAACTGTAAAGTTCACCAACAATTTGCCTCTCTTCTTTTAACTCCGGCTGAACTATGCCCAATATAAAATCACATCCCACAAGAAAAAAAACAATAGAAAAGGTAATCGATAATTTAATAAATGGTAGTAATTCTTTATAGATCATTGTAATTAAATATTATAAGAAAAGTAATCCTCTAACATAATTAGAGAAAGCATTAAATTGAACATAACACAAGTTGTGTTTAAATTTATCAAGTAATTTATTTACTACTTTTGGAATATTGGTAATAAAGTTAATCATTATCCCTTCTTAAAAATATATAGGGAAAAATAGCTATCAAGAGGGATTATGAAAAGGTTTATGATAAAATCAAGTTAATTATTTAGGTATAAGTTAATTTGTTTATAATTCATTGATAATCAATATGTTATGGTTTTGTAATAATATTTTTAAATAAATTAATGCGCCCTAAATAAAAACTCTACTTAAGGTTAGATTGTTAGAGCTGTTCTTTCTTATCAAAAGGATAGACTATACCCCCGGAAACAACAAACTTTATTGCTTGTTCAATAGTTATATCTAACATTTTTACTTTCTCCTTAGGTAATAAAGCTATTGGCCCGGTAAATGGCGAAGGAGGAACAGGTATAAGCACACTTACTAATTCTTTCCCCGTTTTATTATTAAAATCCTCCATCTCCTCGTTAGTAACAAAACCTAAAGCATAACAATTATTATAAGGGTATTCCACTATAGCTACCTTTTTAAATTTCTCTTTTTCTACCTTATCAAATAAGAAATCTGACAATTGTTTTGCTGCCGGATAAATATAGGCAACAAAAGGAAGTCTTAAGAATATCTTCTCTATAATCACAAAAAGCTTTTTTACTATGAAAACATGAGAAAGTAGCCCAAAAGTTATAATTATGATTAAAGTAACTATTAATCCAAGTCCAGGGATAACTATACCATACTTATCTTTTAAGAAAGAATTAATGTATCTACCTAACAAACTATCAGCAAACTTAAAAACTATCAAAATAGTATAAACGGTTATAAATATAGGAAATATCGTAGCTATGCCTGTAAAAAAATACTTACGCATTCTCAATAATAAATTTGATTTGGATTTAGGTACTTCTTTGTTATCTAACATATTAAAATAATATTTCTCTTTACCTACCCTTAATTTTTTCTATAGCTTTTTTCAATTTTTCTCTAAAATCTTGCGTAGTAAATGGTTTAGTAAGATAATCATCGACTCCATAGTTTAAAGCTAATTCTATCTTATCCATCTCTGTTTCTGCAGACATCATTATAATTGCTACTTTACTACTATTATAGGTACTCCTTACTCTATTTACAAAATCAATACCATTCAAAAGAGGTATACGCCAATCGCAGATAATAATATCTATTTCTTGCTCAGAGAATATTTTTAAAGCTTCCTGCCCATCACTGGCTTCGTATATACTGCCACTAAAATCTTCCATCCTCAACCTTCGCACAATAAGTTGACGCACAGCTTCATCATCCTCTACCACTAAAAAATTAATTAAACTTTTTAAATTTTTATCTTCTTCCACTTTCTCTCCCTAAATACTTTTCTTCATCGTTAAAGGAAAAATAACAGAAAAGGTTGACCCTTCTCCTAACTTACTTCTAACTACTATCGTTCCTCCGTGAGCTTCTACAATCCCTTTAGTGATTGCTAAACCAAGCCCTGTCCCTGTGATTCCTTTTGTTGCATCTGATTCTACACGATAAAATTTTTCAAACATATGCGATAATGCTTCCTCAGACATACCGATACCATGATCAATTACGTCTACATAAACATTATCACCCTTCGTATAACCATCTATTCTAATCTCTCCACCTTGCGGTGAGTATTTTATAGCATTACTTACCAGATTTAGGAACACCCGTTTCATCTGAGCTTTATCAATTAAAAGTAAAGGTATACTATTATCAAAATTCACAATAAATTTAAATTTTTCTGCCTGAACAATTACAATTTTAATAACCTCCTCAACAATCTCTTTTAAAGAAACTAACTCTTTTTTAAGTTGTAATTTACCCGACTCTATCTTAGCCATATTAATAATATCATCGATCATACGGGCAAATCTCATCGCCTCCTGCATAATAATTTTTAAATAATCCGATTCTTCGCTAAGAGATTTCTCTTTAGCTAATTGCATAAGTATATCGGTATAACCAATGATACTGGTAAGAGGTGTCTTAAGATCATGGGAAACGCTGGAAATAAAATCGGACTTAAGTTTATCCAACTCACGCATCCTTTCTAATTCTCGGGTTGCTGTCATTTCTCTACAGATAATAGTGAGACCATAAAAATTGTTATCCTTATCTTTTAATGCCGAACTACTTAAAGCTATGGTTATCTCTACTCCTCCTAATATAGGAACACTAATCTGTCTATCCATAACAAAACCTTTAACTTTTGTATCCTCAATTAGATTAGAAAAAACTTGAACAAATTTAGATTCTATAACCTCCTTGTAATTCTTACCCTTAACATCTGCTATATTTATATTAAAGATAAAAGAAAAATTTCTGTTTAACTCTTGTATTCTATCATCGTGGTCTAAAACCATAATACCATAAGGTAGGCTTTCAATCAAACTATGAATAAACCCATTAAAACTTCTTGTGTGCTCTTTCATTTTATAAATTCTCTAAATATACTTGATGCATCTAACTCACTATCTACTTCACTAACAATATCATCTATATCTTCTACCAACATACCTAAACTATTCCATGCTTCTTCACAAATAAGCGGTATTTTACTATCCCCTCCATCACCAATTTCTAATGCCCGCGAGATAATATCCGCTAAATGAACGATACTAACGATCTGTATATTCTCTTTAGCAAGAAATGGATTAAGATGATATGCTACGGCAGAAACTAAACTCTTAGGGAAATTCCATTCTGTTAACAAACAACTACCTATATCCGTATGGTCAACACCAATAACTTTTTCTTCAGCATCTCTTATCCTAATATTACTCTTTTTTACCTCTTCTATAATCTCCCTAAACTCTTGGGGTAGATACTTATAAATAATAACCTTACCAATATCATGGAGTAAACCAGCAGTAAAACTCTCTTCTAAATTACTATAATTAACTTTGCGAGCAATTATCTTAGCTATTGCTGCTGTAGCTAAAGAGTGTTCCCAGATCTTACCGATATTGAAATCACAAATGTTGTTCTTACCTTTAAATAAGTTTAACACCGTCATATTTAAAACAATATGATGAATACCATTGAAGCCAATTATAACAATAGCATGAGGCACATTGGTTATTCTACGCATAAAACCATAGAATGCTGAGTTAGCCACTCTTAATATTGCTGAAGCTATTGCCTGGTCAGAAGAGATAACCTTAGCAACATCGTTAGCACTTGCCTTAGGATCATCGATCTTTTCGCGGAATTTAAAATAAAGGTCAGGTAGTGTGGGTAAATCTTCTATCTGTCTAATAAAATCTTGGACATTCTCTATTTTCATCAATAAAAACCCCTTAATCTTTATCTACGTAAATTACTTATAAAATAATCTTGTTTTTAAGTATTCCTTAGCAGAATGGGCGATTTTTTGCATCACATAATGATCACCAAATTCTTTAAATTTTTTATCTATGCGTTCTTCTATATTTTTATATTCTTCTTCTAACTCTTTCGGCAAAGGTTGGTCTAATTCTCTAATATTTACATTTACATAAACCCATTTAACTCCTCTATCTTTAAGAAGTGATAACAGTTTTTCATCAAGAGAGGTGCCTTTAGCTACTAACAGTAAGCCATTTTCGTTAACAATATCTTTAGCTAACACTACACCTTCTTTTAAATCATCTATTCTTTTTTTTATTATCATACCTTCACCTTTGTTTACACCCGCCGGGTGTAATTGGGGAAATGGAGCCGACGGGATTTGAACCCGTGACCTTTACGCTGCCAGCGTAACGTTCTCCCAACTGAACCACGGCCCCAAAATTAAGCTCTCTTACCTTATTAGAATTTTTTCTCTTTATTTCTTATATCTGTTACAATATTAGCATTTAAGAAGAAATTTGTCAATTGACAAACAATTGAGGCAATGTTATTATTAAAAAATTAAACTTAAGGAAATATTTAATTAATAGCCGAGGTGGCGGAATTGGCATACGCGCC
>JAMWBQ010000117.1 GCA_023819315.1 Candidatus Omnitrophota bacterium
CTACCCTTCAGAGAGTTGCCTCATTAGTCCATGAGATTGGAGCAACTTCTAAATTCAATAGGACACATGTGGAAAATGAAGAAAGGACAAAGAGCTTTCTTATTCCCCATTTAAACAAAGGCTACGATATTATTATCATCGCAAATACTACTGAAGATGAGATGAAAGTTCAACAAGAACAGTTTGAAATATTCCATAAAAAGTATGGAAGTTTAATATTATCGGTAAATTTATCTGTTTCTGGTGGCGGTCAACTTATTGATGAATTGAGGACTTGGAATGAAGCTGAAAATAGGTTTAGGGAACTCTATGGTAACGATCCAACATATAAAGAAAAAACATTACTACAACTTTGGGAAGAAGGTAAGACCATATGTATGTTACTTAATGCAGGTAAAGGCACACGTTGTTCGAGTTTAACTCAATCAGAGAATAATTCTCGCGCTGCTATTAAGCTTGCAGGAAAAATAGAGGGTCAAAACGCTACACTTCTGATGCTTACTTATTTACAAAATGCTATATTTGCTTCTTCTAATAAAGACGAGATAGATGTGTTTTATGTGTCTCAGATATACATCCCTACTAGAGATCTTAGCATAGCAGAACCCAGCAATACTTTATTCACCAAATTTGGCCAAGAGATAGGTTCAGAATTTGAACTCACCCATTCTAGATTAAGGGATTTAGGTAGATATAGAACAGATAGCCAAGGTAATATCATAGAGAGTATACCTAAATATGGGAGAATGCCTACTCCCGATGAGTTTGAGCGAGATAAGATTAAATTTAAAGAAGCTCTTTCAAAAGGAGAAAGGTTCTTTTACTCATTAGGTTCACATAGGATAAAAAGAGCTTTATTTATGGCCTTCAAGAAATACTTTGGAGATAGAATTAATGATGCAACGCTGAAACTTGAGCCACCTGATTTTGTTAAACCACTCATTCTTATTCGTGAGGGATTTTCAAAAATTAATAATTTCCATATTAATGACTTCAATCAATTTTTAAATGCAATACCTGATAGTATTAAATCTGAACTTAGTAAACTAAATAGTTCTATAGAAGTATTTAATTTCTATATAAGATATAAAGATGAATTACCCTCTCTAGATAGGTGGATAGGATTGTTTGGTATTGGAAGTGAGATATACTGGTGGAGATATAGGACGCCTTTTGCTATTTTGGGCAATCAATTGTTTATGCTTCAAGACTTAGCCAATGAAGCTATAGAATTTAATGAAGATAATATTATTCTTAGACCTAAAGGTGAAGGAACTCTTACTCATGAAATAGCAGAAGAAGCCAGAGCAATGCGTGCATTAAGAGGCATAGAAGATACACCTATCGTGAACACTTATTTTGGTAGCGAATACGTAGATAAAGAAGGTATTATTGTTTCTACAGGTCAAAAAATTACTGCTGAGATCATAAAAGATGGTATATTTATAGGTGGTGTATATGTGAAGGGGGCAATAGTAATAGATTCTACAATATTATCCGGTTCAAGAATTATTAATAGTGTAATAGATAATTTTAAAGGAAAAATTGATAGTGAATATAGTTTCGTTGAGAGTTCTACAATCGGTGCTCTTATTTCCCGGAAAGCTTTAGTTTATAATGTGTGTGAGAGGAATGGTTTATTAGCTGATTGGAAGGCATATATAGATATTTTTAGACCCTCTATTAATGATCCCAGATATTCTAAAGGCCAAACTCGGACAATATTCGGCTTTGAAGTAAACGGTGATAAAACGGATAATGATGAACGATTAGCCAAAGAGTTAGGTTTCTATAGTACGTTTAGACAACTGCGTGAATTACCCAATCTTCCTTCTAAAAATAATGAATTAAAAAGGAAGATTGAGCAAGAGATTATTGAGAAGTTGAATGTTCCTGGAAGGAGTTCGTCTTCAATAATAGTTAAAAGTGATATAAATAAAGTAGAGAAAGTTATAAATTTAATGGAAGAACTTATAACTATAATAAATTCAGAATATAAAGAAGGATTGCTACGAGAAACTATTTCAGAGATTGAAGCTGAAAATTCATTTATTGAAGGGAGAATAGCGTATATTGGAAAGAAAAAAGGAAAACTTATTGTTATTGGAGATATCCATGGAGATATAGATGCGGTTAGAAAAATTTTGGCACAAGAGAATATTATTGAAAGACTTCGGTTGAATGAAAATATTCATGTAGTGTTTTTAGGTGATTACATAGATGAAGGGAAAGATAATCTTGGAACTTTAGAATTAATATTTAGTCTTAAAAAAGATTATCCTGATAAGATTACTTTATTAGTTGGTAATCACGATCTTATGCAGGCAAGTTATGAAGAAATTAAATTTGAATCACAGAAGATTTTAAATTGGCTTATAGAAGAACTACAACAGTATCCTCTTGAGATTAGACAAAGATTCATAGATGTACATAGGCAGTTATTTAACATCTTACCTATAATGGCAATCACACCCAATGGGATAGTTTTGGCCCATAGTGGAGTTCCTGCCTTGATGGCTAGAGAAATAGAAATTAATGCAGGTTTACTCAACTTAAAGACAAGTTCAACTTTAGAGCCCACTTCTCAAGATGAAAAGATAAATTTACAATGGGAAATTATTTGGACATTTGTTAATTCTAAGCAAGAAGAAGAAAACGATAGATTACATTATCGCAAGAGCGGTGAACAAAGTTATATAAAATACTGGGTTGGGCGAAACTCTTTTGAGAAATTTATAAAAGCAATTGGTGGAAAAATATTAGTACGAGGTCATGATAGCAGAGCTCCATGGGATTTAACTATTTTTGGTAAGAGGTTTATTACAATTATTTCCACAGGTAGACAAACCAATACTTCTGCTGATTATAACAAAAATATAATTGCTCGGTATGGAGTTTTTGATTTAGATAGAGAATATAGGAATATTGTTCCCCAGGAAGTTATATTTATGATTCAAAATACTTTTAGTGGCGGTCCTTTTGTTCCTATAGTTTCTTCTTCAGATAGGTCAAATAACGATGTTAATAATATAATCAAGAAAAATATTTCTTCTATGAGGGGTATACTCAATCCAGATTTTTCCCGGGATAGTTATAATGTAATTATTATTGCCACAACTTCTGAAGACGAAAAGGAAAGTTGCCAAAGAGAATTTGAATTGCTTCTTGGAGATAGAATAAAGCAAGGTAGATTTTATATTCTTTCTGTAAATATTCCTGTTTCTGGTGGCGGGCAGATTATAGATACTATACGGGCTTATCAGAAAGCTTGTGATTTAGCACGTGATAAATACGGAATTGATTTAAATAAACTATGGCAGAATAAAGAAGTGAGAATTTGTGTACTTTTAAATGCTGGTAAAGGTAAGCGCGATAGCCCTCTTACGCAAGCAGAAAATAATTCGCGTGGAGCAATAAAGATGGTTGGAAATGAAAAAGGTATCCCTTTTACTCTCATCACCCTCACTTTTCTACAAAACAGTATTTTTGCTTCTTCCAATGATGGTAGTTATATAGATGTTTTTTATACTTCTCAGATATATATACCTACAAAAGAAATAATCAGTCAACCCTCTCATTACCTTTTTGTAAAATTTGGAACTAATATAGAATCTGAAGAAGAACTGACGACAGCTAGTATAAATGAATTAGGTATTTATGAAATAGATGAGAATGGTAATATTGTAAGGAATCTTCCTAAACAGGTTTCTTTTATAGATACTATTACAGGCAAAAATAGTGAGCAGAAAGCAAGAGAATGGTTTAAAGAGATTCAAAAGAAGTGTCATAAGGCAGTATTTTCATTAGGTTCTCATAGAATAAAGAAAGAGCTTTTTGATATCTTTATAATGTATTATGGTGCAAGTTTATTTGACCCCTCTAAAAAAGACACACTCAAACTTGAACCTCCACAATTTATTCAACCTCTATTGTGGTTATTGGTAGATAAAAAGAGTAAAGAGGAAATAATCACTCAACTAGTAAGTCAAGGTAAAAATGACGAAGAAAAACAGCAGATAGAAAAGACAACAAAAGAGGTTTTGGAAATTTATGATAAATATTTATCAAATAAATCAAATCTGTTTGGGTTATACGATATTGGTAGTAATATTTACTGGTGGAAATATAGAAATCCTTTAGCGCTTATCAATAATCATCTTTTAATGCTAGCTGAACTAGTAGATAGTAAAATAGAAATAGATAAAGGAGGTAATGTATTTTATATTTCATTGACAGATAGAATTAAAAATGAGGCAAGAGCGATGAGAGACATTAGAGATCTACATCATCCTATAATTAATTCATATATAGGAGGAGTATATATAAATAATCTTGGGATACGGACAGATACTAAACAAGAAATAACTTTTGAAGATATTAAGAATGGAATTGAGATAGGTGATATAAAACTGAGAGCATCTATTATTATTGATTCTGTAATTAGAAAGGGCAACATAGAAAATAGTATTGTAGAAGAGTCCATTATTGGAGAGATTGATTCCGTTAATAGTTATATAGAATCATCTACTGTCAAAAGCTTAAAATCGGAACAAGCGTTAGTTTATAATATTATAGATACTAATGAACTTTGTGTGATAGGGACATGTTGGGTAGATATTTTTAGGAAAGAAATTTCCGATATAAGTGAAGGTCAAACAAGATTTAAGGTAGGTTTTGATATTGATGGAGATAAATGTGATAATATTCTGCTATCTGGTAATACTTTTACTTTTGCCCACATAAGAGATAATATTAAAAATATCCCTTCTGAGAACGAAAAGTTAAGAAGAAAGATATTGTATAGAAGTTTATTTGAACAAAATATGATCTCTGAACCATTTAAAAAACTATCTGAGGTTATAAAAGGGGCATATGACCGATTGATGCAGATAAGTTATATATTATGGGCCAAAGGTAAACAGAACATAGAGGAAGTGCCTTTCGTATACGATGCCAAAGC